>DBYQ01000069.1:0-2264 GCA_002310015.1 Bacteroidales bacterium UBA1182
ACATTGGCAATCTGCTCAAAGAGTTTCTCCTTGGTGTTGAAGTCAGATAGCTTAAGATCCTTCAGAGCTACACGGCGACGTACCTCATTGATGTAGTCTATAGCCTGTTGTGTGGGGCCGTTTATCTCATTCTCACACTCGGCGGCACGCAACAGTACATCGCTGTAACGCATCAGTCGGAGATTGATTCCGCAATGCAGGCCGGTAACGATAGTTGAATAGATATTGTTACGGGCATTGGTGAACTTGGCAATCGAGATTCCGCCCTGTCCGTTATTTGAAAGCGGAGTTGCTGTGATTTCATTCTTATATACGATGTTGGAGCGCGGATCACCATTAGGATAGGCAGCTGTGATGGCACCTGTATATGTGCTATACTCCGGCTCATACGTAACGGCTGTCCAATAAAGACGCGGATCAAGGGTGTTGTCTGTACAACGCTCTGCCTTGAACAGGTTGTACAGCCAGGGAGACATAGCCAGGTCACCCCAACTACCCAGAGCCTGAGATCCGTAGTTACTCTCTACGGCATGTCCTTGTGAAGCGTTTGAACTGATATTTACAGGAGTCCATTCCTCATCGGCTCCACCTGTTCCGTAATCCATGAATTGAACTTCAAACAGACTCTCCTTGTTATTCTCAAACTGTGCGCCCTCCTTGAAGTTGTCGCCATAATCATCCATAAGTCCATAAGTACCGTAGTCACCCTTTATTATGCCTTTCAGATAACCATAGGCCTCATCATACTTATGACGGAACATGAGAGCACGTGCCAGGTAACCGGCGGCCGATCCGCAAGTAGCGCGTCCCTTGGCCCATTCGCCGCCCTTGTCACGTTGTGGAAGCAAGGTTATGGCCTCCCTGAGGTCCTCCTCTATTTGGTCAAACACCTGATCCTGGCTTGAGTTGGAAGCATACATACCCTCCAGTGATGAATAATCTGAATAGTCGGTATAGAGAGGTACATTCTGATAATATGTAGCCAGCTCATAATAAGCCAGTGCCCTTAGGAACAGAGCCTGTCCCTTGATCTCGTTACGGGCTTTGTCGGACATACTTGCCGAACCAACCTTGGAAAGTACAAAGTTGCAACGGTTTACAACATGATAGTTATCGCGCCAAATCCACTGGTCACCTATATCTGTCTGACCATTTGAGTTAAGGTTATCATAGGAAATATACCACTGCTGGGATGAATTCCAGACTTCATCTCCGCGAACTGCATCCATAGTATAACCTACACGTGCGAATGTGCCCTCCAGACGTATTCTGTTGTAGCATGCTATCAAAGCCTCCTGAAGGTCTGACTCGGTGTTTCCGAAATCATATGTGGTCTGGTTGTTGGGATTGGTCACATCAAGCTTATCGGCACATGAAACCATACCGGTAGCCAGGACCGCTGCTATAATAAGATTTATCTTTTTCATAATAGTACGGTATATCTGTTATTAGAATGAGAAACGAACACCGGCCATGAATGACATGGGAGTGGGATAAGAGCAGTAGTTGAATCCCGGAGTGAATGTACCGCCGGCAAAGTCAACGTTATAACCTTTGTACTTAGTAAGAGTGGCCAGATTCTGAGCCGAAACGTATGCGCGTGCATTGCTGATATGCTTGCCGAATGTGCCATCCTTAAAGTTGTATCCCAGTTCTATATTGGCAATCTTCCAATAAGCGCCGTTCTGCAAAAAGCGTGAACTGAACATATCGTTCGTGATTGAGGAATCAGTTTTGTATGCTACGGCAGGAACCGTCTCGCTGGGATTTTCGGCTGTCCATGCCTTCAACAGGTCTGTACTCTTGTTGGTTATTCCATATGAGTTGTGCAGAACCATATCAACATAGTCCAGGACCTTATGTCCGGCAGCTCCATAAGTGGAGATGTTCAGGTCAAAGTTCTTGTATTCAAACCTCAGGTTCAAACCGAACTGTATCTTAGGCATTCCCGAGCCCAGATAATCCTGGTCCTCATTAGTAATCTTTCCGTCGTTGTTGACATCCTTGTATGCAACATCTCCGGGTTTTGCACCGCTCTGAACTACAGGATTGCCCAGATCATTGACACGATTGTCTATCTCCTCCTGGCTCTGGAATATACCCTCATATACATATCCGTAGAAACGACCTACCTCATTACCTACCTCTGTGCGGCTGTAACCATCAGTACGTGGCTCATTTGTCATACCAAGGCTCTTTACCTCATTCTTGGGAAGAGTCATGTTTGCCGATATCTCATACTTGAGCGCATTCTCGTAACTACG
>DBYQ01000069.1:2307-10259 GCA_002310015.1 Bacteroidales bacterium UBA1182
GTGTTAGTAGATCCAGCTTCGGCCGGAACGGCTACTGCATAGAGCAGATCCTCAGACATGGCGTGATACCAATCGGCATTGATTTCAAACTTGTTCTCCCAGAACGCCAAATCCACACCTATATCAAAAGTCTTTTTCTTCTCCCATCTGATTGCGGTGTTTACATAATCAGAAATAGCAGATCCGGTTACCTTTGTTCCACCAAAACTGTATGTATAGTTTCCGCGGGGCATCGTGCCCATATACTGGTACTCACCTATGTTCTCATTACCCAAGATACCATAGCTGGTACGGATCTTTAACAGATTGATGTAATCAAGATTGAAAAAGTGTTCACGGTCAATGCGCCATCCTGCAGAGAAAGAAGGGAACCAGTCCCAATGGCCATCGCTTGAAAGGCGGCTTGAACCGTCACGACGTACAGTTGCCTGAAGGAGGTATTTGCCGTCATAGTCGTATGTGAATCGGCCCAGAAATGAAGCCAATACATGCTCACTCTCGTATGAACCGGCATCACGGGTTTCAGCGTTGCTAACCTGAAGGTAATACGGCTCTGGCATGTTGTTGCCGCGTCCGGTAAGTGTATGATAAGTCTCACGTTCAAATGTCTGACCTGCAACAAGGTTCAGGTGATGACGACCCATTGTTCCCTCATATGTAATAAAGTTCTCAATCAGGGCATCAGTATATGAACGATAACCTTCATTCAGTGTTTCATTGCTCTTGTCCAGATAATTGGTGGTACTCTGTATGAAAGCCGGCACGAAAGTAAAGTCCTTTGCAAAAGTACGGCTGTAAGAAAGATTCAGGTTATATGACAACTTATGGTTCTCATTCTTATGGCCTATCATATCCAAAAGGTCAACCTTGGCTGTTCCTGTAGCCACAATCCTGTCAACCACAGTATTGCGCTCAAGCAGATTGTTGGTCAGAAGCGGGTTGGTCATTCTTAAATCACCATGGATCTTGTCATAATATGTCCCATACCCGAAAGAATCATAATTATACTCAGTAGCAGGAGCAAGCACATCATCCAGAACCCAAGTGCGGCTGTCACGTGCAAGAATGGTTGGAGGCATTATAAGAGCCGATGCCATTACCGGATACTGCTGTCCGTAAAGACCCTGCACATACTCGTTGGCATTACTCATGGACATGTTGTTCTGCTTGCTATGGCTGTAAACGACACCAGTCTTGAGGCTCAAGAACTTGACATCCATATTATTGTTTATACGGGCGGTAAAACGGTCAAAATCTGGACCCGCCCCCTCAAGTGTACCCTTCTGGCTGAAATAGTCAAGACCGATATTATAGGTATTGTTCTTACCACCACCCGAAATGTTCACGTTGTGATTCTGACGGATACCCGTCTTAAACATGGTGTCAAACCAATCTGTATTGTACTTTGAAGGATCCAGATAATCCGGGCTTGAGGGATTGTAGCCAGAAGGAACTTCCATACCACTGTTGGCGAAAGCCATTCTTACATATTCACCATATTCCTCTGAATCCATGATATTATATACTCCTTTCCTGATGCGGTCAACGCCAAAATATCCGGAATAGTCAATCTTCATAGGCTGGTCTTTCTTTCCGCTCTTGGTCGTAATTATTACCACACCATTTGCAGCTCGTGAACCGTATATGGCAGCTGCCGATGCATCCTTAAGTACCTGTATGGTCTCAATATCATTGGGTGAGAAATCACGGATGGAAGTACCCATGGGAACACCGTCTATAACATACAACGGGCTGGTATCGCCAAAACTGCCCAAACCGCGTATGCGGACTGACGGATCAGCACCCGGCTGACCGTCAGTAGTGATATTTACACCTGCCACCTTACCCTCCAGCATTGAAGAGATGTTGCTGTGTGACACCCGCTTAAGCTCATCCGCCTCAACTACTGCCACGGAGCCTGTCAAGTCAGCTTTTTTCTGTGTGCCGTAACCTATCACTACAACCTGATCCAGAAAGAGGGACTCGGTATTTATTAATATCTCACCAAGATTGGTCTTGCCGTTTACAGACACCTCCTTGGTCTCATATCCTAAAGACTGGATAATCAGCACAGCATCAGCGGGAACTGAGATAGTGAAGTTTCCATCCAGATCTGATGCCGTTCCTATTGTAGTATGACCTTTAAGTACCACAGCAGCAGCCATAACGGGCTCTCCTGTTTCATCTACAAGAGTACCTTTTACGGTTATGTTATCAGCAGCCTGAACTAAGGCAGGTGCTGCGTTTACTACTGAGCCCGTAAAACCGGATACGGCCAGCATACAGCATAATGCTATCGAAATACTAAACTGTTTCATATATTCAAGGTTTTATTATTCAAAAAATACCAGATATGATTCCTGCAGGACAAGGGCGGTCTGAAGATTCGCACTGTCAACAGTTATGCCGGCGTATGACTGAAAATGTTTCTCTCCATTTGGATATACCACATCATATCTTACGTTTGCTGTTCCGTCACCGTTGTTCTTGACAGTGATTGTTACGACAGAATATGTAAGATTCTGTTTGAAGATATCCCAGTTCCAATTTGATTCCTTCAATACATCATCAGTAAAACTGTCACCCCAACCGAAATGGTCCATACGAGTTACAGCATACTCTACAAGTGCAGCATTACGCAGAATGACACACGGACTCTGGAAGTTCTCAGCAGAAAGTGAATAGAGCATTGCCTTGTAGACTACCGAATCACCGGCCTGAAGAGCGGTATCGGGAGTGAACGTGGTCCACCATGCATTTGTATAATCGGCCTTACCTAACTCAGATGTTCCCTTAAGCACATTGACCTTACATGTTGTGGTAAAGTCATTTGTGCTGCCCACATAGGTTATCTTAACCTCAGGAGTTCCTTCAGCAGCGGGTATGCTGTCAAATACAAGGAGATCATTGTCAATTACACCAGTTGTGTTATCTTCAAATGTGGCAGTAACTACTATTCCACAAGTATCAAAACGCAGTTTGGTTCCTTCCAACTGATCATAGATATAATATGTATCAAGAGCAGGCATCCTGGTAACAGCTATGGAGACAACATTACTCACCACGTTTAATTTGTAATAACCCAAAACCGTAGTACCGGACTTACCTAACTTAGTCTTGGAGTAAGATAGGACAACAGTCTTCTCTCCTACAGAACTCAGGTCTGGGATTACGGAGAATGTAACATCGGCAGTATCAGCTACAGCCTGAGAACCATCGGCAAAAGTAACCGTGGCAACTGAATTGCCCCAGTAATTGGTCTGACCAATCTCAAGTAACTTAGGCATTCCGGTTACAGAGATAGATACGGCATTAAAATCCTCAAGAGCCTGAACCTTTGAAGTGACGGTGTAGGCATTCTGTACATCAAACCAGCTACCGTCGCAAACGAGTGTGGCAAAAATGTCCTCTGTAGCAGAAACCTGATGATGATATTTCTCAACCAGGATAGCACCACTGGCAGTATGCATTGTTGCTGTTATATAAACATTACCTGTCTTGGAATGATCTATTTCCATCTCAACGCGGGCTCCATCCATAACAGAACGGAAATATTCCCACATATCTTCATATCCGGCAGCAGTGGCGCAATCTGCATAGTTATTCTCAATAGCAGACAAAACTGCACCACCCAATCCATATGCATCTGAACGAAGCACGAACAATTCCACCTTGTTCTCTGATGCATCGGCAACACGGAGATTCCAGTTGTTCCAGTTGTTGGCCTCAGATCCGTGGTTGATGAAATCGATGTGAAGAAGACGGTTTGAAGGAACGACAAACCACTGTGAGGTGGCACCATTCCATGGGGTTGAACAATCCTCAGCTCCTACTATTGAATTGGCAATCGTTACGTATACCGTGTCACCGGTATCAATCTTGGCTTTTTCTTCAGCAATAGAGTCAATCTTCTGCTGAATGTCATCCGGGGCATCAATATTGTATCTTTCGATTTCCCCATCACAACTTGTCATTGCCGGCCCTATATATAATAAGGTCAGGACAGACAAAAGGATAAACTTGAATTTTCTCATACCTTTTATAGTTTGTTAGTTAATTTTGACTGGTACAAAATTATCTTACATAAAAACATAAAAGGTGTATAAAAAAACGCAAAAGGTGGATTTTTGGACCAGGCTCAAAAAACGGTTTCAGACAGCACTGGGAGCCATGCCAAACTCTTTAGTGAAGCATCGCGTAAAATATTTGGGGTCATTGAACCCACACTCATAAGCTATCTCGGAGATATTCATCAAACCGGTCTGTCGGTTGTTCACAATCATCTCATGGGCTACGGTCAGACGATAAGTGCGTATCAGTTCCGTTACCGAATGGCCCATTGAATCCTGCAGCTTCTTATTAAGGGACGTCTTACTCATGCCCATGCGGTCGCAAAACAGCGCCACATCCAGATCCGGATTGGAATAACTGTTTTTTAGCACCTCCATAACCTTGGATTTAAAATCGTCATCCTTACTGTTTTCGGGTACTGCAGGATTGAGGGCTATGATCAGTCTGTTACCTGCCAGCTCCTCAACCTCATGTTTGAGAACGGCATTCTGACGGTCCAGTTCCTCGGCTTTCCGCTCTATGAGTATACGCTGGTTGTTTATCTCTCTGGTGCGCTCATCGACAGTACGTTGAAGCAACTCCTTCTGTTTTACAAGGAAACGGGTCCTGCGTTTATGCCATACAAGTATTATTCCCCACACCACAAAAAGCAGCAACAGTTTGGCCAGTATCGTATGTCTGAAATATGGCTTGACATGAATAGGCAGGCTAATCATATCCGCCGCCGAGCCAGGAGCTCCCATTGCCTTGACCTGAAGCAGATAGTCACCTGCAGGAAGCGAAGGATAAGTGATCGTATTGTCCGAATCGCCCACCTTGTACCACCTGGAGTCAAGCCCCTCTATCCTATACATGTAACTGAACCTGGAATTGGTGGCGTAATTAAGCGTTGAAAACGAGAAAACCAGAGACCTGTCTCTCTCATGAAGTGTCATTGAAGAAGTATACGGACTGTAATTTACATTACCGTTTACGGACGTTTTGGTAATATGGAGGTTCAGCGGAGGATACTGATAACTGCTCCGGGAGGGCTCAATCACAGACAGTCCGTCCACCGTACCAAAGCAGAGCGACCCGTCGGCACATACACATGAAGCGTTAAGGTAGAACTGCGATGACAGCAGCCCCTGCTCTACCGAATAGTTCAGGAACTGCATGGAGCCCGGAGAGAGCATGGAAAGTCCGTTTCCGGTAGAAATCCATATATTGCCCCATTCATCCTCTTCAATACATCTCACCACATTGCTTATAAGTCCGTCCCTCATGCTGATGTTCCTGAAACTCAAGTCGCCGGACAGGCTCTCCTCGGTCTTGTATATTCCGTTTCCGTTACTGCCAAGCCATATGGTACCGTCCTTGGCTTGTATGATGGAGACAATCTTATCCGGAACACCCGATCCGGGTTCGTCCAGTTTTTCGCTGAGGTTGACATAGTCAAAATCCAAGCGGTCTCCGTTCCTGCGGGCGCTCTTGAGGTCAACCACATGCACTCCGTTCTGACTGCCTATCCACAACTGACCTTCAGAGTCTATACACGAGCCAACACATCCTGTAGTCTGGTCAGGGAGTGCCTGATAGACATTGTATGACGACAGGTCACAATAGTATATTCCGGTATTGCAGCCTATCCACATCAGATTGTTAATGGTATCAAGCTCCAGAGCGCCCACATGATCCAAACGGTCCGACTGAACGCCCCTCCACACAGGTTTAAGCACCCTGTCGTATGGACTGACGCCATTCAGCACATCTACACCGCCTCCCCATGTGCCGACCCAAAGATTTCCCTTGTCGTCACTCGTAACTGCACTAACCGAATTATGGCTTATGCCACCTTCCTTTGCGGTGATATGACGGAATCCTTCCTCTGGATTCATGGTATAGCTCAGACCGCTCTCCACGGTTCCCACCCACAGCATTCCGTCATGGGTCTGATAAACCGCATTGACCGGATTCGGTGCAATTGATGTAGCATCCGATGCCTGATGCCTGTAATTGTTCAAGGCCAGTCTTTTGGTCTTAAGTTGGATAAGGCCGGCACTCTCGGTCCCGAACCAGACATCGTCGCCCCTCACACTTACACAGTTAAGGAAGTTACTGCTCAGACTGCAGCCATCCACATCCGAATCACTTGAGAGGCGTTCAAAACTGTCATCTATAGGCCTGTAGAAATTGGCTCCCTTAAGCGATATTGCCACCAGCGTATTGTCGGACGTAAGAGCCAGACCGCTTATGTAGTTCTGGGAAAGTGATTTGTCATTACCGGGATCTGTGGTATACAACTTCCACAAACCGGTAGGCAGATTATACCTGAAAAGTCCGTCGATAGTAGATATCCAGACATCCTGATCCTTTATTATATAATCGGTAACCAGCGACTCGGGGTTATAGACGAAACCCGGCAACGCAGGGGTGCAAACCAGTCCGTCATCGGCACAGCGTACGCGGTATATTATTCCGCCCATACCTATCCATACTGTTCCGTTTTTCTCCACGTCCTTGAACACCATTGCAGGCTGTTCCATGCGGGGGTCAGCAAGACTGTCAACCCTGAGTGCACTACCGGCATCGTCAAACTCTATACGTACAAGAGTACTGCCGGTCTTGGCCCATATACATCCATTTGAATCCAGTGTCAGATATGCACATAAGCCGCCATTGAAGAGTTCAAAAGCCGTGTCTTCAGTTCCGGGCACGGAGACCATGCATGAGTTCATAAGGTCAAACACCTCAATGCCCCACTCCGTTCCTATCCACAATCTGTGGAAACCGTCCTCAACTACGTTTCTTACAAAATTGCTCTTGAGTTCATATTCCATTCCGGTGGCCATTACTATGAATTCATAGCCATCATACCGGCACAATCCTCCACCCGAAGTGGCAACCCACATGAATCCTGCATCATCAAACATTATGTCGTCCACAAAATTTGAAGGCAGTCCGTCCGATATACCTATGAACTTGGACAGATGCGAACCGGCAAACGAGCCTTGTGCCACGCAATTGACAGAGTGAGCACACAAGAGCAGTAACGATAAAAACAAAGAGATTATTTTTCCACCTATAGTTTTCATTTTTCCACCTTTTGGATTACGAATGTATATATTTTTGCAAACAAAACAAACCGTATAACCTATTTATTATTCAGATATGAAACCAATTAGCCTACTTACATCAGCCATTGCCCTGATTTCGGCACTGTCTGTAAGCGCAGAGAACAACACCTTTGATATAAATCTCAAGAAGACCGGCGCTCCCATCCAAAGCACCATGTACGGTATCTTTTTTGAGGACATAAACTACGCAGCCGACGGCGGACTATACGCCGAGTTGGTAAAGAACCGCTCATTCGAGTTTCCAAACGCTCTCCAGGGATGGAAGATATTCGGAAACGTACAGGTCTTGAATGACGGTCCGTTTGAGCGCAATCCGCATTATGTACGTCTTTCAGATCCCGGTCATGCCCACAAGCATACCGGTCTAGATAATGAAGGTTTCTTTGGTATTGGTATTGAAAAAGGTGAACAGTACAACTTCTCGGTATGGGCCAGGTCTGAGACTCCGGTCGTACTGAGAGTTGAACTGGTCAACACCGCCTCTATGGGTGAGAACCATTTTGTATGCCAACAGAGATTGACCGTAAACGGAAAGGAATGGAAACAGTACAAGGTTACTCTCCGTCCCACCGAGACACTTGAAAAAGCCACACTCCGTATATTTATGGAGACCCGTGGCGGAGCCAGCGTAGACCTTGAGCATATATCACTTTTCCCAGCCGATACCTGGAAAGGACGTGAAGGAGGACTGCGCAAGGATCTGGCACAGGCGCTTGCCGACCTGCATCCCGGCATATTCCGTTTTCCCGGCGGATGCATTGTTGA
>DBYQ01000069.1:10314-35123 GCA_002310015.1 Bacteroidales bacterium UBA1182
AACGAGAACCGTTGGGAGTACACATTCCCCCACCGTTTCTATCCCGACTATTTCCAGAGTTACGGACTGGGATTCTTTGAGTTCTTCCAGTTGAGCGAGGACATAGGTGCAGAGCCTCTGCCCATCCTGTCTTGCGGTCTGGCATGCCAGTTCCAGAACGATGATATAAACGCCCACGTTCCGGTTGACCAGCTTGACCCCTACATCCAGGATGCACTTGACCTTATAGAGTTTGCCAACGGCCCTGCCGATTCCAAGTGGGGAAAGGTACGTGCCGACATGGGACATCCCGAGCCATTCAACCTTAAATATATAGGTATAGGAAACGAGCAGTGGGACGCCCTCTATCCCGAGCGTCTGGAACCGTTCATCAAGGCTATCCGCAAGGCTTATCCAAATATAAAGATTGTAGGCTCATCAGGTCCCAACTCCGAGGGTGACCAGTTTGACTACCTTTGGCCCGAGATGAAACGTCTGGGCGCCGACCTTGTTGACGAGCATTTCTATCGTCCGTACGATTGGTTCCTGAGTCAAGGCACCCGCTATGACAACTATGACCGCAAGGGTCCCAAGGTTTTTGCGGGAGAGTATGCCTGCCATGCTACAGGAAAGAAGTGGAACCACTACTATGCATCACTGCTTGAGGCCGCATTCATGACAGACCTGGAGCGTAATGCCGATATAGTTCATATGGCTACATATGCCCCGCTGTTTGCCCACGTTGAGGGCTGGCAGTGGCGCCCGGACCTTATCTGGTATGACAACCTGCACTCATTCCGCACCGTTAGCTGGTATGTACAGCAACTCTACAGCCTGTACAAAGGCCAGAATGTGGTAGGACTTACCATGAACGGAAAGCCCGTAGCCGGACAGGACGGTCAGAACGGCCTGTTTGCCAGCGCAGTACGTGAGGGTAATCAGATTTATATCAAGGTTGCCAACACATCCGATAAGGAGCAGCAGCTGACATTCAATTTCAACGGGCTTAAGAAAAAGGCCGTTATGGCGGCTTCAAAGCGTGTTGACTTGTCAAGCGACAAGCTCTATGAGGACAACTCAATAGAGGCTCCGGTAAACATCGTTCCCGTTGAGAATGGTTTTGACGGAAAGGGACAGAGCATTCAGGCTGCCATCAATCCGCTCAGTTTCAGCATATTTGTTTTGACAATAGAATAATTCAGGTTAGCAATTTCATTCCGACAATCATGAAAAAGACTTCTATACTGCTTACCGTTCTGGCTGCCATATTCTGTATGGCAGCCTACGGTCAGGCAGCCGAAAGACCGGCAATTACTCCCGAGTATACTCCAGTCCATGACCCCGTCGTTGCATTCTGCGATGGCCGATATTATATGTTCTCAACCGGCATGGGTATCAGTGTGATGTCCAGTGACGACATGAAAAACTGGCGTTTTGAGAAACAGGTACTGGACCCAATACCCGAATGGGCAATAAAGGCAGTACCCGGTTACAACGGACATACCTGGGCTCCCGATATAATCTATCACAACGGGTTGTGGTATCTCTACTACTCCTGCTCCACTTTTGCCAGCAACGGATCTTGTATAGGTGTGGCCACCAACAAAACACTCAACCCGGAATCGCCCGATTTCAAATGGACCGATCACGGCAAGATAATACAGTCGGTACCCAACCGTGACAAGTGGAACGCCATTGACCCCAATATAATAATAGATGAAGAAGGAACTCCATGGATGGCTTTCGGCTCATTCTGGGACGGACTGAAGATTACAAGGCTTGATGAGAGCATGCTTAAACTGTCCGATCCCCAGGAGTGGCATCCGCTCTGGCACAGACCTGAACTTATGTCCGGAAAAATGGACCTTAAGTCAGAGCCGGGAGACGGTGCAGTGGAGGCTCCGTTCATATTCCGTCATGACGACTGGTACTATCTGTTTGCATCACTTGACCTCTGCTGCCGCGGTGAGAACAGCAACTACAAAGTGGCTGTAGGACGTAGCAGGAACGTAACAGGTCCATATCTGGATCAGGACGGCAAACCCGTAACAGACGGAGGCGGCACTATAGTAGCCCAGAGCAATGACCGCTACGTCGGTGTAGGACATTGCGCTGTGGTAACCTTTGACGGCAAGGATTACATTTTCATGCATGGCTATGACAAGACACGCCGCTACAACAGCATGCTCATAACCCGTCAGATAATATGGGACAATGACGGCTGGCCTATGATAAATCTCTGATAACCAGGCTGGCCAGCATGAAACCGAATATGGCAGTAATGTGAACCACAGTACCGCAAACGGTCTCACTCTTACCATCTGATATCAGTTCATCGCTGTAAACGCACTGGAACTTGTGCTTGGGATACTCTCCCAGATGTTTGAATTTCTTTCTGAGCGCACGTGCCAGCGGGTCACCCTGCACTTTCCAGAATTCCGTGATCCTGATTCGCGTAGGATCCAGCTTGAGCGCGGCACCCATTGATGAAAACAGTTTTGCCTTAGTCCTTGTAGCCATCAGGATTAACAAAGCCTTATCCTTCAAGGAGTCTATCGCGTCTATGATATAATCGTACGTGTCGAGCTCGAATTCATCGGCCGATTCCTCATTGAAAACCTTCTGTAAGGCAGTAATCTGTGCCGATGGATTGATACTGAGCAAACGCTCCCTGAGAACATCCACCTTGGCCTGCCCCACCGTCTTTGTGGTGGCCATAAGCTAGCGGTTGATATTGCTCGCGCAGACACAGTCACTGTCCACAATGGTCAGATGACATATCCCGCTCCGCACCAGACTCTCGGCACACCAGGAGCCCACACCGCCCACGCCAAACAGAATCACGCGCTTCTGCCCGATCAGCTTCACGGTCTCCCCGCCCATCAGCAGCTCAAACCTTCCTAATATTTCATCCTCTTTTGCCATACCAACTATATCAGTGAGTAAAACAGACCGCCTAAGAGTCCCGCCAGTAGAATTACCTTGATGGGACCTATCTTCCAGAAGTAAGTTGCCACGAATGCCAATGCAAACAGGCCGATACTTACGTAGAGTTGAAGATTGTCTGTGCTGAATGTGCCTAAGTTCTCCTCATTCAGGAGCAATAAGACGGCGGCGGCGAGCATTCCAACTACTACGGGACGCAGCCATTTCAATACGGTCTGGACTGAACGGTGATTCTTGTAGTGCATGAAGAAGGCGCTTATCAGGAGCATCAGTATGAATGAGGGAAGCATTACTGAGAATGACGCCAGCAGTGAGCCGCAGACAGCCTGTGTTCGCGTCATTCCGGCGTTCTCAATTGCTTTAAAGCCTACGTAGGTTGCGGAATTGATGCCGATGGGACCTGGTGTCATTTGGCTTACGGCTACTATGTCAGTAAACTCGGCATTGCTGATCCACTGCTGTTTCTCCACTACTTCATTCTGAATGAGAGAAAGCATTCCGTAGCCTCCGCCAAACCCGAACAGACCTATCTTGAAGAAGGTCCAGAACAGTTTCATCCAGATAACAATGCCGTTCATGCCTTCCTGAGTTTAAGTATGTAATACAGGATTGCGCCCACAATGGCCGCCAGTATGATCCATACCGGCGATACCCCAATCCACCAGATAAGCAGTGCGGTAACCACCGGCACCCACCAGGTCCATTTGTTCAGACCCGCCTTTGATGCCAGCCGTATGGTAGGAGTAAGGATAAGCGCAATGACTGCGGGACGTATGCCCTTGAACACATTCTCCACAATCTCATTGTCACGGTAACTGCCTGCAAACAGCGCTATGGCCAGGATGATGATGATTGACGGCATTGCTGCACCCAAGGCGCACGCAACGCTGCCCCTCTTGCCACGCACCCTGTAGCCCACAAATATGGACATATTTACAACAAAGACTCCCGGAGCTGACTGGGCTATTGCCATCAGGTCCAGGAAGTCCTCGTCTTTAAGCCAACCTTTGTGCTCCACCACCTCGCGCTGCAACAGCGGAATCATGGCATATCCGCCGCCAATGGTGAACAGCCCTATTTTAAAGAAGGTGATGAAAAGGTCAAAAAGCATTATGCAGTTACTTTTGAGCCTCAACCCACTTGCGGGCATTCACGAACGCCTCAATCCACGGGGTGATCTCATCATCCTGACGCTCAGCGGGATAGTATCCGCACTGCCAGGGGAATATGGCGCGCTCAGGATGCGGCATCATAGCTACGTGACGGCCATCGGCACTTGCTATACCTGCCACATTGTAATCAGATCCGTTAGGATTAGCGGGATAATCAGCGTATGTATATTTAGCTATTACATTGTACTTATCCTCGGGGTAAGGCAGTGAGAACTTGCCCTCACCGTGAGCCACCCAGACACCTAAGCGGCTTCCGCCTAAGGTCTTGAACATTACGCTCTCGTTCTGAGGTATTGTCAGGCCCAGGAATGCCGACTCAAACTTGTGTGAGTCATTGTGCAGCATGTGTGCCTGCTTCTCATAATCGGGATTGATAAGACCAAGTTCAATCATCAGCTGGCAACCGTTGCAGATACCCAGTGACAAGGTATCCTTACGTGCATAGAAGCGGTCCAGTGTCTCCTTGGCCTTGGGGTTGAACAGGAATGCGCCGGCCCAGCCCTTGGCAGAGCCCAGGACATCTGAGTTGGAGAATCCGCCACAGAACACAATCATGTTGATGTCATCAAGGGTCTCACGGCCGCTTACAAGATCGGTCATGGTAACGTCCTTGACATCGAATCCGGCCAGCCACAGCGTGTAAGCCATCTCACGCTCACCGTTGGTACCCTTCTCACGGATGATTGCAGCCTTGATACCGCTGGGTGTGCGGCGGTCAGGATCCAGACCGAACTGACTCAGCTTACCTGTAAAGTTGTAGGCAATCTTGATGTCCATGGGCTGTTTTGAGTAATTCTTGTAGCGCTTGTCGGCACAGCCGTTCATAGACTGCTTTCTATCCAGCAGGTATGAGGTCTTGTACCAGAGGTCACGCATCTTGTCTATATCAATTGTGATATCCTTCTTACCCTGACGGATGTAGAGTGTACGGCTATCTGACGGACGGCCTATTACAGCGTAACCCACGCCGGCCTCATCAAGCAGAGCGCCAACTGCATCCAGCTTCTTGCTCTCCACCTGAAGCACAACGCCCGGGTTCTCAGCAAACAGCATGCGTACCAGATCCTTGCCTACCAGCTTGTCAAGGCTTACCTCCAGACCGCCCTGAGGATTAGCAAAGCACATCTCAAGCAATGTAACAATCAGACCGCCGGCCGATATGTCATGACCGGCCAGAACCTGACGCTTGTCAATGAGCTTCTGTACGGCGTTGAATGCATCGGCAAAATACTCGGGATTCTTGACTGTGGGAACGTCACTGCCAATGCGGTCAAGTGACTGAGCCAGGGCCGAACCGCCCAGACGCTGCTCGTCAAAGCTGAAGTCAATATGAATCAGAACGCTGTCCTTGCGGTCTGCAAGCACAGGTGATACAACCTTACGGATATCCGATACCTCACCACCTGATGAAACGATTACGGTACCCGGGCTGATAACCTTGCTGCCGTCGGGATACTTCTGAGTCATGGAGAGTGAGTCCTTACCGGTAGGAACGTTAATGCCAAGCTCAAGGCAGAAGTCTGACAGAGCCTTGACGCCGCTGTACAGACGTGCATCCTCACCCTTCTGTGAGCGGCAGGGCCACATCCAGTTGGCTGAGAGTGATACGGTCTTGAGTCCCTGTGTTAAAGGCGCGAATACGATGTTGGTCAGTGACTCGGCTACTGACAGGACTGAGCCTGCAGCGGGATCAGCCAGACCGGCCTGCGGAGCATGACCGATAGCTGTTGCTATACCCTTCTTGCCGCGATAGTCAAGAGCCACAACACCACAGTCAGAGAGCGGCAGCTGCAGCTTACCCTGGCACTGCTGACGTGCAATCTTACCTGTTACAGAACGGTCAACCTTGTTGGTGAGCCAGTCCTTACATGCAACAGCCTCAAGCTGCAGCACGTTACCCAGGTACTCCTCAATCTTATCATCACTGTATGTTACATTCTCATACTTGCGCTCAACGGTCTCATCAACCATATAGGTTTTGGGCGATGAACCGAACATCTGGCTTACAGCCAGGTCAAACGGACGTACGCCATCAGCCTGCTCAAAGGCAAAGCGGGCATCGCCGGTGGTCTCACCAACCACATACATCGGGGCGCGCTCACGCTCGGCAATCTTGCGTACATGCTCAATAGACTTCTCATCAATGAGCAGACCCATACGCTCCTGTGACTCGTTGGCGATAATCTCCTTTGATGACAGGGTCTTGTCACCAACAGGCAGCTTGCTCATATCAATCAGACCGCCGCACTCCTCAACCAGCTCCGAGAGGCAGTTAACGTGACCGGCCGATCCGTGATCGTGGATAGAAACAATGGGGTTGGTATCCTCCTCGCAGAGGGCGCGTGTAACATTATATGCACGCTTCTGCATCTCTGCATTGGCACGCTGAACGGCATTCAACTCAATACCGGATGAGTATCGGCCCGTCTCAACCGATGAAACAGAACCGCCGCCCAGACCGATGCGGTAGTTGTCACCACCCAGCACCACAATCTTGTTACCCTTCTTGGGAGTGCCCTTGATGCAGTCACGCTTAGTACCGTAGCCTACGCCGCCGGCCAGCATGATTACCTTGTCGTAACCGTACTGCTCGCCGTTCTCCTGGTGCTCAAATGTGAGCAGAGAACCGCAGATAAGCGGCTGGCCGAACTTGTTACCAAAGTCCGATGCACCGTTAGATGCCTTGATAAGAATCTGCTCAGGGGTCTGATAGAGCCACTTGCGCTCTTTCATACTCTTCTCCCATGAGCGACTCTCGTCATTGCGGGGATATGATGTCATATAGACAGCAGTACCTGCTATAGGCCATGAACCTGTACCGCCACCCATACGGTCGCGGATCTCACCGCCGGTACCGGTTGATGCTCCGTTGAACGGCTCAACCGTGGTGGGGAAGTTATGTGTTTCGGCCTTAAGTGAAATTACGGTCTCAATATTCTTGATGATGAACCAGTCTGATGTAGAGTGATCTGCCGGAGCGAACTGCTCTACAACCGGGCCCTGTGCGAATGCCACATTGTCCTTGTAGGCTGACAGGATGCGGTTGGGGTTCTCCTGCGTGGTCTTCTTGATAAGACTGAAGAGTGATGACTCCATCTCCTTGCCGTCGATAATGAACTTTCCGCCGAATATCTTGTGGCGGCAGTGCTCTGAGTTGATCTGGGCAAAGCCGAACACCTCGCTGTCGGTCAGTTTACGGCCAAGCTCATCCTCTACCTTGTGCAGGTACTCAATCTCCTCCTTGGAGAGAGCCAGGCCCTCCTGCTCGTTGTATGACTCAAGGTCATCGATGAACAGAATTGGCTGCGGTTTGATATCGACAGTGAAAATCTTCTGGTCAAGACCCTTGTACAGGCGCTGCAGCATGGGGTCGTAGTCTGCATCGGCACTGGCTACGGGGAAATACTCCTCTATACGGCTTATGCCCTTAAGACCCATGTTCTGGGTTATCTCAACGGCGTTTGTACTCCAAGGGGTGATCATCTCACGGCGCGGTCCCACAAAGTAACCGTCCAGTGATTCCTGATCCAGAGCAGTGGCCTCACCATAAAGCCAGCTCAGTTTCTTAACATCCTCTGCCTGCAGTTTTGAAACAGTCTCAGTGGCAACAATCGTGCCCGTAGGGTTCTTGAAAAAGATAATCATTTCAGTTGAAAAATTTTGATGTGCAAAATTAGTCATTTCCCTACACTTTTCAGTCACCCACCTCTTCTATTTATCAACATATAACAATTTAGATGTCATCACAATTTGTGACGACATCAATCAAAACCATCCTGCAACCATTATATTCTATGGAGCACACTGTCCCTTAAAGAAAGCAATGGCCTGAATAAGTGGGGTGAGGTCATTTTTTACAATATCAAAAATGACATCTATATCAACGTCAAAAGTTTGTTAAGCGTATGCCATACTAGAGGCATTTTCTCTGATGATATAGATTCCATCTTTTTCAATTTGTTGTATTAGTAGTTTATCATTATTACTGTGTTTTCTGATTATATCCACATTTTGTCCGAGCAAGCTTTCAAGGTATTGTTTAAGACCGGCAACTTTTAAGAAATCAGGCTCCATATCAACAAAAATGTCAATATCACTTGATTCATTCTGCTCATTTCGTGCAACCGAGCCAAACAAACAAAGTGAACGCACACCAAAATCTTCAATAATGGTTTCTGTGTGAGCCTTAATTCTTTTAATATATTCTCGCCTACTTAACATATCGCCGCAAATTAGGCACTATTAATCAACGACAATCCATTCTCCACCCTTGTCTGGACCGTTTCTCTTCAGTAGGCCTTCTGCCTTTAATCTTGACAGATGCTTTTCTATGGCCTTCTCTGTGATGCCGATGGCACCAGCCAACTTCTTGGCGGAATATTCCGGATGAGCCTTGAGCAACATCAGAATTTTCTCCCTACTTTTTAGCTTTTTCTCCCCACCTCCTGCAGGTTTCACCCCACCTTCTTGGATGGATTTGACGAAGGTGTCAATATCGGATGAAATAGTTTTAATCATCTCGGTTGCCATAAACTCCAGGAAGTAAGCGATGTCTTCATTATCACGCGTGGCAATGAGGGCATTGATGTAATCCCCCTTGTCTTCCTTCAGCACTTTAGCAGGAACCAGTCCAAACTCAAACTGAATGTGATTCATTATCAGCCTGGCCATACGACCGTTACCATCGGCCCAAGGATGAATGGTAACCAAACGATAATGCGCCTCAAAACTGAGATTGTAGCACTCAGCAGGCGACATTTTTCTGCCCCTCTGAACATTAAGCCAATCGCAGAACTCTTTCAGTTTGGTCGGGACTTTTTGAAAATTCATGTATGATTTGCCGCCTACTCCGGCAGATACATTCACAAGGCGGATATCACCATTGGCCGACGAGAATTCACCAAGAGGGGTTTTGTAGATGGAGCCGGTGTTTTGCATGACCAGTCTGGACAGGCCTTTCAATACATCTACCGTAATGTCTGTGTGAGCCTTTGCCAGCCGGATGCTTTCCTCATATGCCCTCTTTAGGTCCAGGTTCATCATCTGCTCGACAATGGTTTTACCCGCAGCAGAGATGCCTTCATCAAAGAGTAATTGGTTCTCTATTTCCGTGACTGTGGAACCCTCAATAGCAGTGGAATGGGTAATAATAGAGTAAAGATAGAACTTCTCGTAGTCAATCTGCGAGTCAATTCCCAGTTCCTTGTACTGCCCAATAAGAGCAATGAGTTTATCAATAGCATCCATTTTACTCCCTACTTTTTGTGCAAAAGTAATATTTTCTCCCTACTTTTCCAAATTGCAAGACGAAAATACGATGCAAGCTTTAAGGCAAAGGTAGCTATAGAAGCAATATGGGGGATAGAAAGATTTTGAAAAACAATAAAGTATGAGTACATTTACATCCAGCCTAAGGATACGGGCTCATAGTTGTATCATGGCATAATGTAAACAATGATCAGCAAAACATATTACAGATATATTTGGCTCCTCGACACGTTGCTTACCAGCGTCCCTTTAACAATCGATGAGATTAATATGCTATGGATGAATTGCCCGGCCGGCGATGGACGACCTATACCGCTACGCACGTTCCATGAGCATCGCAAGGGAATCAAGGAGATGTTTGGCATAGATATTGAGTGTGACCGCTCAAAGAATGTCTATTATGTAAAGAATCCTGAGGTACTGGACGAGAACAAACTTGCCCAATGGCTACTTCGAAAGTACAGCATTCCTCAGGGTTTTGCGGCTTTCAATAGCATGAAGGACCGGATCTTGTTAGAAGAGATCCCGCTGGGAACGACATTCCTTGATGACATCATCGAAGCCATGCAGAAGAATATGGAGTTGCGAATTGACTACCAGCGATATGAAAGTGAGCAGGAAGAGCATCTGCAGACGTATAATATTCAACCATACGCTCTGAAGGTCTTCAATCGTCGTTGGTATCTGCTTGGGTACTTGAAAGAGCAAGAGGGTTTACGCACAATCGCCCTCGACCGCATTCTTGACTTGAAAATCCTTTCGACCAGCTTTGAGTTGCCTGAAGATTTCAATGCGAGGAAATACTTTGCCAATGTCGTAGGCATTTATGTGAATAAAGACTTACCTGTCATGAAAGTCAAAATCCGAGCTTATGGCACTCAGGCAGAATATCTCCGCTCTACTCCGCTCCACAAAAGCCAATCCGAAGGCCGCTCCAAGCACGGCGAGTTTGCAGAGTTCACCTATAGAATATGTGTAACACCAGACTTAGTGAGCCAATTACTGGCAATGGGAGATAAAGTAGAGGTGATAGAGCCGCACGAGTTGAGGGAAAAGATGAAGGAGAGGATTATAAATATGCTTAACTGTTATAAATAACAATATGAAAGAAACTGATTTTACCACTTATTATGATAGAACGATGGATGACTCATTCATTTCAAAAGTTCTTAATGATTATCCTTGGCTCATCCATTTTGTGAAGAAGACTTCTGAACTCGACTTACAGACAGGACATGATCCCAAACAAGGAAGGTCTTGGTTCTCTGTATATAGAGGAACAGGCAGAGTCTTAACTTTTGCTTCTCGTCGGAACGGCTATAAAATAGATGCTGCTGATGCTTATAAGAAAATCGCCCCAACAGATTTTTTTGAACGTCCAACAGAGAACAGTTTTGTAGAGTATCTGAGCAACATAAAAAAGGCGTCTAATTTAAAACGCTATTACGAATCAGACCAAGGAAAGAAGGAAGGTTTCTATCAAAATCTTATCGGACGCAGGTACACCTTCAACACAAAGGCTGAAGATGATTTCATTATCATTGATAAAGAAATG
This sequence comes from Bacteroidales bacterium UBA1182, assembly GCA_002310015.1. GTDB lineage: Bacteria > Bacteroidota > Bacteroidia > Bacteroidales > Bacteroidaceae > Colenecus. The sequence continues at coordinate 21,235 of DBYQ01000069.1, forward strand.
GTCGTTGGATTCAAAGATGAGGTTACTAAGACTGCTTGGAACAAAGATATCATATCGAACATAGAGGCATTGATTAGGAATTTAAGGAGGGATTATAAAGGAATACTACCAAAAAATATTTCTTCCAAGTACGGAGAGTTCGATTTCTTGGCAATGACATGGGATGGCGACATCATCATTATGGAACTGAAACAAGATGACCCTCAGAAAACGTCTTTATCCCCCATTCAAGTAAAGTTCTATGACGAGCAATTTCATAAACTCTTAAAAGAAAACAAGGACATCTCGGACAATATTATGAAGATGGTACAACAAAAAGTCGATATGGGCATCATTATTGTTCCAGAAGGAAGATCCTTGCCTCAAAAATTGTCTGGCAAAATAGAAACATGTGTAATTGTGGGAGAAGAAAAGAGCTTGTCACCTACCATCTGCGATCGATTTCGTGTTGTGAGAAAGATATTCCTTCCTAATATGAAATCATACACATGTGAATCTGATGGAACGCTAGTAAATAGCAATAAGTTGTCATAAAAGAACAATTATGAAGATAACAATCCATCGTGGCACAGACCAGATAGGTGGTTGTGTTACAGAATATGAGCACGAGGGCTGGCGGCTGTTCGTCGATTATGGCGAAGAACTGCCTGGTAGTCCAAAGACGGGAGAGTTACAAGTTGATGGATTGACTCATGGCGATTTGTCGAAAAGTGCGTTGCTGATTACTCACTATCATGGTGACCATATCGGTAGCATAACAAAGCTTCCAGAGGCTCTTCCTATATACATGGGTGAGGTTGCTCGTGAGATACAATTAGTGCTATCTAACCACCTAAAGACCGTATTTCCCGCTCACAAAGAGATGGTAAAGCTCCTGCAAAAAGTTCACACCTTTAAGGCAGGAATAGATTTCACGTTTGGTCCCTTTAACATCATACCTGTAACTGTGGATCATTCTGCTTTTGATGCATACGCATTCAGAATCGAAGCCAGTGGAGTGTCAGCCTATCATACAGGCGATTTCCGCTTGCATGGATTCAGAAGTAGTAATTTTTTCAAGATGTTGGAGCAGTATGTCGGCAAGGTTGACTATGTGGTATGTGAAGCTACCAATATTCTCCGACCAAATGCAACCAGTAAGAAAGAATCTGCACTACAACGTGAATTAGAGTCTCTGTTTAAGGAGAAGAAATCCACTGTGGTCTATCTCTCATCCACCAATATTGATAGGCTGTTTTCTCTGTATCATGCAGCTCTGAAGGCTGGGCGACCTTTCTATGTTGACAAGTATCAGAAAGACATTATGGATGTTGTTGTCAACAGCAAATCTATGTGGACTAAATCCTCATTGTATCGATATGGGAAATATGAGCCAGAAACACTAATGTATCATCAGTTTGATAAAAACCGTTTCTTTGTTTCTGATAGTTTCAAAGAGTTTCTTGATAAGAAAGGTTATGTGATTATTGCTCGGAGTAATGAACGTTTTGAGGATCTTCTGGAACAAATCCCAGGAGAAAAGCAGAAAGTGCTGTCCATGTGGAATGGCTACGTCAAAGAGGGAACCGAAGCATACAATGAAAACTTAGCAAACTCTTTGAATGACGAATATGATTATATGCATACCAGTGGCCATATTGACATGAAAGATTTGCGCGAGTTCTTCCATCAACTTCAGCCAAAGGCCATTATTCCCATCCATACAGACAGTCCAGATGAGTTTGCAAAAGAGTTCAGCGATGAGTGGCAAGTTATCAGGCTTTATGATGGACAGTCAATTACATTAACATCAATCTATGGAGTAGATTTATGTGGTACTAAGATATAACGTACGAAGAATTGAATAATCAAGAAATATCACATTAGGATCAGAAATAAATAACAAATTTGCGCCTTCTTCTGCGGTGTTTTTGCATATCAAACAGCAAAAACACCGTTTTTTGTGCCTTTTTCATCGTATAAAGATACATATATATGGGGGCTATTCCTCTTAACAATCAGTAATTATAATAATGAGCAAGAACAAAGATCAGAAACGCAAGGCACAGTTGGCTACACGGGCTAAGAATGAATCATTCCGCTTTCATGTGGAATATACAATGAAACAAAAGGGTATTGACATCGTGGGGATGGAACAGGAACTGAGCGCAGAACTGGATGCCATCTGCCATAACGACCTAATGGATGCCTTACTTGACTTAGTAAAGATGGTAGAAGGAATGCGGAAGGAACTGGGCTTCGAGCAGGAGGCGGACAAGTGCTCATTGAATGGTTCCCTCGTAGCTTTCATCCTCGGCATCACCACTGTTCAACCGGACAGCACCACCTATGTTCCTGACATTTTCATGGCACAGCAGCCTCTACAAGTGACAATCGCCTATGACAACGAAATTAGAAACCAGGCAGTTAATTGGATGACAGCAAATGGATACGAGATTTCATCATATCTTGGTCAGCCTCTACTCAAACTGAAGAATCTAAGGGTAGTAATTAGAAGAGTACTCAAGTCATAAATCTTTTTCTATCTATTGATTAAACATAAAATTACAGCAACTAATGAGACAATTCAAAAGCACCAAGAACATTACCGAACGTGGCAGCATTTCAGTAAATAATTATCTCAAGGAAGTAAACCGTTACCCAATGGCAACAGTAGATGAAGAGGTGATTCTGGCACAAAAGATTAAACAAGGCGGTAAGGAGGCAGACATGGCACGTCAAAGACTTATAGAAGCCAATCTTCGCTTCGTTATCTCCGTAGCCAAGCAATATCAGAATCAAGGATTGAGTCTGGCGGACCTTATCAATGAAGGTAATTTGGGTCTTATCAAAGCGGCCAGCAAATTTGATGAGACCCGCGGATTCAAGTTCATCAGTTACGCAGTCTGGTGGATACGTCAGTCTATACTGCAGGCTCTTGCCGAGCAGTCAAGTCTGGTGCGTAAGCCCTTGAACCAGGTGGGCTTAGTAAACAGAATAAGCAAAGCGATAGCAAACTTTGAGCAGGACAATGAGCGCCGACCATCGGCCGACGAGTTGGAGGAGCTGCTTGATGTACCCGCTGAGAAGATAGACGGCACGTCACTGACAATGGGCCGCAGCATATCAGTAGATGCTCCGTTTGTGGATGGTGAGGACAACAGTCTGCTTGATGTGATGGTAAATGAAGACTCTCGCAAGGCAGACAACGCCCTGATGGCCGAATCACTCTCAAAGGAGATAGAACGTGCCCTGTCAATCCTGACTGACCGCGAGCGGGAAATAATCCGGATGTTCTTTGGCATAGGATGTCGTGAAGCCACCCTTGAAGAGATTGGCGTTAAGTTTGGCCTGACCCGCGAGCGCGTGCGCCAGATCAAGGAGAAGGCCATCCGCCGTCTGAGACACAGTGAGAATAAAAGCATTCGTGAATACATAGGTTGAATAACTGAAATGATATGGAAACAACGACTATAGAAGTACTGAAAAGTTTGGCCACAAAAGGCTTTAAAGAGCGTTACGGAGAGCATCCGGATAAACTGACCTTGCTGAGATTGCTATTAGAATACAGACGTATTGATGTGATGGGTTATTCCGGTATTTACCTGATGGCATACCGGATATTCAATGAAACAACCGCATCACTGGCCATTAATGTCTGGCCCAGAGGATCCATGATATCATCAATGGTTTGTTACTGCCTAGGATTGACCGAGGTAGATCCTGTACGATACAGATTACACTCTTACAGGTTTGTGAATGAAGAGCCGCCTAAGTTCCAGTTTGACGTGGAGGAAGCTCGTTTTGATGAGTTCAAAACAAAAGCAGAGGAGCGGCTGAAAGACAGCCCTGATATTCTTGACTATGAGTCTAGATACAAATGTCTGCTGGGAGATATACAACCTATGAGTTATCTGAGCAGGAAAAGGGAAAGCCCACTGCCTATACCCAATAACTTGGACGAGGAAATTGCGGAATACGCTCTGAACTTTCCGGATACGATGAAACTTTATGAGGAGTATAAAGAACGGAATCACGGCGCAAGCTGGGCACCTACCGGTATAGCCAAACTGGATGAGGTGTTGGCACCCACATACGGATTGCTGGCATATCAGGAACAGATGTTTGACATAATGAAGAACATATTTGGAGTGTACGGCATCACAGCCAACAACATACGACTCTCAATACAGCGGGGCGAAACGGGACACATTGAGGAATACAAAAAGGAATTGCAGCAAATGGTAAAAGACAATGATATTAATGCTGATGCATTTGAAACTATTTGGGGCGTACTTACCTCAAACCCTAAGGCTTTCTTAAAGGCCCATGCGGTTAGCAGGGTTGTATCTAGATGTTTTTATAACCAATAGAGAATTTGGGAAAATGGAAAAGAAAGTATTTGAAACGCAGGAGTTTCTGCGTCTAATCCAAAATGATGAGAACAGAAGGATTGAGTTCCTTGAAGATGTAATTAAGCCGGAAGGCGTTATTAGAATTGACATGAGGGATGTAAACAGGGTATTGTCATGTGATGGTCAAATGGTAATAATCAAAGCTGAAGCCGACAAATTTGAAACTGCCTTGAATAACCTTTTAATAAACCCGCCATTGAAGAAAGAGATTATCCTTAAGGCAAAAAGGTTACTGTTGGCTATTTCTAGCCAGAAAGATCTAATGTTGGATGACATGCCTTTTCTGAGAGCCTTTCTTGAAGGTTTTAAGGAATGCACTTATAATACGTGGGGCTTGTCTAAAAATGCTAATCAAAAAAGCGCTGTAAGTCTGGAATTATGGGCTGTAGGCCTATAAAATGATTATCTTTGTAAGTATGACCCAGTACATAGCAGATGAGGCCCACTTCAAGGAGGTAATAGAGCGAGTCCCCAAGGTAAAGGAATCACTCTGGATTGGTACGGCTGATATAAAGGACCTTTATGTTGGTGAACGGCCGTTTCTGGGTGTGCTGGCAGACCTGCTTAAGAAGGGCCGTGAAGTTCGTATGGTTCACGCCAAGGAACCCGGACCGAACTTCCGCGAAGACTTTGACCGCTACCCCATCCTGTTTGACGGTCTGGAGCGTGTGCTCTGCCCGCGTGTACATTTCAAAATCATAATCTTTGACCACACGTTAACGTACATCGGTTCCGCAAACTTAACAGGCGCCGGCATAGGAATGAAAAGCTCCAGAACCCGCAACTTTGAGGCCGGAATACTGACCGATGACCCCACGTTGGTAGAATCGGCCATGAATCAATTTGATTCTGTCTGGGCCGGCATCCAATGCAAAAACTGCGGACGGAAAAAGTATTGCTCAGACCCTATCGCTCGCTAACTCCGTCTAGACCAGGAGCGGCCCGCGGTCGTACTGTAGTAGAGGCCTTTTGAGGTTTGGAGGAGCAATTCTCTGCCGCCATCGACCAGCCCTTGGAACTCGCCAAATGATGAACTGATATATCTAGATGACCACGTTCGGCCCTGAGTTACGGAATAATAGACTCCCTTGCTGGTTAAGGCTATAAGTTCTCTGCCATATTCCAACAGATCGATGAATGTTCCGCATGACGAGCCCACATATCGGGTGGACCAGGTTCGTCCCGCGGTTACAGAATACTCAATTTTATTCCCGGCAGGATTGATCCTAATCAACTCATTACCGCATGAAATCAGTTTTGGCATACTATTGGTTTTAACAAAGAATACTAATTACACAGGTAACAACGCATGATTGCCTCTTCATCGTTTTGAGAGAGGATCTGGAAACCTGCTTTCTGATACATCTTAATGGCGTAATTTGCCTTTTGGACTGACAGTGATACACTCTTGTAGCCTTCGTTCCTCAAGAGATCAAGCATCTGTCGCAGAAGTTCCGTTCCTATTCCTTTATTCCGGTATTCCTTATATAGGGAAATGGCGATGGATGGTGTCTCATTGTCTATATGGCCGTAGTCATCAATTATCCTACTCCAGATGGCACCTACAACATGACCATAGGACTCTGCAATAAGGCAACGGTCATCAGGTTTATCTCCAAAGTCGCGGATATAGATTTGAAGGCTGTCATCATCAATGATTGAACGTGGAGGTGCCTGAACACCTTTAGGAATAAAGATTGCTTCATATAAGAAATCCTTGAGAAGTGGTATATCGCAAGGGGTTATAGGCCTAATCAGATAATCCATGAAGTGTCTGTCTAATATGCGGCAAAAATATGAAAATAGTATATTTGTACCAATATTTATCCAGGGATGAAAGATTTTGCAGCAATAGATTTTGAGACGGCCAACAACGAGCGGAGTTCAGTGTGCTCTGTAGGTATTGTCATTGTGCGCGATGGGGAGATTGTGGACTCGTTCTACTCACTCATAAAGCCGGAGCCGGATTATTACAACTACTGGTGCCAGCAGGTGCATGGTTTATGCAGCCGCGACACGGACAATGCTCCCGTGTTTCCCGATGTTTGGGCTAAGATTGAGCCGATGATTGAAGGTCTGCCCCTTGTGGCGCATAACAGTCCGTTTGATGAGGGTTGTCTTAAGGCCGTATTCCGCACATATCAGATGGATTATCCTGACTATATTTTCTATGACACCCTTTGCTGCTCACGCAGGAAACTGCCATCATTAGCAAACCATCAGCTGCAGACAGTTGCTGCCGCCTGCGGCTTTCAATTGGAGAATCATCACCACGCACTGGCTGATGCTGAGGCTTGCGCCTGGATTGCACGTGAGATATTATAAAACAGAGGATTATGAAAGAGTATCCGCAGATTGACATGAGTGAATGGACCTTGGTGGGTGGAGGCTTTAACGGAGAGGCCTTTGTGTCAACTGCACATCCGGGACTGATGCTGAAAATCATCAGGACCGATATGGGCAGTGCGCAAAAGGTTGAGCAGGAGTTTTATGCGGCTCAGACCGCTTACCAGGCGGGATTGCCTACGCCTAAGGTGTATGAGATAGTACGTGACGGCAAAGACCACGGATACCTGTGCCAGATCATTGAGGGCAAGAAATCATTCTCCCGTCTGTGTGCCGATGCCCCTGACCGCATTCCTGAATATGCCACAATGATGGCGGAGTACGGAAAGGCTCTACATAATATGCCTATCACCCCGAATGAGTATGTGATTCCGATGAAAACGCTGCTCAAACAGGCTCTGCAATCATCAGCTTTAGTAACCGATGAGCAACGGGAGCGCCTACAGGCCCTGGTGGATGCAATGCCGGAGACCCGGAACTACCTTCACGGTGATTTCCAGCCGGGCAATATCATCCTTGCCGGCGGACAGCACTATTGGATTGACTTGGGATGGCTGTCGCAGGGCTGGTACATGATGGATCTGGCACACCTCTACAAGATGATGGTTGAGGACAGCATCATACCTCAGGTGCAGGACCTGACACATATGACCCGGCAGCAGATGATTGACTTCTGGAACGCTTTTGCCGTAGCCTATACCGGCACAAAGGATATTGAGGCGCTTAACCGTGAGCTCCGTCCCTACGCCGCGCTGGATTTGATCCGCACCAACTATCTGCACCACATGGACAACCCCCAGATACTGGAGTTCTTCAAAGCACGCATAACACAGGATTTATCATAAAACAACAGACATAATATGAAAAGAATCGTTTTGATTGCCGTAGCTGCACTGATGGTATTATCATGCGGCAACAACGCACAGAAAAAGAGTACAGAAACAACCCAAAGTAACGGAATTATGATTACAGAAACTACCCCCAACCCCGCCAACGCCCTGCGCGCCCAGCAGTTCCTCAAGGATGCAGGAACATATTTTCTGGCAACTGTTGACGGTGACCAGCCCCATGTACGTCCCTTTGGCACTGCCGAGATATTTGAGGGCCGCCTTTACATCCAGACCGGCAAGGTCAAGAACGTCTATAAGCAGCTTGAGGCCAATCCCAAGGCTGAGATCTGCGCCTTCAAGGACGGCAAGTGGATACGTATAGTATGTGAGCTTGTGCCCGATGAGCGTGTGGAGGCCAAGAAGGATATGCTTGACAAGAATGAGTCATTGCGCTCCATGTACAATGAGAATGATGACAACACCATTGTGCTGTACGCACGTAACGCCACAGCTACAATATCATCATTCACATCTGATCCTGACACATTCACATTCTGATATATCCCAGACGGGCCAGGTCTTCGCGCGAGTGAACCTGGTGTGTGTATCCGTCACGGAGCAGGTATAAATCATCGGCCACCTTTATGATCTCCTCATAAATGTGGTCGGTTATTATTATACCCTTGCGGGCCTTCTGCTCCATAATCAGATTGCGGATCTTCTCATCATAATAGGGGGCGATGTTTGAAAACGGCTCATCCAGGATGCAGAACTCAGCATCTGCATTCAGCACCAGGAACAACTCTGCAATTCTCTGCTCACCGCCTGACAGTTCCTTGAACTTCATGGTCTTGTAATCCTCAAAGGCGGGAGAGAATGCAATCATCTTGTCGTAATCAACACCGTAAAGTTCAAAGGCACGCGCCACAGTCATTCCACGCGGGATGAAATGCTCCTGCGGCAGGTACTTTACCCTTAGGCCGATATGCCCGTAGTCAGTGTGATGCTCATCATTCAGGCGGATGAACTTGTTCTGCGGACGGATTCCGCCCATGATGCATTTGAACAGGCACGACTTGCCGGTTCCGTTGCGGCCCAGCACGCCCGTGACCTTGCCCTTGTAGGCGGTCAGGTATGCGCTCTGCAACACCGTGTTCTGTCCAAAGTCCAGTTGCACACTGTCTATCAGCAGTTTTCCTCTCTCATCCTCCACCATTGATCCACGCATCTATTAAGGGGTAAACAAGTAACACAAGACGGAACAGTATCCTGAAGAATATATACTCCATCACTATCGGAATGACGTAGTATTCGGTACGGCTGATGCCTAAATTCAGAAAGAAGTATATGGTGTTCTTGCTGTCAAAAGTCTTGTAAAGATACCACGCTATCGGGATGGAAGCCAGTTTCAGTACACCGCAGATGAAAGCGCCTTCACCATCGGGCCCGTTGGCAATCAGTGCCCAGAGAGCGCCCAGCGTAGGTATGGCGGCGACTATGAAATAGCCCGCCCCGTACCTGAATGACAGCTTTATTTTCTGGAGGAAAGTCATGAATTATTCGTCAAGCAGTGCCATGATCTTCTCCTCGGTTGCCTTACGTGACGGTCTCAGATGACTGCCGTAATCCACAATCAGCCCCTCCTTGTTGATCAGGATGTAGTACGGAATTCCGTTCTCGCCATACTTGATCAGATGGTCTATCCCGGCAAATTGTTCATTGGTCAGAAGGTAATCCTCAATAATGGTTCCAACGGTCGATACACTGTCGGAGTAGTGACTGCCTCCTACTATAATGTTCACAATCTTAAGCGGCTCATCTTTCAGCGTCTCCGCCAATTTCCGTTGGTAAGGCCTCTCCTCTTCACATCCGCGGCACCAGTGGGCACCTATGTTTATGTAAACAACCTTATTCACGTTCTCTTCCACCCTGTCGCGCAAAAAGCGTATGCCCTCATTAACCGGGGCCGATACCCGCGGTACATCGCTGCGGCGGTCAGAATAGAGTATGGCATTGGTCATAAGGCTGGGATCATCCTTGAACGCCTTGCGGGAGATATATCGGTCACGGGTGGAGAGTTTCAGGATGGGGTTATTCACATTTTTGGTAAAATAGGCATAGAACTGCTCAAACTTCTCAGTTTCATTCTGGTCAATGAACTCATTGAAGTAGTCCGCTATCAACGCCTGACGCAGCACACCGTCACGGGTTATTTTCCTGATATGCTCCATATAACCCTCAAAACGCTCCTGCCGGGTCAAGTCCGGATGCTCTTTACTATAAAGGTAGCTCAGCCAGTCATTAACACCGCTTACCGCATTAAAGAGGTTGCCGTTCAGGCAGGGGTCCTCAAGCAGTTTCTCAAAATTCTTAAGGTCAAGCAGGCCATCCACATCACCTCCTATTCGCTCAATATCCAGAAGCAAATTATGTGCCGATGAGTAATAATCCGTCTCAATCTCCTTGCGGCAGAACTCGGCAAGTTCATCACTGGGGTTCTCATTCTTTATAAAACTGTCCAGGCGTTCCAGATATTCACTGCGGCGGTTGGAGTACTCCTGAGCCATATTCCTGATACCTTCCTCATCCGAACCATAAATGCCGGCATGCACGCCGGACCAGGTGCGCAGGTAGTATCGGTTGTGGAAAAGGGTCAGTTTTTCGTTGTTATCGGCCCCCTTTCCGGTACAGGAAATGTTCATCAGGTCCGCAAAATCAATCTCAAAATGGAGCGAATCACCCGGGCTTATGATAATCTCAGGCATGTACGGCTTGATTGAGACCTGCCTAAGGGCATAGGGATAGAACTGGAACGAGAAAGTATTGTCATCCCATATTGGCGAATCAATGGTTATGGGAACAGTTCCAAACGTGGGGATTGTCAGTCTGATCTCCCTGGTATCAGGATAAACCTCACGGTTGCTGATGTTACCCGTAATGATTGCAGGTTTCTCATAATCTGTCTCCGGGGCCGATGTCACCGAAAGGTCGCTAATGATATCGGTAAGTTCCATGGGAACATTCTGCTCATTCCGGCACGAGCAGATAAAGATGCAAGCAAGGGTAATCAACCCCAATCGGAAAAGGCGTTTCATACGTTAGTTAGGTTTAGTAGATTCACAAATATAGCTGATTAATGATAAAACCGAGAAACAAACTACTGATAATTTAGGTACTTTTGCATTTCAAAACTAGAAGCCGGTGGAGAGCGACAATAATTCAATAAGGGTTAAGGGTGCCAGAGTTAACAACCTGAAGAACATTTCGGTTGATATTCCGCGCGATACCTTTACCGTCATAACGGGTCTTTCAGGATCAGGCAAGTCATCACTGGCCTTTGATACGCTGTATGCTGAGGGCCAGCGCCGTTATGTGGAGTCACTCTCATCATACGCGCGCCAGTTCCTGGGCCGCATGAAGAAGCCAGAATGTGATTTCATTGAGGGTCTGCCGCCCACCATTGCCATTGAGCAGCGTGCCGGCAACCGCAATCCACGCTCCACCGTAGGCACCCAGACTGAGATATATGAGTACCTCAAGCTGCTGTTTGCACGCATCGGACGTACCATATCGCCCGTAAGCGGCAAGGAGGTGCGCAAGCACAGCGTTGATGATGTGGTGGCGTTCGTGCTTAAGCAGCCCAAGGGCATCAGGTTCACCGTGCTGGCTCCCCTGCCCATTCGCGGCGGACGCAACCTGGAGGAACAGTTGCGCACATCGCTTAAGGAGGGCTTTACGCGCATTGAGCATAAGGCTGAGATGATACGCATAGAGGATCTGCTCAATGATACCGGGCGCCTCAAGGAACTCTCATCACGCACCAAGGAGATTTTCCTGCTGATAGACCGCCTCACTACCGATGACTCCAAGGAGACGCTGAGCCGCCTGACCGATTCAGTTGAAACAGCCTTCTATGAGGGCTCCGGCCAGTGCATGCTCCGTTTCTATGATACTCCCGATACCACCCTACATAATTTCAGCAACCGTTTTGAGGCCGATGGCATCCAGTTTGAGGAGCCCACTGAGAACCTATTCTCATTCAACTCGCCCGTAGGCGCATGCCCCAAGTGTGAGGGATTCGGACGGATTATCGGTATTGATGAATCACTGGTTATTCCCAACCGTGCGCTGAGCGTTTATGACGGCGCAGTGGTATGTTGGCGCGGTGACAAGATGGTGGAATGGAAGGATGATTTCATACTGCACGCACAGGAGCACAACTTCCCCATATTCACCCCCTACTACCAGCTTACCCAGGAGCAGAAAGACTACCTGTGGCACGGAAGCGGCCGCGGCAAGGATGAGCGCGGATGGGATGAGACATGTATAGACACATTCTTTGATATGGTGGCCAAGAACCAATACAAGATCCAGTACCGCGTCATGCTGGCCCGTTACCGCGGCAAGACCGTCTGCCCGGATTGTCACGGAATGCGTCTAAGGAAAGAGGCAGGCTATGTTCGCATAAACGGCACCTCAATCAATGACCTGGTTGAACTGCCCATATCGGAACTCAAGAAGTTCTTTGACAACCTTAAACTGACTGAGCATGAGGCAAAGACTGCCAAACGCTTGCTCATAGAGATAAACAGCCGCATCCAGTTCATGCTCGATGTAGGTCTGGACTACCTGACTCTAAACCGCGCCAGCGCCACATTATCGGGCGGTGAGAGCCAGCGCATCAACCTGGTGACATCACTGGGCAGCAGCCTGATGGGTTCACTCTACGTGCTTGACGAGCCCAGCATCGGACTGCACAGCCGTGATACGGAGAAGTTGATCAAGGTGCTGCGCCAGCTACAGCAGATAGGCAACACCGTTGTTGTGGTGGAGCATGATGAGGAGATCATACGTGCATCGGACTATATAATAGATGTAGGGCCTGAGGCCGGCCGTCACGGCGGTGAGATAATCTACCAGGGCCCCACCAACCAGCTTGAAAGCAACACTGACAGTTGGACCGTGAAGTACCTGACGGGGGCCGAGAGCATCCCAGTGCCGATGTCACGCCGCCCGTGGAACAACTACATACTCGTTAAAGGCGCCCGCCAGAACAATCTGGACGGCATTGACGTCAAGTTCCCGCTCAATGTTATGACCGTTGTTACCGGCGTGAGCGGATCAGGCAAGAGTACCCTGGTGCGTGATGTATTGTATCGGCACCTCAAGAACATATACAGCGAATCATCGGAGCGTCCGGGCGAGTGCCTGGGTCTGGAGGGCGATATGTCAATGGTCAAATCTGTGGAGTTCGTTGACCAGGACCCCATTGGCAAAACCACACGCTCCAACCCCGTGACCTACGTCAAGGCGTATGATGAGATACGCAAGCTCTACGCTGACCAGCCGCTTTCACACCAGATGGGCTACAGGCCCACACATTTCTCATTCAACTCTGAGGGCGGACGCTGCGAGGAGTGCAAGGGCGAGGGTGTTGTTACCGTTTCCATGCAGTTCATGTCTGACCTTCAGATGGTTTGCGAGAGCTGCCACGGACGCCGTTTCAAGAATGACGTGCTTGAAGTGACTTACAAGGGCAAGAACATCTGGGATATACTGGAGATGACCGTAAACCAGGCTGTAGAGTTCTTCTCTTCCGATGATCCTGCCGAGCGCCGCATAGTAAAGAAACTGGAACCGCTGCGCCAGGTTGGACTGGGTTATGTCAAACTGGGACAGTCATCATCAACCCTGTCCGGCGGTGAGAGCCAGCGCGTGAAACTGGCCTATTTCCTTAGTCTTGAAAAGGCTGAGCCTACCATATTCATATTTGATGAACCTACCACAGGCTTGCACTTCCATGATATCCGCAAGCTGCTCGATGCTTTTGATGCGCTTATCCGCCGCGGCCACACCGTAATAATCATAGAGCACAACATGGACGTGATAAAATGTGCAGACCATGTAATTGACCTCGGGCCCGAGGGCGGAGAGCGCGGAGGCCACCTTGTAGTTTGCGGTACCCCCGAGCAGGTTGCCGCCTGCCCCACCTCCTACACCGGCCGCTTTCTCAAAGACAAACTCTAAAAAATGATACAATTGGGGTCAGGCCCCTTTTGTACTATTTTTGAAAATGATACAAAAGGGGCCTGACCCCAATTGTATCATTTTTTGCGACTATGGAGGCCGCACTCGCGTTTGTCAGGGTTCTCCCACCACCAGCGGCCGGCGCGTATGTCCTCGCCGGGAGTAATGGCACGTGTGCAGGGCTGACACCCTATGCTGGGGTAGCCCTGCTCGTGCATCTTATTGTAAGGCACATTGTTGGATTGAACGTAATCTATCACATCGGCCTCACTCCACAGCATGAGCGGATTGA
>DBYQ01000063.1:0-1793 GCA_002310015.1 Bacteroidales bacterium UBA1182
TTGGCAATCTCCATGAGGTGGTTGGTACCGATGGCCCAGAAGAATGACAGACGCGGTGCGAATGTATCGATGTTCATGCCGGCATTGATACCTGCACGCAGATACTCCATACCATCGGCCAATGTGTAAGCCAGCTCGATATCGGCGGTAGCACCTGCCTCCTGCATGTGGTAACCGGAGATTGATATTGAGTTGAACTTAGGCATATTCTGTGATGTGTACTCGAATATGTCGGCGATGATCTTCATTGAGAACTTAGGAGGATAGATGTAGGTGTTACGTACCATGAACTCCTTGAGGATATCGTTCTGGATTGTACCCTGAAGTTCCTCAAGTGTGGCACCCTGCTCCAGACCAGATACGATGTAGAAGGCCAGGATAGGCAGAACGGCGCCATTCATAGTCATTGACACTGACATCTTGTTAAGAGGTATGCCGTCAAACAGTACCTTCATATCCTCAACAGAACAGATGGATACACCGGCCTTACCTACGTCACCGACTACACGCTCGTGGTCAGCATCGTAACCGCGGTGGGTGGCTAGGTCAAATGCAACTGACAGACCCTTCTGACCGGCGGCCAGGTTACGGCGGTAGAATGCGTTACTCTCCTCAGCAGTGGAGAATCCGGCATACTGACGGATGGTCCAGGGACGCATCACATACATTGTTGAATAAGGTCCGCGAAGGTTAGGGGCGATACCTGCAGCATAGTTGAGGTGCTCCATGCCCTCCAGATCCTCCTTGGTATAAACAGGCTTAACTTCAATATGCTCCGGAGTCTTCCAGATCTCGTCTGCACCTGCTTTCTTTGCCTTGCAGCCGCAAAGCTTCCCTGCGGGAGCTGCAGCCTTTATGTCGATGTTCTTAAAATCAGGTTTCATAACTACGGATTATTTGATGTTAAGCTTGCTGTTAAAGTCTCTCAGTGTCTCAAGCACGTTGCAGCGTACGTGTACGTAGTTCTCAATGCCTACTGCCTTGAGGTCCTCTATGCAGGCGGGGTTACCGGCAATCACAAAGATTGCGCTGTCACCTACGGCCTTGAATGCGGCGGGACCGTACTCGGCGTACTCGTCATCGCTTGAGCAGAGCACTACGATATCGGCGCCTGCCTTGCGTGCTGCCTCGGCTCCATCCTCAACGGTCTTGAAACCAAGGTTGTCAATAATCTCGTATCCTGCGCAGCCAAAGAAGTTGCCTGAGAACTGGGCACGGGCCTGACGCATGGCAAGGTTACCTATGGTGAGCATAAATACCTTGGGGCGACGGCCGCTGGCCTCGGTAGCCAGGCGGAGCTCTTCAAACTGTGATGCTATGCGTGATGAATCAAGTGTAGCGATTGTGGGCTCACCCTCTGCCTTGCAGCAGCAACAGCAGGTCTTGGGAGTACGGCCCTCTGACATCTCCTTGATGTTGGGGAACTGGTTGGTTCCCAAAAGTGACTCCTTACGCTTGGCGGCGTTCTCATGACGGGTGGCGTTGGTGGCGTTGACAGCTTCCTGAACCTTGCCGGCCTTTACCATTGCCAGCATACCGCCCTCATCCTCAACCTGGAGGAACAGTTTCCATGCCTGCTCTGCCAGAGCCTCGGTCAGGTTCTCCACGTAGTATGAACCGCCGGCGGGATCTACAACCTTGTCAAAGTGTGACTCCTCCTTAAGCAACAGTTGCTGGTTGCGTGCCAGACGCTCTGAGAAATCATCGGATTTCTGATATGCTGCATCGAACGGAGTTACGGTTATTGAGTTGACACCTGCCAGAGCGGCACTCATGGCCTCGGTCTGTG
The DNA here is from genome assembly GCA_002310015.1 of Bacteroidales bacterium UBA1182. GTDB lineage: Bacteria > Bacteroidota > Bacteroidia > Bacteroidales > Bacteroidaceae > Colenecus. The sequence goes on from DBYQ01000063.1 coordinate 1,790, forward strand.
AACG
>DBYQ01000063.1:1926-4733 GCA_002310015.1 Bacteroidales bacterium UBA1182
GCGCGGAACTTGGCAATCTCCATGAAATAGTTGGAGCCGATGCCCATGTTGAACTGGATCTTCTTGGCTACCTTGTCGGCTGGAACGCCGGCCTCGGTGAGGGAACGCATATACTCGTTACCCCAAGCCAGTGCATAACCCAGCTCCTGATAGCAGAATGCGCCGCTGTCGGTAAGCATTGAAGCCTTGACGGTGAGGGCGCGGAACTTCTTGAGAGGCTCAAGTATCTCAATGAGCTTGGCGGCATCATCAAGACCGCACTCAACGCCGTTCTTGAGCATTGAAGCGATGGGATCATATGCGATTGAACCCTTCAGCGTGCTCAGGTCATAACCTTTTTTGGTGAAGTAGTCAACCAGAGCCTGGGCCTGTGCGCAAGCCAGCTGGGGCTTGGTGCTGAAATTGAGTTCGATGCAATCGGCCAGTATGCCGTCCAGCAGTGCCTCCAGATCGGCACCCTCAATCAGACGGCCGCGGCAGCAGAAACTGAGTGAATCGACACCCTTGTTCAAGATATCAAGAGCCTTTGCATTGGCCTCCTTGATGTCTTTGGTGCTGATACCCTGGCGTACAAACCAGCTGTTGCATGCCTTGGTGCCGCGTTTGTAAGGAAATTCTCCGGGTTTGGTCTCTGTGTCAAGGCCTGCCAGATCCTCCTGACGGTAGAACGGCTGAACCTTGAATCCCTCGTTGGTTCTCCACACGAGTTTCTTCTCAAAATCGGCGCCCTTAAGGTCCTCAGTTATCTTGGCCATCCACTCCTCGGTGGACACGGGCGGGAACTCTGAGAAGAGTTTTTCTTTGTAGTTTGACATAAATTACTTGTTTGATAGGATAATTCTCAATTGTGTGTTCTGTCATGCACAAAACATGGCAAATATAACTAATAAGGTTGACTAATCCTACTTAAATCCCGCTGATTTATATTATTTGAATAACTATAAATTTTTAAGGATTTGTTATGAATAACGTGTATAAAATGTGAGTAACTTTGCGGTCGAAAAAATCGGACAAGCCTTAATGGCTGCTCAAAACGCTGAAACATAATGGATTGGATAAAAACACTGCTGTTTGATACAGAATCTATAGCTCATCTTCTCTTGCTTTACTCTTTCGTGATAGCGGTAGGCGTACTGCTTGGAAAGCTCAAGTTCCGTGGGGTATCGTTCGGTGTGGCATTCATTCTGTTTACAGGAATCGTAGTAGGGCATTTAGGCTTTACGGGTAATCTCAAGACAATAGGCTTTGTCCAGGATTTCGGACTTATATTGTTTGTATATAGTCTGGGCCTTCAGGTAGGCCCTTCTTTCTTTACATCATTCCGTCAGGGAGGTATGAGGATGAACCGTCTGGCCGTGTATATGGTACTGCTTAATCTTGCGGTGGCGATAGGCGTCTATTTCCTGATGTTTGACCGTAGCAATCCGGACAGTTTCCCCATGCTTGTGGGCGTGCTGAGCGGTGCCGTTACCAATACCCCGGGCCTTGGTGCTGCAGAGGAGGCATTGCGTCAGATGGGCAATACCGGTGTAGAGATTGCATCAGGTTACGCCTGTGCCTATCCGTTGGCTGTGCTGGGCGTGATCATGGTACCTATGATTGTCAAATTTATATGCAAGATCAAGGATAAGACTGAAAATGAGCAGCTGGCTAACCTTGAGCAGGCTGATACCAGCCAGAAGCCCAAACGCCAGTATATTGAGATGCAGAATGACCGTCTTGCAGGGCGTACCGTGGTTGAGTTGAGACGTCTCATGAACCGTGAGTTCATCTGTTCCCGCCTGATGCATGACGGCAAGGTGGAGACTCCCCATAGAGATACTGTAGTCAATCTGGGTGACCAGCTTTGCATAGTAAGTTCAGAGGATGATGCCGATGCCATTCTGGCTATCCTGGGTTCACCTGTGGATGTGGAGTGGGATAACGTAAAGGGCTCTGAGCCGCTGGTGTCACGCCGTATAGCTGTAACCAAAGAGAAACTTAACGGTAAGACATTGGGAGAACTCCATCTGGGCAGCATTTATGATGTGACCATCACACGCGTAGTTCGTTCCGGAACCGAGCTGTTTGCATCGGCCAGCCTTATCCTGCAGGTAGGTGACCGTCTTACGGTAGTGGGCAAGGAGAGCAGTGTGACTGCTGTGGCACAGCGCGTGGGAAATGAGATGAAACGTTTGGATACTCCCAATATCGCTACTCTGTTCATTGGCATTATGGTTGGTGTTCTGTTCGGCAGCATTCCTTTCTCCATACCGGGTATTCCTACTCCTATGAAGCTTGGCTTGGCAGGTGGTCCGCTTATTATTGCAATACTGATAAGCCGATTCGGTTACAAGTTGGGATTGGTTACATATACCAAGGCAAGTGCCAATATGATGTTGCGTGAGGTGGGTATCGCACTGTTCCTGGCAAGTGTAGGCATCAAGTCAGGTGCCAGTTTCTTTGAGACGGTGACATCGGGTGACGGACTCATTTATATGCTGGGCGGACTGCTCATCACCGTAATTCCCGTATTCATCGTGGCTCTCATAGCACGCAAGCGTTACAAGATGAATTACTACAGCATCTTAGGTCTTGTGGCAGGTGCCAGCACCAATCCTCCTGCCTTGGCATTCGCCAACAGCCAGACTGAGCATGATGCTCCCGCTGTAGCATACTCTACGGTCTATCCTCTGACCATGTTCCTGCGTATTCTCACAGCACAGCTGATGGTGCTGATAGGCTGCAGCCTCTTCTAAAATGTGGAATTGGGGACAGTCCCCTTTTCCACATTTTCCCAGCGAGCGGAGCTTTTTGGGGTATCGGTA
>DBYQ01000063.1:4796-19407 GCA_002310015.1 Bacteroidales bacterium UBA1182
AGTTTCAGATACTGATACCCCAAAAGCTCCCCTTAAAAAACCAATTAACTTTCAAGAATGTGAAAAAGGGGACTGTCCCCAATTCCACATTTTTACCAATCCTGGTTGAGGATGTAGGGGGTGCCGGAGGCAGTGATGCCGGCACCGCTGATGGTGTAATGGCGTGAGTAGCTGTTGTTGTAGAACTCAACGCGGGCGTTACCCTCCTTGTCAGTGATTACATTTGGATTCCAGTAAACAGTCCTGCGTATATCAATATCACCCGGAACAGCCCCTTCAGGGTATTGGGGAGCGTAGAACTGCACGGGAACTGAGAAGCCTTGAACTGTTGTGGTGCGGCGGCTCAGGTTACGGATATCCTTGTATGAGAGCAGGTCACGGTCATTTTTGATGAGAATGTCAACAAGACGGTATCTCTGCCAGGAGGTCTCAACTTCCTGGAACCATCCTATGTCAATGTGCTTACGGTGGTAATCCACAAGCAACGGCGTGAACTCTACAAGATGCTTGAGGTACATTCCGTCATCATAGACAATGATGCTCTTGACGTCAATCATATCAATGCTCATGGGTTCGTCAAAAGGTTTCTTGTCAAGCACTTTCTCTGAGTTGTGTACATAGAAATAGGGCGGATACTCCTCAAAACGGATTCCTTTTTCAAGGAAATATCCCATGACATCTGTAGTGTATTCGCCCAGATCAAGCTCCATCTCAGATTCCTTCTCTGCATCCCATGATGTGAAGGTGTCATAATCCACAAACTGGCGTTTCTCTGTGATATCCACATCCTGTAGTACAATACCAAGGTCCTCACTTATTATCAGAGGGAATCCGTCTTCCTCTTTTTTCTTTTCGGCCGATGGGTCAATCACCTTGCGGTCATGATTGCTCAGGTCAACCTCCTGTTTTAGGAACGGCCTGGACTCAGGCATATCGGAACGTTCAAACTTGATTCTTGTGCTGGTCTCAAACTTGGTCTTGCCGTTACGCTTGTGGGTGAAGAGGCTGATTGTCATCTTGGCCTTACCGTAGAAATCACTCAGGTCAAAGCCGAAATATCCGGTGGTGTCAGTATGATACTGGAATGACTGGAAACGTGACTTGTCATCTGTGGGTATGACCGATGCATACACGTCAATGCCCGATGCGGGCTTGCGCTTGGAGTAGGTGAGCACCCAACCGTTCATGGTGAGGCTGTCCTCTATCCTGTGCTTCTCAGAGAAAAAGTTCTGTCCGGTCATGTATTTCCATTCATAACGCTCCCAACCCTGCACGAGAGTGAGCAGGTTAAGTGCCTCACGGTGCAAAGAGTCATTCTCTGCGAGATACCATGCAGGGTCATGTATGTATCCTTTAAGGTCAGATGAGAGCAGAAGGTTGGTCTGCAGGTTCTCAGTCTGTCCGTTACTGTAATCGGTAATGTCACGTACTGACAGGCAGAAACGGTCACGTATGGGATTGCCGTCCTTGTCAGTGAGTTTCATAGAGAGGATCTCCTTGCTGAAAGGTTCGCGTGACATGCTGTCAGTAGTGAGTGATATGGTGGGGCTGCGGAACTTTTCATTGTTGTGGAACAGGCTGCGTGATGACAGGATCATGGCTTTCTTGTCATAGAGTGTCATTCGGCATACGCCTATGGGCCAGCCGGAGCAGTCTAAAGTAAGGGTGGTATCGGATATGTTCTGAATCTCCTCAAAATGGACCAACTCACCGCGGCAGGTCACAGCCAATCCTACAGTCTGGCCTTCCAGATCTGGGGTATGGTGTATGTTAACCTCCATTAAGGAGTCATTAAGGGTGCCTACCACCATTGAAAAACCGCTCTTGAGAGGTTTGGGCAGGGTAAATCTTGTGCTCTTGCCTTCTTTGGTGATGAAATGTACGGTTTCTGAGCCATTGGGGGTAATCATAAATGAGCCCATTCCGTCATGCACCGTATAGGCTGAGTCTTTACTCTCTCTTACCACTATGGTACCGTCTAATGACAATCCGTCCTTGCCGGTAGCCTTGAAAGCCACATTGCATGGCAGGCCGTCAATCAGGTCACCGCCCTCGGGGAAGAATTCCAGATTCACCTTGCGCTCTTTTTCATCGGATTCATCACGGATAGTTCTAATGAGCGGATTCTCCTGTTCCAGTATGACGTAGGAGTCATCATATTGACCTTCATGCTTAGGCTTGATATAGACCGGGATTACGCGTGAGAATATGGCATCTGTGCTGAAATCGAGCATATTCTGGGTGTAGGCCCTTATCTCATAGAATCCGCTTGGGTAATCAAGCAGGCCGCGTTTTTCACGCGCCTGTGCGGTGGCTGCGTCAATAAGTGGTATAGCCCCGTCACACTGGCCTGCTACTATCTTGAGTTTCTGCTGGCTGATGAGATGCCCTGTGGGTGCTATGAAATCCACATACAGTACCTTGCTGGGAGCACGCTTCAATGTGGTGGCGTGTGTTACAAATGCCTTGAACCAGATTGTCTCACCCTGGAAATACGCTGTATTGTCAAATTCCAGATAGACTTTCTCCTGCGGGAATATGCTGTTGAACTGGTGGATATTGCCAGAAAAACGCATCAGTTCACTTGTATATTTTTCTTGGTCGGAGAGCTGATCCTGACTCTTTATTCCTGACCAGCACAAGAATGAGATTAACAGTATGAGGATGCGTTTCATGGGCATAAAGGTAAATAAAAAAACGGGGAAACCTTTGCGGTATCCCCGTCATATTTTTTTTTAGGATCTGGAATCAGAAACCGAAACCCTGAGGTGCTGCGCCACCCTGGCCGCCTTGAGGACGTCCACCCTGTGGACGGGCACCGCCCTGGCCGCCGCCCTGAGGCATACCGCCACCAAAGCCGCCCATGCCGCCGCCGAATCCGCCTTGGCCACCCTGCTGGCGCTGCTGACGACGCTGCTCCTGAGCTTCATCATATTTCTTCTTCTGATCATCGGTCAGGAATGATTTGATCTTCTTTTCCTGAGCCTCACGCTGCTTCTGCATCTGCTCCATCATAGCCTGCATATCCTGCTGCTCGGGCTGACCGCCACCGTTCTGCATCTGCTCACGGCGTGCTGCCTGCTCCTTGCTGCTGGCAAGGTAGAAATTGTAGATTGAGTCATACTGAACCTGTGTCAGTTCAAGCTGCTCCTTGAGACGGTCAGCCTGACGCTTGGCCATATCCTCAGGATTCATATTCATACCCTGGCCGCCGCCGAAACCGCCGCCAAAACCACCACCAAATCCCTGTGCAAAGCTCATTGTTGAAATGAAGAGAGCTGCAACTGCGAACAAAATCTTTTTCATTGTTTTTTGTTATTAAATTGGTTAGACATTTTTTTTCTGTTTGCGTTAATAAGATATTCGGATTTTGCAAAAGTTTAATCTGGTGGGCTTTTTTTTACGCAGGTGCATTGGTATTAATTCTCAATTGTCAATTCTCAATTGTCAATTTCCAATTTTTTAGCGCTTGATTTCAAGCACCTCCAGGTTCTTGAAGGTTTTACCTTCAATATCAAGTTTCACAAGGGTGCGAACCTGCTGCCAGCCTTGCAGACCGGCGGCACCGGGGTTGATGAATAGCATGTTGAACTTCTTGTCATGCATCACCTTTAGAATGTGGGAGTGGCCGCATACAAACAGGTCAGGCGTTTCAATAAGTAGCTGCTCCCGCACCGAGTGGTCATAATGGTCAGGTGAACCGCCTATGTGCTTGAGCATGATATTGGCATCCTCAACCTTGAAACGGTAGATCTCTGTGGTGCTGCGGCGTACATCCTGTCCGTCACAATTGCCCCAAACGGCACGGAGGGTGGCAATCTGTGAGAGGCGTTCCATAATCTCATACGAGCCTATGTCACCGGCATGCCATATCTCGTCACAACCTTTCAGAAAGTCGGCGTAACGGTCATCCCAGTAGGCGTGCGTATCAGACAGGATACCTATGTGTTTCATATACCTAAGCGCTCCTTGGCCAGTTCCACAATTATGTCAGCGCACTTTTCATAGCCCAAGACCGTGCTGTTAAGGCAGAGGTCATAGCCTGCGGGGTCACCCCAGGTGCGGCCGGTAAAATAGTTGTAGTATGATGCGCGTTTGCGGTCAATGTCCTCAATGAGCGAGAGTGCCTTGGAGGGTGTCATTCCCTCATCTGCATGACGGCATACGCGGGCCACACGGTCATCGGTGGTGGCGGCAATGAATACGTTGAGCAGACGGTCGCTGTCACGTAGCACATAGTCGGAGCATCGGCCTATGAATACGCAGTCCTCCTGCTCGTGGATGTGCCTGATGGCATCGCTCTGCATGTTGAATATGGACTCGTTGCTCAGGTAATTGTTTGAAAGACCGTTGCTGTTCAAGTGGTTCATGAACAGGGAGCGCAGACCTTTGCGGGTCTTCTCCTCATCGGCCTCATCAAAGAACTTCTCGCTGAAACCGGTGTTCTGGGCTGCCTTCTTAAGCAGGTCCCTGTCATACATCTTGATGCCCAGTCTTTCAGCAACCAGGGCTGCTACGTTACGGCCACCGCTACAGAACTTGCGGCCTATGCATATACAGTAGTGCTTATCCATATTATGCCATTTTTTTAAGTTTCTTGATTTGTGGAATGAGCAGTGATACTCCAAGCATCACTGAAAGGAAGTCTGATGCCGGCATGCTGTACCATATTCCGTTAATGCCGTAATAGCGCGGCAGGATAAGAAGGAACGGTATGAGCAGGAGCAGCTGGCGGGAGAGTGACATTATGATGGACTTGCCGGGCATTCCAATGCTCTGGAAAAAGTTACCCGTTACCATCTGTGAACCTACCAGCGGAAACACCAGGAAGGTGAGTTTCATACCCGTCATGGCTATGGCGGTCAGTTCAGGGTCATCGGTAAATATGCGTATGCACATACCGGGCAGGAACTCGGTAATGGCAAATCCCAGGGTGGTTACGATTGTGCCGAAGAACATGGTCAGATAGAGTACCCTGAGCACACGGTCAAACTGACGTGCACCGTAATTGTAACCTGCAATAGGCTGCATGGCCTGGTTGAATCCCATGACCATCATCACTATGAGGAATCCAAAACTGTTCACTATGCTGTATGCGCCTATGGCCACGTCACTGCCGTATTTGAGCAGTCCGCGGTTTATGAGCAGCACCACAAAGCAGGCGGCGGCGTTCATAAGACAGGGTGAGAGGCCGATGGTGACGATGTTCCTGACCAGGTCGCCGCGCAGGCGGTATGTGCCGCGCTGCAGGTGTATGAGTTCACTCTTGTCAGATAGTTGGAAACACTGCCATGTGAATGCCAGCACCTGTGATATTACTGTTGCTATGGCTGCACCTTTGATACCCCAGTGGAACACCATGATGAAGAGGTAGTCCAGCAGGGTGTTGAGCAGCACCGTTCCTATGGTGGCTACCATAGCTTTGTTGGGGTGTCCGGCGGCACGCAGTATGCAGTTGATACCCAGATAGAGGTGGGTGAATGCATTGCCTGCCAGAATGATTGTCATATACTCACGGGCATAGCCGATGGTGACATCGGTAGCACCGAAAACTCTCAGTATTGGGTTGATGAATAAAAGCGAGAATACTCCGAACAGCACGCCTATCAGCACGTTCATGGTTACGGAGTTGCCCAGCAGCATCTGGGCGCTCTTGTGGTCTTTCTGGCCTAACTTCAACGATATCATTGTGCCTGAGCCAACGCCAACCATTGAACCCAGTGCGGCAGAGAGGTTCATGAGCGGGAATGTAACTGCAAGTCCGGACAACGCCATTGAACCTACGCCGTGGCCTATGAACGCGCGGTCCACAATATTGTAAAGTGATGAAGCAAGCATGGCAATCATGGCCGGTACGGCATACCTTATCAGAAGTTTTCCAATCTTTTCTGTTCCCAGTTCCTGGGGTGTTTTCAATTCACTCATCTATAGTTTCCTTTTTTCCGGTGCAAAATTACTCATTTTTACGGTCTGCTTGGGAATCTGGATGTTGCATGTGGCCTAATTTTTATTAAATTTGCATTTTGTGAATGCTATTACTTTACAGGAATTGAACGGGCGTGTCAAGAGCACGCTTCAGTTTGAAATGCCCGATGCATATTGGGTGCAGGCCGAGATAAGCGGCATCAGTCCGTCCGGCCAGGGGCATTGCTATTTGGAACTGGTACAGAAAGACACTACCGGAAGAACATTTCTTGCCAAGGCCAAAGCCAACGTTTGGCGCAGCACATGGCTTAGGCTGAAACCCTATTTTGAAGCTGAGACGGGTGAATCACTCAAGGTTGGCATGAAGGTGCTGCTTCAAGTGACGGTAACATTCCATGAGGTATATGGTTATTCTCTTGTAGTACAGGATATTGACCCTACATACACCATGGGCGATATGGCACGCCGCCGCAAGGAGATTCTGGATCAGCTTGCCAAGGATGGTGTGATAGGGCTGAACCGTGAACTGGAGATTCCTATGCTGCCGCAACGGATTGCGGTCATATCATCGGCCACGGCTGCCGGTTACGGCGATTTCAGGAACCAGTTGGCAAACAACGTGTATGGATTCCGGTTCTATGTCAAGCTTTTCCAGGCCGCAATGCAGGGTGATGATGTGGAGCGCAGCGTGATAGCTGCTCTTGACGCCGTGGCAGCGCGCATGGATGATTTTGACGTGGTGATAATAATAAGAGGTGGCGGCGCGGTAAGCGAACTGAGCTGCTTTGACTCATATAATCTGGCTTACAACATAGCCAATTTCCCGTTGCCGGTCATAACCGGAATAGGGCATGAGCGTGATGATACGGTGGCCGATGTGGTGGCGCACACTAAGGTAAAGACACCTACTGCAGCGGCAGAGTTCATCATAAACAGGGTGTTTGATACGGCTCAGGTACTTGAGACTCTTGCCCGCAGGATGGGCGATGCCGTTACCGGGCGTATGAATGCCGAGAATGTGCGATTGGAGCGTCTGGCGCAGAAACTGCCGTCGCTGTTCGCGGTGTTCAAGATGCGCAACGAGCAAATGCTTGAGAATATCTGGAACAGATCGGTAAACGGGGTACGTAACCTGTTTACGGTAAAGAACCATAGGCTGGAACTGCTTGAAAAGAGCATCGCAGCAGCTGATCCGGCGCTGATCCTTAAGCGCGGCTTCTCGCTTACCCGCTGTAACGGACATGTGGTGAGCCGTGCATCAGACCTTAAACCCGGTGACCGCCTTACAACAGTGCTTGCTGACGGCACTGTGGAGAGTGAAATTATTGGATAAACTTAAAATCATATATACAATGAAATACGAGGAAGCAGTAAAACGTCTTGAGGAGATTGTGACTGAAATAGAGGGCGGCAAGCTCGATATGGACAAGATAGGTGAAAGCCTCAAGGAGGCGCGTGAACTCATCAAGTTCTGCAAGGACAAGCTATATGAGACTGATGAGGAGATCAGGAAAATACTTGAAACTGAAGACTGATTTTCAGATTGCTGTTTATGAAAAGGATTACTGATTGGTTGCTCTGCCTGCTGTGTGTCGCCATCCTCATTTCATGCAGCACGGTGGCATTTACCGGACGCAAGAGGATGCTGCTCTATTCAAACAGTGAGATAGCTTCATTGTCAACGCAGTCCTATTACGAGTTCATGTCCACATCGGCCCCATCGACAAACATGGTTACTACGTCAATGATACGGGATGTGGGCAACCGTCTGGCTAAAGCTTTGGACAGATATCTGGCTGCCAAAGGTGAAACAGATTTGCTTGATGACATCAAGTGGGAGTTCTATCTGGTGCGCAGTAATCAGGCCAACGCCTTCTGCCTGCCGGACGGCAAGGTGGTATTCTACGAGGGAATCATGCCTGTGCTTACCACACCTGACCTGATTGCCGTGGTTATGTCACATGAGATGGGCCATGCCATAGCACGTCACGGCAACGAGCGTATGACACAGCAGGCTCTGACAAACCTGGTGGGGGCAGTGACAGGGCAGATAATAGGCCTTAAGACATCAGAGAGCGGCCGGGTGCTTTTTGAGACGGCGTATGCCATAGGCAGCCAGTACGGCTATATGCTTCCTTTCTCGCGCAAACATGAACTGGAGGCCGATGAAATAGGGCTTTACATCATGGCTATTGCAGGCTATGACATAACTCAGGCACCCTTGCTTTGGGAAAAGATGGCTCAGGCCAAGACCACCGATGTGCCGGAAGTCTTGAGCACCCATCCAAGTGACGCCAAGAGAATGAAAAACCTTGAAAAACTGATAGAAAAGGCACGTAAGTATTCCAAATCAAATTAGGAGTGAACTTGCTCCGTTTGTCCGGATGTATTTTATTTCATATATTTGCCGATGCTAATGGCTGATATATAAGCCGACTGCTTATTCATAATTCATTTACTAACTAAATCAATAGACAAAAATGAGATTTTTCAAGACAACAGTTTGCGCTATGGCTCTTGCCCTTTGCGCAGGAGTGCAGGCTCAAGGCCTTAAGGATGCTTACCAGGATTATTTTTCTGTTGGCGTTGCAGTCAATATGAGAAATTTAAGTAATGACAAGCATGTGGAGATAATTAAGACCAACTACAACAGCATAACTGCTGAGAATGACTTCAAGCCTCAGTCAGTACAACCTCAGGAGGGCCAGTGGAATTTCCGTAACGCTGATGCCATAGCTGATTTCTGCCGTGAGAACGGAATCAAGTTGCGTGGTCACTGCCTTGCATGGCATAGTCAGGTAGGCCGCTGGATGTTTGAGGGTGCCAATGGCGGTCAGGCTACCAAGGAGGAACTATATGCAAGAATGAAGACACACATTACAACCGTAATGCAGCGTTACGGCGATATTATCTATTGTTGGGATGTGGTGAACGAGGCCGTTTCAGATGGTGGTGCAGATCCTCTACGCAATTCTCAATGGAAGCAGATTGCAGGTGGTGATGAGTTCATCCGCAAGGCATTTGAGTTTGCCAGGGAGGCTGATCCCAACGCTCTGCTGTTCTACAATGACTACAATGCTGCTGTGCCTGAGAAGCGTGACAAGATTTACAATATGGTCAAGGAGATAAAAGAGGCCGGAGTGCCGATTGACGGTATAGGAATGCAGGGACACTTCAGTGTTTATGAGCCTTCACTTGAGGATATTGAAGCTGCAATTGAAAAATATTCAGAGATTGTTGACCATATTCAGTTCACTGAACTTGACATACGCCTGAACCGTGAAATGGGCGGCGGTCTTAATATGAACCGTCAGGGTGAGGAGCTTACTCCAGAAAGAAAGAAAATGTTTGATGACAAATATACCGGTTTCTTTGAGGTGTTGCGTCGTCATGCCGATGTCATAGATGTGGTTACCTTCTGGAATGTATGTGATGCGGATTCTTGGGTAGGTGTTTCAAACTATCCGCTGTTGTTTGACAAAAATTCAGATCCCAAGGACACATACTATAAGGTTCGAGATTTCGCTCCGACCAAGGAGGAAAAGAAGGCTGCTAACAAGTCCAAGAAAAAGGCTGCCAACAAGGCTGCTGATGAAAAGGCTGCTCTTGCACAGAAGAATTTCAAAAAGTGATTTCGTATATTTTCTGTATAAAAGGCGGGTCGGATTGTGGCTGACCCGCTTTTTTTTAGTTCTGTATTGACTATAATGGATTTTTATTATTAAGTTTGCATTCCTGCAAAGAATTCAATAACCAAATCAAATGATAGAAAAAATGAAAAAAATTATCCTTTCTCTTATGGCACTGGCTACAGTGTCAGCTTATGCACAGTTCGGTGGCGGTCGTGGCGGTAATCCCACAGTACCTTCAGTAACTGAGAATGTAACTGAGGATTTCAAGCCCGCATTGAACAATCAGAGTGGTCATCAGTATCCTATGGTAAACTCACAGCGCATGGTTCGTGCTCAGATTTCAGCCCCCAACGCTACTGCTGTAGGTCTTGACATAGACGGTAAGATTTATTCAATGAGCAAGAATGAGAATGGTGTCTGGACCGGTACATCTGCTCCGCAGGATCCGGGTTTCCACTACTATCAGCTCAATATTGACGGTGCCAGTGTACCGGATCCGGGAAGCCTCTATTACTATGGCGCAAGCCGTTGGGGCAGCGGAATCGAGGTTCCGTCAGATGACCAGGATTTCTGGCAGGTAAAGAATGTTCCGCAGGGAAGCATGAACGAGGTTTTCTACTGGTCGACAGTAACAGAGAGCATGCGTCACTGCTACATCTACTTCCCCAATGAGTATTACACAAACACCACCAAGAAGTTCCCGGTTCTGTACCTGATGCATGGTATGGGTGAGAACGAGCACGGTTGGGCAGAGCAGGGCCATACCGCTCAGATCATGGATAACCTGATTGCTGAGAAGAAGGCTGTTCCGTTCATCATCGTTATTGATTGTCTTGATGCACGTGCTGCAGGTCAGCAGGGCGGTCAGGGCGGCTTCGGCGGCTTTGGCGGCTTTGGTGGTCCCAGTGCTGAGGCTCAGGCTCCTCAGGGACAGCGTCCTCAGGGTCAAGGTCAGGGTGGCCAGCGTCGTATGGGCGGTGGCGGCTTCATGATGGGCGGTGCATTCCAGGATGTACTGATCAAGGACATCATCCCCATGGTTGAGAAGAACTACCGTGTAATTGCTGATACCCAGCATCGCGCTATGGCAGGTCTGTCAATGGGTGGTATGACCACACATTCAGTTACCCTTGCCAATCCTACCACATTCGCATATGTAGGTATGTTCAGCGGTGGTACATTCAGCGTTTCAGAGCTTGAGAACAATGATGATTTCAAGAAGACAAACAAGGCTCTCTTCATGAGCTGCGGCGGTAAGGAGAACATGGGTGTTATGGAGGCTGCCGAGAACCTCAAGAAGATAGGTATCAACGCTACCGGTTACATCTCAGAGGGTACCGCTCACGAGTGGCACACATGGCGTCGCAGCCTGTACCAGTTCGTACAGCTCTGCTTCAAATGATTATATCTTTAACCTATAAACCAATTCAGTAAAATGAGAAAATTTGCAGTTGTTTTCAGTGCTGCCCTTATGACAGCCGGCTTCTGTGTAGCACAGGAGATCAAGGAGGACTTCAAGCCTTCTACCAAGAATCAGCCCCAGCAGGAGTATCCTATGGTTAACTCTCAGGGTTATGCACGTTTCCGCATCGTTGCTCCCAATGCACAGTCCGTATCAGTAGGTCTGGGTCTGGGCGGCACCAACGGTGGCACAGATCTTAAGAAGGATGAAAACGGCGTTTGGACCGGTACTACATCACAGCCTCTGGATGAGGGTTTCCACTACTATCATCTGACAATTGACGGCGGTACATTCAATGACCCCGGTACCAATAACTACTACGGCTCAACCCGTTGGGAGAGCGGTATTGAGATTCCTGCCAAGGATCAGGCTTTCTATGAGGAGCGCAACATCCCGCACGGCTTTGTACAGCAGATTCTGGTTTGGTCAGAGAGCACCAACAGCCTGCGTCGCGCATTCGTTTACACACCTCCTACATATCATGCTGACAAGGCCGATGTAAAGTATCCGGTTCTCTATCTGCAGCACGGTTGGGGTGAGGACGAGACCGCTTGGATGACCCAGGGTCACGCTAACCTTATTCTTGATAACCTGATTGCTGAGGGTAAGATCAAGCCTTTCATCGTAGTCTGCACATACGGTATGACCAATGAGGGCTTCCGTCCCGGTGGCATGGGTGGCGGTATGCGTCGTCCCGCCGGTGGTGCAGGTGCTCCCGGTGCACGTCCCGCAGGTGGTCCCGATGCTGAGGCTCAGGCTCCCGCAGCTGGCGTACGTCCTCAGGGACAGCGTCCCGCAGGTGGTGGCGGCTTTGGCGGATTCGGCAGCAACGCCGGTTTCCAGACATTCCTCTGCGATGAGCTCATTCCTTATGTAGATTCTCACTTCCGCACTCTTGCCAACAAGGAGAACCGCGCTATGGCCGGTCTGTCAATGGGTGGTATGGAGACTCACTCAATTACTCTGGCACGTCCCGAGATGTTCGGTTACTATGGTCTGCTTTCAGGCGGTACCTATAGCCCCTCAGAGATTGCTGACAAGAAGCAGGTTAAGAAGATCTTCATGGGTTGCGGCAGCAAGGAAAATGCTGATGGAACAATGAATGCAGCCAAGACAATGAAGGAGGCTGGTTTCGATGCAATGGGTTATGTATCAGAGGGTACTGCTCATGAGTTCCTGACCTGGAGACGTTGCCTCTATCAGATGGCTCAGTTCTTCTGGGGCACAGGAAAGTAATTCTTTCTGCATTATTATTAAAACAGCCGGTTCCTTTACGGGGCCGGTTGTTTTTTTGTTCCATTTTAGTTATTAATTGTACAAATTATTAACTATTTGTTGTATCTTAGCGAGCCAAATGTGCAAACAATCATTTTTATTATAAACCTAATTTTATCCAAAGTTCACTATGAACAGAAAATTCAAACTTATTCTGGCGGTAGGAATGGCAACAGTTTTGGTTGGTTGCGGTTCCAACGGTTCAAAGATTGATCCGTCTCGCGTAGCCAACAGAAATGTTGAGTACGACCAGTATTTTACAGAGATTAAGGCCGATGCCGCACCGGCCAAACCTGATGAAAAGGGCTTTATCCGTCGTTGGACTATCATTGAGCCCATCAACAAACCTAACAGCGGCAATACAGTGTTTACTGACAGTTACATCCTGGCAGAGTTGACCAAGGAATATTTCAAGGGTCAGTTTACAAATGATATCAAATCACTTCCCAAGACAGGTGATGAGGTAATAGTTGAGACAGAGGCTCCTCGTGCAGGTGGCCGTGGCGGTTTCGGCGGTTTTGGTGGCGGTGCTCCTCAGGGTGCCGGTGCTGGTCAGGCTCGTCCTCAGGGTGCAGGTGCTGGCCAGGCTCGTCCTCAGGGTGCTCCTGGTGCCGGTGCTCCCGGTGCAGGTCAGGCACGTCCTCAGGGCGCTCCTCAGGGTGCTCCCGCAGGTGCCGGTCAGGGTCGTCCCCAGGGTGCTCCTCAGGGTATGGGCGGATTCGGCGGCTTTGGTGGCGGCATGATGGGTGGCGGTGCTCCCGCTGCAGCAGCTGCTCCTGCTACTGTTAAGGATACCCTTACATGGCACTCAGTTGACAGCAAGCTGTTCAACATCAAGCTTATCCGTTTTGCTCTTGGTTCATCAAACGGTCAGAAGCGTTATGGTCTTATCTTCAATGCTTTCACAGTAATCAACGTAGATCAGGATGTAGTTGTACGTCTGGCTGCCGGTTCAAACGCATCATCAATTTGGTGGGTTAACGGTGAGAAGGTCCTGACACTGCAGGCTGACCGCCGTATGGTTGCTGATGACGGTATGTCAAAGCGTATCACTCTCAAGAAGGGTAAGAACCTGGTACGTGCCGCTGTCATCAACGGTCCTGGTATGAGCGATATGTGCGCACGTTTCTACAATGAGGACGGCACAATCTTTAAGAACTACACCATCACTAACAATTAATTAATAGGATCAGAATATGAAAAAGATATTTCAGATGGGCTTGGTTGCCCTTGTTTCAGTTTCAATGTCTGAAACAGTAATGGCTCAGATCGGTGCTCCGTTCATTCACGATCCTGCCACAATAATGGAGTGTGACGGTAAATACTATACATGGGGTACAGGCGGTTCACCGCTGGTATCAAGTGATGGTTGGGTATGGTCAAGTGAAGGCGGCGCCCGTATTCAGGTAGGTGCTGCTCCAGATATGATCAAGATAGGTGACCGTTATCTCTGCGCTCACAGTTCAACAGGCGGCGGCCTGGGTGGTGGTCACGCAGGTACTATCCGCACCATGTGGAATAAGACTCTGGATCCCAAGTCTCCTGACTATGAGTGGACTGAGCAGATTCAGGTTGCCGAGTCACTTGTTGATGAGGACTGCGATGCTATCGATGCCGGTCTTATCATGACACCTGACGGCCGTCTGTTCGTAACCTACGGAACATACTTCGGATTCATCCGCGTGGTTGAGCTCGATCCCGCTACCGGTGACCGCGCTGCCGGTGCTGTTGACGTAAACGTTGCTGTTGACTGCGAGGCTACAACCATGATTTATCAGGATGGTTATTACTATCTGCTGGGTACTCACGGAACCTGCTGCGATGGTGTAAACTCAACTTACAACATTGTTTGCGGCCGTTCAAAGAGCCCCACAGGTCCGTTCATCGATAACGTAGGCCGTGATATGATTGAGGGTGGCGGTAAGATGGTTCTTGGCTGCCGCGACGGTTATACCGGTGCCGGTCACTTTGGCCGTTACATCGTAGAAGAGGGTGTTCAGAAGATGTCATTCCACTGGGAGGCTGACTACTCAATGAGTGGCCGCAGCACCTTGGCTATCCTGCCTATCGTATGGCGTAACGGTTGGCCTGAGGCTGGTTACAACGTAAAGAACGGTGTGTATGAGATTGAGTCAGAGCGTCGTGGTTATGCTCTTGAAATAGCTACTGAGTACGTTCGCCTGGGTGGCGGTCGTGGTATGTTCGGTGGTGGCGGCAATCAGCCTAACACTCAGGTTGCTTTCCAGAAACTTGAGGACGTTATCGGCAACTGGCCCACTGGCAACATTGACGTTCGCGTTATTGACTATCAGTTCCG
>DBYQ01000063.1:19561-70149 GCA_002310015.1 Bacteroidales bacterium UBA1182
GGTACATATCGTATCTGCCCCAAGGCTGTTCCCGGCACTGATGAGAAGGTTTGCCTTATCTCAGTTGGTGACTCTAACGCTTCACTCGGCAAGTTCGATATCAACGACGTTAACTGCAAGTGGAACCTCCGTCAGTATTGATTTTCTGACATAAGAGAGTAAAAAAGAGGCCTCAGGGCCTCTTTTTTTATGCTTTGATGTAAGGCTTTTGGATTTTATGTAGTATAATTGCACCCGGAAAGTAAACCGGAATCGGTATAACGGGACCACCGTCCTCCCGTTATGCCGGTTTTTTTGTTTGCGTCTAATATCAATTTTTAAATTTAAAATCTATGAAAAAGAAAAAAATGGGGCAGTTATTAGCCCAAGTGAAAACAAGAGTTCTTTTACTGAGTTTGCAGTCTTTACTGATGTCACTCGTGACCAGTTCATGCAGTAACCGCATTCATATTGTGCCGGAGATGGAAGAGGCAGGTGTTCCGGTTACCATCAGGGTGGCGTCACTTGAACAGGTTCCGTTCGGCTCTTTTGGAACTAAGGGATCGGCCGTTCTTTCTGATGCGTGCACCTGGATCAATTACGCCATTTTTAATGCTGATGGAAGTGAGTTGGCCAAACCTCAGATAAACCAGAAATCCAATGATGATTCTTTTGGAACACTTAATCTGAAACTTGAAGAGGGTAATTACAGGCTGGTAGTTTTGGCGCATAGCAGCACTTCCAATCCAAAACTGGATAACCCGTCCAAGATTGACATTCCATCTAACAGCAAAGGGAGAAGGATTACAGATACTTTCCTTTCCAGCTCAATGATATCGGTAGCAAAGGGGATGCAGCCTCTTAACATAAACCTTGACCGTGTGGTGGCAAGGTTTGAGATCAGACTTGTTGGGGATTCAATACCCGGTGCCGTGAGCAGACTGGAATTTGAGATTGGAAAGGATGGCAGTTTCAGTCTTAATGCCAATACAGGTTCAGGTGTAAAGAGTACCAGAGGCTACACTGATAAGGTGAACGTACAGCCTGGTGACTCTGTTATAGGTGTATATACTTTTGTCAGTGAAGGTTCAACTGCCACGAGAATTAAGGTGGTGGCAATAGACAGTCTTGAATGTGAGTATGGAAGTTGGGATTTTGCGGATGTTCCTATTACCAGAAACCGTATTACAGTTTATCGTGGAGCGCTCTTTTCTGACGAGGTTATCAATACCCAAGGTTTAATCAGCCTAAATGATGAATGGGCTGGAACAGATGAGTATGTTGCCCCAGAGTGATTAGGATTCTAAGATTCTGATTATCGGACGGTAATGTGAAGGCAGGTCTGCTGTTTCTCGTATTTTACGTAACAGCGGTCCTGTCTCTTCATATCATAAGCTACCTGGTAGAGTATCTGGCGCATCTTATCTACTGATGCCGCCTTACCAACCTCAGGTGTGCTGTAGGTAAAGTATGATATGTCAAAGGTGGTGCCGTAGCAGTGGCATGAGTTCTCTGTGGAGTTTACATTGGTCTTGCGCAGCTGGCGTACACTCTCCTCAGTGCGGAGTACGCTTGTTACCGTAAAGCGGTGGTTACGGTTATAGCCGCGGTTAAAGAGTGAATCCTGGAAAGCCTTGCCCATATCTTCAAGCAGTTTGGCCGCTTTTGGCACAAGATACGGAACGGAGTGGGTGAGCTTTTCTATGTCATAGTAGCTGTTGGGCTCAATCTTTACAAGACGGCGGTCAGTTTCAGCTTGATCGGCGGTTATGGGGCGGCTTAAGCCGTTCTTGCGTGCAGCCTCAAGCTGGGTGTCGTTCAGGTCATTGAACAGGCGGTCATACTGGCGCACAGGTTCACGGTGGTCAGTGTTGTGATTCACTTCACCCTCATCAATGTACTGTTGGATATCGGCCCCTTTCTGGGAGAGGGAACCGGAAAGCTTGTAGCCGCCTATGAACAGTATTGTTACAAGTGCTATCGGGATAATCATGAACATCAGAAATACCATGCTGTTTATGGATTCAAGCTTGAATATGCGTTTTATCAGGTTGCCGTACCAGCGCAGGAATGATGTGAATGTGGCTTCAATGAGGAATCCCCAAATGGGCATGATGGTCACTGATAACCTGTAGCCTATAAGCGTTGAGCCTCCGTAACTGTAAAAACCTCTCCATGCCAACAGCGCTGTGAGCAGGATGATATAGGCTATTGCTGCAGCCCATTTGAGCCATTTAAGGTTGATCTTACGCCAGAAATAGAACTGGACTGCTCCTGTAATGAAACAGAGTATCCAGATGAGTATGGAGAAGAGGCCGGGTACCGAGTCCTGGGCGGGAACGAACCATCGGCCTATGGCATCGGTTATGAAATATAAGATGGTGGAGAGCAGAATGAATCTGATAGTCCTTATCTTGCTGTTAAGACGGTTTTCATTGCGGGGCTTTTCTGTAACAATGCCGCTTTCCTGATTGGTTATAGTCTCCTTATTATCCATATTAGTTACAAATTTAGTTTATTTACGCCTGATGCTGAATAAACTGACTGCATTTTTTGTAATTTCGCGGGTGATTTAAAATTTACTGATATGAAAGAACTTGACTGGGCCAATCTGTCATTCGGTTACATGAAGACCAACTGGAATCTCAGAATTTGGTATAAAGACGGAAAATGGGGTGAGATAGAGGAATCTGACTCCGAGTATGTACCTATGCATATCGCCGCCACCTGCCTGCACTACGGTCAGGAGGCTTTTGAGGGCCTGAAGGCTTTCCGCGGCAAGGATGGTAAGGTACGAGTGTTCCGTATGGAGGCCAATGCCGAGCGTATGCAGAGCACCTGTCGTGCTACCATGATGCCTGAGCTTCCTACCGAGACATTCTGCAAGATGGTAAAGCGCGTGATCGAGCTTAACAAGGAGTTTATTCCTCCTTACGAGAGCGGTGCATCACTGTACATCCGCCCGCTGCTGGTGGGTACCGGTGCAGAGATTGGTGTAAAGCCAGCCAAAGAGTATATGTTCCTGATATTTGTTATGCCTGTAGGTCCGTACTTCAAGGGCGGTTTTGCAGCTAACGCATATGCATTGGTTCGTTCTTATGACCGTTCAGCTCCTCTGGGCATGGGTAAGTACAAGGTAGGCGGTAACTATGCTGCCAGCCTGTTTGCCCACAACATCGCTCATGAGAAGGGTTACGGAAGTGAGTTCTACCTGGACGCCAAGGAGAAGAAGTATATCGACGAGTGCGGTGCCGCCAACTTTATCGGCATTAAGGGTAACAGCTATATCACTCCCAAGTCAGAGTCAATCCTGCCTTCAATCACCAACAAGAGCCTGCAGCAGCTTGCCAAGGACAACGGCATGACTGTTGAGTGCCGTCCGGTTCCTCTGGAGGAGCTTAACGAGATGAGTGAGGCCGGTGCCTGCGGTACTGCAGCTGTTATATCGCCTATCTCACGTATCGATGACATAGAGCTTGGCAAGTCATATGTAATAGGTGACGGCAAGCCGGGTCCTGTTCTTACAGGTCTTTACCATCAGCTGCGCGCCATCCAGTATGGTGATGCTCCTGATACTCACGGCTGGGTAACCGTTCTGGATATCTGATATGGGAAAAGGTAAACTGGCCAAGTTTGCCGATATGCGGACCTATCCGCACGTGTTCGAGCCCGTAGGCTCGTTCCGCGAGGATGTCCCATTTGAAATAAGGGGCTGTTGGAACAGCTCCTTCTTTCATAATGACGGGCCTATTGTCCTTGAGTTGGGCTGCGGCCATGGCGAGTACACTGTGGGACTGGCCGGACTGTTTCCTGACAAGAACTTTATAGGTGTTGACATAAAGGGTGCCCGTATGTGGTCGGGGGCCAAGATGTCATTTGAGGCCGGTATGAAGAATGTGGCGTTCCTTCGCACTGTGATAGAGCTTATTGACCGCTTCTTTGCAACTGGTGAGGTTAGTGAGATATGGCTTACGTTTCCTGATCCGCAGATGAAGAAGGCTACCAAGCGTCTTACGTCGACCTGGTTTATGGAACGCTATCGCCGTATTCTGAAACCGGGCGGCAAGATTCACCTCAAGACTGACAGTAACTTTATGTACACCTACACCTGCGCGATGGTTGACCATAACCGCCTGCCGGTGGAGTTCCGCACTGATGACCTCTATGCCAGCGGTGATGCGGATCACATCCTCTCCATCAAGACCCATTATGAGGAGCAGTGGCTGGAGCGTGGCAAGACTATCAAGTACATTGTGTTCAATCTTCCGGCAGAGGGGGAGTTGTCAGAACCCGATGTAGAGATAGAGCTGGACGATTACCGCAGTTACGGCCGTACCAAGCGCAGTACTCTTCAAGTTGGAAAGTAGTACAATTGGGGTCAGACCCCTTTTGTATCATTTTCAAAAATAGTACAAAAGGGGTCTGACCCCAATTGTACTATTTTCACTAACTTTGCAAGCATTATGACACTATATCCTAATTTGATTAAGGAGGCCTTGCAGACGGTGCGATATCCGGGCACGGGCAAGGACATCATCTCTATGGAGATGTTGGAGGACGATATCCGTATTGACGGTAACAGCGTATCGTTCTCACTGATATTTGAGAAACCTACCGATCCGTTTATCAAGTCTATCGTGAAGTCGGCTGAGACGGCTGTAAAGCTTAAGGCTGGGCAGGATGTTCAGGTGGAGGTCAAGGTCAAGAGCCGCCAGGCTCCGCGCCCTGAGGGTCCGGAACTGCTGCCGGATGTAAAGAACATCATTGCGGTGGCATCGGGCAAGGGTGGAGTAGGCAAGTCAACTGTGGCTGCCAATCTGGCTGTTGCTCTGGCTGGACTGGGTTATAAGGTGGGTCTGCTGGATGCCGATATATTCGGTCCTTCAATGCCCAAGATGTTCCGTACTGAGGATGCACGCCCGTATGCGGAGAGCAAGGATGGCCGTGACCTGATTGTTCCTGTTGAGCAGTATGGAATCAAGCTGCTTTCAATAGGTTACTTTGTGGATCCGGAGCAGGCAGTGCTGTGGCGTGGTGCCATGGCCAGCAATGCGCTCAAGCAGCTTATTGCCGATGCTGATTGGGGTGAGCTGGATTACTTTGTCATAGACATGCCTCCCGGTACAAGCGACATTCACCTTACTCTTGTGCAGACGTTGGGTATCACTGGTGCGGTTATAGTAAGCACACCGCAGGAGGTGGCATTGGCCGATGCACGGAAGGGTATTGACATGTTCCGTAATGAGAAGGTGAACGTACCTGTTCTGGGACTGGTTGAGAATATGGCCTGGTTTACGCCCGCTGAACTGCCGGAGAACAAGTACTACCTCTTTGGAAAGGAGGGGTGCAAGCGTCTGGCTGAGGAGT
The DNA here is from genome assembly GCA_002310015.1 of Bacteroidales bacterium UBA1182. Lineage (GTDB taxonomy): Bacteria > Bacteroidota > Bacteroidia > Bacteroidales > Bacteroidaceae > Colenecus. The sequence goes on from DBYQ01000063.1 coordinate 24,908, forward strand.
TAAAGGTCCCTCTGCTTGGACAGATTCCTATTGTACAGAGTATCTGCGAGGGTGGTGACAATGGTGAGCCTGTAGCACTCAATCCGGATACTATGACCGGTATGGCGTTCCGTGAGCTGGCGCAGAGCGTAGCAATAGCTACCGATGCCCGCAATCATCAGCTTCCGCCCACTGCTGCGGTCTCAACAGCAAAATGACCCATTTGGGACAGTCCCTTTCGTGTCATTCTAGAATGAAACAACTGCTATAATTGTGGCAAATAGAATGATTTTCTTGTTTTTGTAATTTCTTTGTTCGTTGTTTCCGTTGGCCATAACTTTGCACCGAAAACAGAAACAAACAAAACAAAATACACAAAACTATGGCAATTTACAGCACAATTACAGAACTGATCGGTAAGACCCCGACAGTTAAATTAAACAAGTTCGCTGCCAAGCGCGGCATTAAGGGAAACATCGTAGCCAAGGTTGAATTCTTTAACCCCGGCGGATCTGTCAAGGACCGTATAGCACTTGCTATGATTGAGGATGCAGAGAAGAAGGGTATCCTTAAGCAGGGCGGTACAATCATAGAGCCTACATCAGGCAACACAGGCGTTGGTCTGTCATTGGTAGGTGCAGTAAAAGGATATAAGGTAATACTTACCATGCCTGAGACCATGAGCATAGAGCGCCGCAAGCTGGCCGCTGCTTATGGAACAGAGATCGTGCTCACTCCGGGTGCAACAGGCATGAAGGGCGCCATTGCTAAAGCAGAGGAACTGCGTGATTCCATTCCAGGAGCAGTTATCCTGCAGCAGTTCAACAACCCCAGCAACCCTGAGATTCATGCTAAGACTACCGGTAAGGAGATTGTGGCCGATGCCAAGGCATCTGGTGTCCAGGTTGACGCATTTATCGCAGGTGTAGGTACCGGCGGTACGGTAAGCGGTTCGGCAAAGGCAATCAAGGAGGCTTTCCCCAATGCAAAGGTCATAGCAGTTGAGCCTGCTTCATCGGCAGTATTGAGCGGTAACCCCAGCGGTCCCCACAAGATTCAGGGAATCGGTGCCGGATTCGTGCCCAATAACTTTAACCGCGATATAGTTGATGAGATTCTGCCTGTAGCAAACGAGGATGCTTTTGAGACTGCACGTGCCCTGGCTAAGGAAGAAGGCCTGCTGGTGGGTATCTCAAGCGGTGCCGCCGCATACGCAGCAAGCGTAGTCGCTTCACGTCCGGAATTTGCCGGCAAGAACGTGTTTGTCCTGCTGCCTGATACCGGTGAGCGCTACCTCTCAACCGCTCTCTTCTCAGAGGAATAATCATAGAGACGTAAAAATGGCCCAAAGGGGACTGTCCCCTTTGGGTCATTTTTTATTGTATCTTGAAGTTGTGGTTGGAGGTGTTGCGCTGCCTAAGTATTTCCACGAATTTTTTAGCGGACGTTTTGTGGTAAGAGCTTTTGAGGTAGTGGTAACAACCGTCCATTCTGCCGTCAGGATGTGCTATCGGGATTGCTTCCAAACCTTTTTCGCCTTGGATTGCCTCCTCAGAGAGCATGGTTGCCAGTGAGCTGTTGGCTACCAGGTCAAGCAGAGAACGTACACTGTTTATTTCAAGGCGTATATCAAGATTGACATCCTCGGTATAAAGCATGGAATCCACTGTGTCTCTTGATTGCAGGCCTTTTGACGGCAATGCAAGCGGATAACGGGACAGTTCCTGTACCGTAACCTCTTTTCCAAGCCCTTTGAGCGTTCCTATTCGTCCGATGAGGCAGAGGCGGCTTTGGAAAAGCTGGTGTGACTCAATGCGTTCATCACCCACAGGTGATTTGTATGTAAGTGCCAGATCCAGCTCACGATCCAGCATCTTCTGCATGAGCTCCTCTTTTGACGTGATAATGATATTGAGCTTTATGGTGGGAAACTGACGGTAAAAATCCAAAACCGTCTGTTTTAACAACGGACTGAAGGCATAGGTGGAGCCCACGCTGAGTGTACCTACATGAAGGTTCATGACATCCCGGATGCGGTCAGTACCGGCCCTTGCATCTTCAAGCACCTGCAATGCGCATGGATAAAACTGTTCTCCGTAATCACTAAGGGCGACATGGCGTGTATCGCGCGCCAACAGTTCTACGCCCAGTTCCTCTTCAAGTTTGCTAATTTGTTGTGAAATGGTACTTTGAGTGATAAAAAGTGTCTTTGATGCCAAAGAGTAACTCTTTAATCTGGCCACCTCAACAAAGTATCTCAACTGCCTCAGTTCCATAAAAAATGATTGTATATGCAAAGATATAATATTTATCGACATAAACGAATAATTTTATCGAAATAATCCATAGTCATCAATAAAAAATAGCGTAAGTTCTGTATAATTTTGCACGCTAATTAAAAGATCAGTAGGTACTGATACAAAAAATAGTATGAAAAAGACAATATTGATAGCCGTTATTGCAATGATAGCCATGGCCTCATGCAACAAGACCGTAAAGTCTCCTTTTGCACGTAAAGTGGCTGATTATGCAGTAGTTGAATTTGAGACACCAGACTTGAGCGGTATCTCTGACAACGGAAAGGAGGTACTCAATCTCTACCGTTTTATCGCCGATGAGGTGGATGCAATCTATTGGGAACAGTATTTCGGAAGTAAGGACTCCTTGCTGAACGGTATTACTGACCCGTATCAGAAAACTTTTGCTGAAATCAACTATGGTCCCTGGGACCGCAGCACCGGCAAATCATTCGTAGATGGTTATGCTGACTGCCTGCCCGGTGCCGGATTCTATCCTGCAGATATGACAAAGGCTGAGTTTGACGCCTGGGATAACCCAGACAAGAACAGCCCTTATACGCTTATACGTCGTGCAGCCGATGGTTCTCTTGAAACCGTTTGGTATCATGATGCCTACAAGCAGCATATAGACAAGATTGCAAACTACCTGACTGCAGCTGCCGATATCACCATCAAGCCCAGCGTAAAGAAGTATCTTCTGGCCAAGGCTGATGCTCTCCGCTCAGACAACTATTACGAGAGCGCAATGGCATGGCTGGATATGGATGACAGCAAGATGGACCTTGTGGTAGGCCCCAATGAGGCTGCCGATGACCAGCTGATGGGTAACAAACGTTCATATGAGGCATTTGTGCTGCTCAAGAATGAGGAACGTACTGCTGAGCTGATGCAGTATGTATCACGCATAAATGAGTTCCAGCAGGATCTTCCTGGCGATGAGGCTTACAAGACCTTCCAGCCGGGTGCCGGCTCAAACATATTCTCATGCAACGCACTTTATTACGCAGGCAAGGCCAATGCCGGAATCAAGGTGATAGCCCTGAACCTTCCTTTTGATGCCGATGTCCAGCGCGACAGAGGTACCCGCACCATTCTGCTTGAGAACGTAATCGATGCCAAATACAACCATATAGTCTATCCTACAGGTGATGTGCTGTTGGAGTCAGATGCCAAGCAGCATCTTTCACGTGATGCGTTCTTCTGGAACATAGTGTTCCGCGAGGTTGCACATGGACTGGGTGTAAAGGAGACCGTAAATGGAAAGGGTAGCGTAGAGGATGCACTTGGAAGTGCAGCACCCACCTTTGAGGAGATAAAGGCCAACGCCGCCGGAGTGTTGCTTGTATGCAAGCTTCAGAACCACTATGATATACGTCACCTCTTTACCAAGGAGGATGCTCTGGTTACATTCTTTGCGTCGTTGGTGCGTTCTGAGAGGTTTGGCGAGGGTTCCTCTCTGGGCCGTACCGGCATAATCATCTACAACTACCTCCAGGAAGCCGGTGCTTTCCAGCGTAAGGAATCAGGCAAGTATTCACTTGACCTTGCCAAGATGGAGGCCGCCCTTTCTGATCTCACCGCACTTGTGCTCAAGACACAGGCCACCGGTGACAGTGAGTTTGCCGCCAACTTTGAGAAGCGCTACTCAAAGCGCAGCGCCAACTATGATGCCGACCTTATGAACCTGGGTATTGAGAATATCCCAGCCGATATCAGATTTAAATGACAAACCTGCATATGAGTAACAAGAAATTTAATTTCAAGATGTGCGTCCTCCTGCCTGTCGTGCTGGCAGTGACCCTTTTCCTTTGGCTTGTGCCCGTGGATTTCTACGGCATTGAAGCGCTTACAGTCGTCCAGCAGCGTGTGATTGCGTTGTTCGTATTTGCAGCACTGATGTGGATGTTTGAGATCATCCCCAACTGGACCACTTCACTGTTGCTGATTGTCCTTACATTGCTGACAATATCTGATAAAGGTATAGGGTTCCTTTGTGATCCCAAGTACGGCACTCTGGTCAGTTACAAGAGTCTGATGGCATCATTCGCTGATCCTGTAGTAATGCTGTTCATGGGTGGATTCGTGCTGGCTATCATGGCTGAGAAATACGGCCTTGACGTTACATTGGCCAGAATCCTGCTCAAGCCTTTCGGCACCAAGCCCAGCATGGTACTGCTTGGATTCCTTGTAGTCATTGCAATATTCTCCATGTTCATGTCCAATACAGCCACTGCCGCTATGATGCTGGCTTTCCTGGCCCCGGTGCTTCAGGTGCTTCCTTCCGATGACAAGGGCCGCATCGGTCTTTCACTGGCCATACCTGTTGCAGCCAACATAGGTGGTATCGGTACCCCCATCGGTACACCTCCTAACGCTACCGCTGTACGTTTCCTTGCTGAGTCAGGCTATGAGGTTACGTTCTCCGAATGGTCCATGAGAATGATTCCGTTCGTGCTGATCATGATTCTAGTGGCATGGGTACTGCTTCAGTTGCTGTTCCCCTTCAAGACCAAGAAACTGGAACTCAACATTCCGGAGAACAAGCGTCCTGTTGACTGGAAGACATATGTGGTATGGATTACCTTTATCGGCACCATCCTGCTGTGGGCTACTGAGAGCCTTACCGGTATCAACTCAAACGTTGTGGCACTGATTCCGCTGGGTGTTCTCACCATGACAGGTATATTCACCAAGGATGATATCAAGGAGATTAACTGGACAGTGCTCTGGTTGGTTGCCGGCGGATTCGCCTTAGGTACCGCCCTGCAGGGAAGCGGTCTGGCCAAGACACTTATCTCTGCAATACCGTTCGGTTCAATGAGCGTGCTTTCTGTGCTCATCATTGCAGGTCTGGTTTGCTACTTCCTCTCCAACTTTATCAGCAACTCGGCTACCGCAGCCCTGCTCATTCCTATCCTGATAGTCGTTGCAGAGGGTATGGCTGATCCTACAGCTTCAAATAACGCATCGTTCCTGGCTTTCGGCGGTACACACGCCATGATTTCATTCATTGCCGTATGTGCATCAATAGCCATGCTGTTCCCCATCTCCACACCTCCTAACGCTATCGCGTCAAGTACCGGCCTGGTTCAGACCAAGGATATGGCCAAGGTGGGTATCATCATCGGCGCCATCGGCTTTACATTAGGCTTCTTCTGGCTTACCAAGATATTCCCATTCACTATTGCTTAATTTTGTTTCAACATATATGAAAAGATTTCTTTTGATTGCTGCTACAGCATTTATTACACTTTTTCCTGCCAATGCACAGGAATTACAGTATGGACGTAAAGTCACAGATTTCACAACCGGTCCCAAGTTTGGCGGTTTCTTTGTAGGAAAATATACATACACCGACCAGGACGGTAAGAACAACGGTGACGGTTTAAGCCAGCGCCTTGCACGTATTTACGTTGACGGCACCATCCTTACTGATTTCAAGTACCGCGTACAGGTTCAGTTCAACAACGCATCATTCCACATGAAGGACTACTTTGTTGAGTGGGCACACTGGAAAGAGTTCTCAGTAAAGGTTGGTCAGTACAAGCGTGCTTTCCTGTTTGAGAACCCCTATAATCCCTGGGATGTAGGTTTCGGTGATTATTCACAGATTACCAAGATGTTCTCAGGCATGGGTGACTACTGCGGTGAGCCCAGTTCTACCGGCGGCCGTGACCAGGGTATCCAGTTCCAGGGTGACTTGTTCCCCGCAGCCGATGGACACAAGTATCTGCACTATCAGGTTCAGCTCATGAACGGCCAGGGCATCAACACTGCCGATAAGAATTCCACTAGGGATATTATCGGAACCCTCCAGATCCAGCCTATCCAGGACCTCTACATAGGAGCATTCGGCTGGAAAGGTGATTACGTATTGAATGACAGCGTAACAGTGGGCCGTGACCGTTGGGCCATTGCCGCCAAATATGAACACAACTCATGGAGCGCACGCGCTGAGTACGCACACTCAAGCGGCAAGAATATAAGCGAGGCCGATGGTTGGTACGCCGCTGTAGGTGTTCCCGTAAATGACTGGTTCAAGGTATATGCCAAATATGACGTATATCGCAGCAAGGCTTCTGAGGAGTCAATGAAGACAATCTATTCAATTGCCCCCAATTTCCAGATTCACAAGAACCTGATGCTCCAGCTGCAATACAACTACGTTGACAACAAGCTCACTTCATCTCACTGGAATGAGCTCTGGGCTGAAATCTACGTAAGGTTCTAAAATCAATAGCACAAAAGTATCGTTTCCCTGTGTCATCGCCGATGACACAGGGAAACGATACTTTTGTGCTGTTTTTACATCATGCGCTTGATGAGTGCAAAGAACCTGTAGGGCATGTAGCGGAATGGCAGGTCTATCCAGGTGGGTGCTTTGATAATTGAACGCTCGTGAGTAAAGGCGTCAAAGCTCAGCTTGCCGTGGTAGCGCCCCATGCCGGAGTTGCCTACGCCGCCAAACGGTACGTTGCCGTTGGCTATGTGCATGATGGTGTCATTGATGCAGCCGCCGCCCGATGAGGTGCGGTGTATCAGTTCCCAGCCATCGGACTCAGAGCCAAAATAGTAGAATGCCAGAGGCTTTTCCCTGTTTGTGATGAACTCTGCCACCTGATCCTTGAAACTGCCGTTTTGGGGGCTGATGGTAATCATGGGGAATATGGGGCCGAATATCTCATCGGTCATTACGGGAGCATCGGGTTTGACGTTGTCAAGCAGGGTGGGCTCAATGAATCGGGTGTTGCTGTCAGTGCGGCCGCCATAGACTATGTCACCGTCCTGCAGATAACTCTTGACACGCTCAAATGCCTTGTCGGTGACCAGGCGTACAAAATGCTGTGACTCCTTGATCTCCTTGCCGTGCAGTTTCTTTACTTGTGTGGCAAACTCTTTTATGAAAGCCTCTTTTACATCCTCGTGAATAAGAATGTAGTCGGGAGCGATGCAGGTCTGGCCGGCATTGAGGGTCTTGCCCCAGGCTACGCGGCGGGCTGCCAGCTTGATGTTGGCGGTGCTGTCAATGATGCAAGGACTCTTGCCTCCAAGCTCCAGAACCACGGGGGTGAGATGCTCTGCTGCAGCAGCCATTACCTTGCGTCCCAGTGCGGGGCTGCCGGTAAAGAATATCATGTCAAAGCGGCTGCTGAACAGCACTTTGTTTACGTCACGGTTGCCCTGAACCACTGCAATGTAGTTCTCAGGGAACGCGGTGCGGATCAGTTCCTCAAGTACGGCCGATACGTTGGGCACGTAGGGTGAGGGCTTGAGTACGGCTGTACATCCTGCTGATATTGCCCCTACAAGCGGATTGAGCAGCAACTGTACGGGGTAGTTCCATGGTGATACTATCAGTGCACACCCTAACGGCTCCTTTACTATGAATGAACTTGAGGGAAAGAGGGTCAGGGGAGTGTGGACCCGTTTACGGCGTGCCCATCGGCTTACACCTTTAAGGTGCTCGCGTATCTCTGCCTTAACAAGACCAATCTCTGTCAGGTATGCCTCCTGATATGATTTGTGCAGGTCTGTCCATAGTGCATCGGCCAAAGGTTTCTCAAACTCCTGAAGGGCCGATGCCAACTTGTGCAACTGCTCCTTGCGGAACTCTACATCAAGGGTGGCTCCTGTACTGAAAAACTCTTTCTGTGAAGCGATTATCGCCTCAATTCTCTCTTGCGGGGTGTTCTCTATTGTCATTTTTTCCTTCCGGTAAAGTGGTCCATTGTGTGATAGATTCCAAAGATAGTGCCAAAAACAAAATCAAACAAGCATACGGGCAGAACTGCTTGCCAGAATCTTATGAAATGGAAACCGAAAGGTATGCCGCGGAAATCCCTGTTCTTTTCAATTGAACGGATAATCTTTCGGGCGGTGTTTTCAGGGTCAAGTATGGGGAAAATCTTTGATGTCACGCCGTCAAACATGCCTGTGTTGATGAAGTAGGGGGCCACGGTGGTGAAATGTACCGATGATTTCATGTCGTGCAGTTCAATGCGTACTGAATCGGACCAGCCTATCACGCTCCATTTGCTGGCGGCATAGACGCTCATCTTGGGCATGGAGAGCATGCCTGCGGCCGATGCTATGTTGCAGATATGGCCCTTGTCACGCTTGATCATATCGGGCAGAATTATGTGCGCCACGTTCATGGGAGCCACGGCGTTGATCATCATGGTGCGCTCAATATCGGCTGTGGTGAGTTTATCGAAAGTAGCGTTGCTGGTCACTATGCCGGCGCACTGTATCATGATATCCACCGGCCCGCACTCCTTTATGGTGGCGGAGTAGGCCTCCTGGATAGAGGCCTTGTCCGATACATCCACCCTGTAGCCGCAAACTGAGCCCTTTGCAGCCAGCTCACTCTTTACGAGTTCGATGTTTTTCTCATTGATATCCCAGATTATAAGTTTCCTTGCTCCTTTCTCAAGAGCCATGCGGCCCATGAGCCTGCCAATACCGGATGCTCCGCCGGTAATGACCACATTTGCGTCATTGAATTTCATTACCAATCATTTCAATTATAAACGCCGCAAAAGTACCCTTTACGCGCGTATGCGTGGGTACGCAAAAAACAATATGTGGTGAAACATAAAGCCGATGTGGCGAATAGCACAAGAGGAACTTCTAAACTTTTTTCAAAAAAAAACGATTATTTTTGAAAGGAATCCGTGAAATCGTTGTCTAAATGTACAAACGATTGTTTCCAAAACAGATGAAAGATTTAGAATTAGAGTTTACAAAAATGGTCAGAGAGCACCGCAAGACAATATATTCGGTGTGTTATTTCTTCTCTGACAACCCGACAGTAGTTGATGACCTTTTCCAAGAAGTGTTGGTTAATCTATGGAAAGGATTTCCTGAGTTCAGAAATGAGAGCAGTATCAAGACATGGATCTGGCGTATCAGTCTTAATACCTGCTGCTCTATCCAGAAAAGGAACAGCCGGAATGTACCAACCGTTCCGCTTGCCATTGACCGTGACCTGTTCAGCGAGCAAGACCAGGTAGGCCGCCAGGTCAAGATGCTGTATGACAGGATCAACAAGCTGGAGGTGTTTGACCGCGCAATCATTCTTCTGTGGTTGGAAAGCATGAGTTATGATGAGATTGCAGCCATTGTGGGTATTACAACCCAGGCTGTTACAAGCAGATTGTTCCGCATCAAGGAGCAGCTCAAATCAATGTCTAACAATTAAAAACGTTTGCGCTATGACTAACGAGAATATCAAACTTGAGGAGCTTGAGGAGCTCAGAGATACATTCCAGCTGATGGATGAGAAACTGGACAGTCAGGAGATAGTAACCCCTGAGCAGATACGTGCAGCCACTATGGAGAAGGTGGATATGCTTGAGACCGGGGTAAAGACCACGCTGATATGGGGCTATCTGATTGGATTCCCTCTCTTGACATTGTTCTTCCACCTTTCACGCGGGCTTTCAAATGCAGCACTGTGGACTGCAGGCATATTCGGATTCATTTCAATAGTGATAAATGCATTCATACTGCGCAAGGTTACCCGCAAGGATTTTGTACAGCTTGACCTGAACACTCTGATGACCCGTGAGAGAAGGTATCGCAGAACTTTCCTTATCAGTGCAGTATCAACATTCATATTCTGGGTTGTTTATGGATATGTTTTCATAAGCGTGGCTTGTGGCATAATCTACACTCTTATGCTTGTGGCAATGGATATACCCAGATTCTACCACAGCTTTGTCAGAGCCTATAAGGAGGGTATGAAGGGTACACTCGAAGAACGAGACACACTTTTGGGCCGTATCGGCAAGGTGGTAAGGATTGTACTATTTTCCATTTGCACCCTGGCTCTGCTTGCTGGATGTGTGCTTTGTGTAATAGGTGCATTCAAGACATATCCTGATGACGGCTTCAATTGGCGGTTTGTGGTCATTCCGGTGGCTTTATTAAGTGCAGTCATTGCTTTTATCCCCCTTATTATTAATATAGCAAAAAACAACATATTACGAGTAATACCAACCGTCTCTCTTGTGAGTTTTTCAATTGCTGTTGCAATATTTGTGGGCGTCTTTGTAGCTCATTTCATCAGTGGAGAAGATAAGAACATCTTTCCAACCCTGATAATGCTGATTATGGCCATCTGGATTCTATACAAAAACTACAAAAGTAGGCATTAAGAAACCTATACGGTACTATAAAAAGAAAGGGGCACAGCAATGTGTCCTTTTTTTATTACCTAATTATTAATTGCCTTGCAAGATTCTTTAACGTAGGACAGAAGGCTTGGAGTTGGTAACAAATTGTTACCAACTGCATATGGTCTCGCCCAAGGATGGAAAATGATATAACTGACGTAGGTGATTTGGAATATGTATTCCGAATTATCCAATCAATACTCTCAAAGAAAGCAGAGCCTTTTAAACAATGGATGGCGGGAGTAGCATCTGAGCGTGTCAATCAGATGATAGTTCCTTTTGTGCTATTTCAGTTCTTTAAGGTTATTTCCACAAGAACCACATTGTCATCAGGTTTAAGACCTGGAATAACAGTTATAAGATCTGCCGCATTAGCCGGGAAGCATAACTTATTGCCTATATAATTGTTTATAGGCATGCGACCGTGGAAACTGTCACATGAGATATTTATTCCTATAAGGTCTGAGGAGGATTGGTATAAAAGTTGACCGCTCTCAAGACTCCAGATTGCTTCATATAGCAGTTTGTCATAATCATAGGTAACATGTATATAGTTATCCATCACATCTATGTTACGTATGTAAATCTTGTTCTTTTTCTTTTCCCATGAATCATTGTTACTCTCCTTCAGAGTGGGCTTTCTTTTGCCAATGTCAAATATTGCTATGGGCTTGATATGAAGGTTATTGTCAATGAAAAACACCGTATCATTCAGCAAATCCTTATATATGGCACCTCCCGGATATTGAGACAGGAACTCTTGTAGTTCCGGCCCGTCAACTCCTTCAATGGTTTTCTTTTCCCTGTTGACCATATCGCACAGGCTGTCCACTATCTGGAAATCCTGATTTAAGAGATACATATACGGTACAAGTTTATCAGCCGTTCTTTTGCTGTTATAATTTGTTGCCAGTGACAGATAATTGCCATTGTCTAATGCAACAAGTTTGGCATATTTTATCCCGTTGCTTACGCTAAAACGTGTTTTCTCCAGTGAAACAATATCCAGTTTTACTGCCTTACCGCCTTCCGAGTCCAGAATTGTAACCAGACCGGTGGAATCGTTGAAGGCATAACTGCTGAAATATGTCATCTCAACAGGCCCGCGTCCCATAGTGAGTGCCTCAGTATAATATGTGCCGTCTGTATTGAACAACTTGAATGAAGCGTTCATTCCATCACGTGATATAATCATATACTTGTCACGTATGCGTTTAATACCTGTTACCCTACGGCCTATAAAAGCCTCTTCTTTGGTTTCCAAAGGGATATAATTGACAGACTGGATGATATTTGAATAAGACAGGGTTTCAAAAAGTGCTTTATCATCAAAGGACAATATTGGGACCGTACGCTCCTTATCAACAGGAGCAGCTCCGATAGAATTCCCGTTCTGTTGACTGTTTGTAGACTTGGGTTTACAAGATACTATCAGCAATAATGTAATTGTCAATAACTGGAGTGCAAACAATATTCTTTTCATAATCAATATATTTTCTTATTGGACCATTGTCCTTATTTACATACGGGACGGACTGCCAAAGACTCACAACGGGATTGCATCTCAGCAGAGGCTCCTTTGGTATATACCTCTAGGGTATATGCAATCTCTGATGTAATTGTTCCGCAATTCCTTGACCAATAGTAACCATGTGAACGGTAATTAAAAACTTTACCATCCTCATATTTACCCGTTACAGGAAGGAAGATAGACCTGTCTTTATATCCGGGTTTCTTGCTGGTCACCTTATAGCCATTAACTTCATTCAGTGTGGTCCATTCCCATGTGCAGTTCTCCAGAAGTTCATCTATTTGCGCTTTAGTAGGAATATGCCATGTCCCGCCCCATTTTATTTGAGCAACATCATCCTCCAGATCAAGGACTGAGACACTGTCAACCAATCCATGCCAGGCATAATCAGGATTACTGCAGTATTTTGTCAGGGCTTTCTTAGCCCCTTCACTGTATTTGTATGTATCCCAATTGTTTATTCTCTTATGCTCTGTCTCGCCCCAACTGAAGAATTCACCGCGTTCCTCAGGTTTGGTTGCGCCAATGTTACAGGTTGCCCATTTGACACTCAACCCTAGGTCAACATACTGGTGTTTTGAGGCATTCTGGGCGAATGAACAAACTGCCACAAACATGAAAGCTGATATTATTATAACCGTTCTTTTCATATTGCCTTTTGTTGAGTGGTGATTACTGATTGAGCAGCGTTTTAAGGTCAAAGAGGTATAATGATTCTGTCTGGCGGTTGAGGCCGATAAGCTGCTTGTGAGCGCTGTCAAACTCGATATGGCTTACGTTAGCACCCAGTTTGGCGCTCTTAAGGAAACGGCCTTTCCAGTCAAACATGAGAAGTTCCGGTTTTCGGTCTGATTTATCCTGACTGGTGCTATACTTGCCGTTCCAATACAGGACGAAGAAATAATCATCCGCTACGGCCACATCGACAAAAGTATTACCATTGCCATCCTGAGGATATACATCATCATATGTGAGTGTTCCATCCTGATGTATGGCAAACTGCTTACCGCTTTCAAAGTCAAAGAACAGGATATAATCCATATGCTTCATGACCTGGATGACTATGTTCTTGGACGGATGCTTAGCCAGTGCGCCATCATAGGGAGGCAGGACATCAAAGTCATCTTCAAATCTCATCAGCTCCGGAAACACCTGCAGCTCTTGAGACTGACCGCCTTTATTTATGCTGTATGAAACCGGCATTGATGTACCGCCCATTTCCATAAGCTCCTGTACGTGACATTCAAATCTATTGCCGGGATCATTGTCTAGCATTATGTATTCACCTGAGAGGGAAATGCTGCTTGTATTGGCTATTGTGGTCACACCGCTCTTAAGGGACTCTGATATGTTGACGGTTTTAAGTTCGCCGCTGGGATTATTGGTAAGTGGGAACAGTATATCTGTGCCTGACCGATATATCTGCCCGCATAATGTAAAAGCATAGCCGAACTCATTACCGGCACGCCCTCTTGTACATAGATTACCAAGCTGCTTAAGAGTGTTTGTATTGAACACCTTGATCATACCTTCAGGGTCCATAGTCTCAAGCATGAGAAGTGAATCATATACCGTTATATTGCGGACTCCGATTATACCCAGACCTATTGGAACGCCTTCAATAAGAAGTGATGATTTGTTCTGGTAATCCACATCTTTGACATCGATGGAGATATAGTTACTTTGTGTTGATGTGCAGGCTGAAAGCACCAGAATGATGACCAAACTCCAGGTGAGCAATGTTTGCTCAACAAGACCGAAAGGATTTCTTTTCATAAACAAGGATTCTAACAGGTTAATAGTTTAGGTTTGAAACAGAATTATTGATTGAGTCAAAGATATTGTATTACTTGATTCCATTTCATTGTCCTACGTTAAAGAATCTTGCAAGGCAAAAAATGCCTAGAATAGCCGCAAAGCATGGAGCGGTAAAAGCGTCCCTTCTGGCAGCGCCCCAATTATATTATTTTTGAGAAAGATAGTTGGAAGCGGAGTCGGCGCAGCGTTCTCCGTCTATGGCCGATGAGACTATGCCGCCGGCGTAACCTGCTCCTTCGCCGCAGGGGAATAGGCCTTCCAGTTTGATGTGCTGGAGCGTTTCATTATCGCGGATGATGCGTACAGGTGATGATGTTCGGGTCTCGACCGCAATCATCACGGCATCGTTTGTGAGGAATCCGTGAGAACTCTTTCCGAATTGCAGAAAACCTTGCTTTAGTCTCTCCGTCACGAACTTGGGCATCCAGAAATGGAGAGGGGAGGATATCAGGCCGGGTGAGTATGATGATTCGGGAAGGTCATAACTGAGGCGTCCGTTTACAAAGTCACTCATGCGTTGGGCTGGTGCAGTCTGACGCATATTGCCGGCCTGCCAGCAGTCACGCTCCAACTGCTCCTGGAAACGCATCATAACGAGCGGGTCTTTCATATCCGCATCATTTTGCGCTACATCCTCAATATGGGTCTCCACAACCATTCCGGAGTTGCTCCATCGGGAACCTCTATTTGATGGTGACATTCCGTTCACAACAATCTGTTGCGGTCCCGATGCTGCCGGGACAACAAATCCACCTGGACACATGCAGAAGCTATAGACACCGCGGCCGTTTACCTGGGTTACAAAACTGTATTCTGCAGCAGGCAGATATTTGCCTCGGCCAGCGCGGTTGTGATATTGTATGCTGTCTATGAGTTGTGAAGGATGCTCCAAGCGGCAACCCACTGCCAAAGCTTTCGCCTCAATATTGAATCCGGATTGCGCAAAGTAACGATAGACATCACGGGCGCTGTGACCGGTTGCCAGTATCACGGGACCCATAAAGGTGTACTGCTGTCCGGCATGAGTGGCGTTTACGCCAATCACGCGGTTTCCTTGCAGTATGAAACTGGTCATCAGAGTCTCAAAATGGACCTCGCCGCCGCAGTTTATAATGGTGTTGCGGATGTTCTCAATCACGCGCGGCAGGCGGTCCGTGCCTATGTGCGGGTGGGCATCGGACAGGATTGTGGGGCTTGCGCCGTGCTGGCAGAATATGTTCAGGATGCGGTCTGTGCTGCCGCGTTTCTTACTACGGGTATAAAGCTTGCCATCAGAATATGCTCCGGCACCGCCCTCGCCAAAGCTGTAGTTTGATTCAGGGTCAATCTTATGGGTACGGCTTATGGCGGCAATATCCACCTTGCGGTCATGAACGTTCTTGCCGCGCTCCAGAACAATGGGTCTGAGTCCAAGTTCAATAAGGTGCAATGCTGCGAAAAGTCCGCCGGGGCCGGCTCCCACCACTACAATGGTGGGCTTGCCGTCAACAGGCTGATATTCTATGCGGGTGAATTCATCCTTGGGCGGCTGCTCGTTGATGAATACTCTCAGGGTCAGGTTCACAAAAATAGTGCGCTGGCGGGCGTCAATGCTCTTCTTGAGTGTGCGCACTGCCGTAATGGTACGCACATCAAGCCCGCACTGCCGTGAGACAGTATCCTTAAGAACCTGCTCGTTATAAGCAAACTGCGGCTCAACCCTGAGTTGTAATTCCTTAATCATAATTCAGCCGCTAAAGTACAAAAAATAGCACATTCAGCAGAAAATAATTACATTTGCGATACTAACCTTAATAGTAAAAGAATGGCACAGTATCCTTGCGAGAACTGTAAGTTCCGCCCGCATTATGATAAGAATCCCAAGTCTATAATAGGACGTTTCTGGCGCTGGCATATCAATTTCTGCCCAGGCTGGAAGCAGTATTTTACCCATCAGACCCCAGAAAAGCAGGCTGAACTCAGGGAGAGGTATCATTTTGAAAAATACAAAGAATG
Source organism: Bacteroidales bacterium UBA1182 (assembly GCA_002310015.1). GTDB lineage: Bacteria > Bacteroidota > Bacteroidia > Bacteroidales > Bacteroidaceae > Colenecus. The sequence goes on from DBYQ01000063.1 coordinate 40,708, forward strand.
AAAGAGATACTGGCATTTTTAAGGGAACTGAGCGCCAATAATGAGCGTGACTGGTTCATGGCGCACAAGGATGAGTACAAGAGGGTAAAGGAGCGGTTTGATGTTTTTGCCCTGGAACTGCTCGCTGCAATCCGCAAGTTTGACCCGGCCATCGGTGATCTAAGCCTGAAGGACATCACTTATCGCATATACCGCGACGTAAGGTTTTCGGCCGATAAATCCCCGTACAAGACGCATATGGGCGTGTATATCTGCCCGGGCGGAAAGAAATCGGCCTACAGCGGATATTATTTTCAGGTGAGTGCATCGGCCAAGGAGAGTTGGGAGGGAACCCACATGCTGGCTGCCGGTGATTACTGGTGTGACCCCAAGGTGCTGGCCATTCTGCGTGAGGATATTGAGATGAGTGACGGCGGTTTCCGCAAGATTCTGGCGCAGGCTGATCCGCGCTTTGAACTCGATTTTGAAGGCGCGCTCAAGAAAGTCCCCGCCGGATTCCCTGCTGATACCCCTGACTCTGATTTTTATCGGCTCAAACGTTTCTGCATGGCTTTTACCCCTGATGAAAAGTTCATTCTGGAACCCAATCTGGCAGAGCGTGTCGCCGCTCTTTTCAAAACCACAAAACCGTTCCTGGATTTCATAAACCGTGCCATTACCTGGTCAAAGGAAGAGAAATGACACAAATATGAAAGAAAAGTAGGAATAAAGATGCAGAGTATGAATAAGATCTTTCTGACAGCGGTTGCTGTCATAGTTTCAGTAAATTGTTGGGGACAGTTTCTTCCTGCCGGGTATCTTACGGATGAGACTCGTCCTAAGGATTATGCTTTTATTCTGCCGCCCCCGTCATCAACCAGTGGTGCATATGCAAATGATGTTTACTACTATCAGTGGGGACGTGATATGCGTGCAAATGCGGAACTCAGTGAGCAGGCATTGTCTGATGAAGGCGCTTCACTATACAAGGTGTTCAGTGAGGAGGTTATCGGAATCAGCTTGAGCAGAAGAACCACCCCTGAGATCATACGGCTATGTGAGCGCGCCGCAAGCGATGCCAACAAGGCAAATTCTACAGTCAAGGATGAGTACCAGCGTAAGCGCCCTTTTGTGGCTTTTGAAGAGCCGTCCTTGAATCCTGGGGCCGATGCAGAGAAGGCTGAATCATTCAGTTACCCGTCTGGTCATGCTTCACGCGGTTATGCATTTGCGTTGGCGCTCTGTACGGTTGCTCCGGAATACACTACTGAGATTATGCTTCGTGCCCAGTATTATGCCCTTAACCGTGTGGTATGCGGTCATCATTGGAAAAGCGATATAGATGCTTCATTGCTTCTGGCATCGGCCATGTTTGCCAATATCGTATGTACAGATGAATACCAGCAGCAACTTGTCAAGGCTCGTGAAGAGTATAGGCGCGTAAAAGAGGAGCAGGCATCATCAGATGAGGGTGGTGCCCTAAGACGTTTCCAGATGTTGATGGAAAAATGATACAATTGGGGACAGACCTCAATTGTACTTTTTGTTATCTTCGCGTGCAAATGAAGTAAGATGAGTAAGAAGATAGAGATACCGCGGTTTACGTGGTGGGATTGGTTCTTGATACTGGGCTTTGTGGGTACTAGTCTGGTAGTCAGTATTCTTAATGGAGAATTTAGCACGCTCAGTTTTATAGCTGGAACTTGTAGTATCCTTTGTGTGATATTTGGAGCCAAAGGTGATATGCTAAATTTCCCGTTTGGACTTGTTGGCTCACTTATTCTTGGCTACATCATGTTTGGTTCGGGGTTAATGGGAATGGCAGTATATTATTTGTTATACAATGCCCCAATGCAGATTGTAGGATGGTTTAAATGGAATAGGCGTCGCTTGTCGGATGATTCTGCGGTTATTAAAACACGTTGGATGACTTGGAAACAGAGAATTCTAATGGTGTTATCTACGTTGATAATTGCTACAATATTGTATTTCATTTTAAAAAATAAGGAGACAGATCCTTGGATAGATGCTGTTGCAGTAGCCGTAATAGTAGTCACTCAATTCGTTCTTGTTTTTGCTTTTATTGAACAGTGGTTTTTGTGGCTATTGTACGATTTTATTATGGTTGCCCTATGGATCATAAAATGGAAAGCCGGTGTTTCATATGCGTCCATACAGCTCGTACTGCAACTGTTTTATTTGATTAACGCTTTTAGGGGCATATACCAATGGTCTAAATTAGAGAAGGCATAGCGTATGGCAACGATAAAGGACAGGACCGTTTTTGTGTGCACCGAGTGCGGCTTTGACTCGCCCAAATGGAGCGGCAAATGCCCTTCGTGCGGTATGTGGAACACTATGGTTGAGAAGACTATCAGGGCCGATAAGCCATCGGCCACAACATCCCTGCGCAAGAGTGCATCCGGTAAGGCCGATGGTACTCCTCAGCCGGAGACATTGGACCGCATAGAGACTACTGAGGAGCCCCGCATTGATATGCGTGACACGGAACTGAACCGCGTACTTGGAGGCGGACTTGTGCCAGGATCGATCGTATTGTTAGGTGGTGAGCCGGGAATAGGTAAGTCCACCCTGATTCTGCAGACCGTGATGCAACTCAAGGGCCAGAAGGTGCTCTATGTATCGGGTGAGGAGAGTGCCCGCCAAATCAAGATGCGTGCCGACCGTCTGGCTCAGGATGCTCAGGGCAGGAACAATGACCTGATGGTGCTCTGTGAGACATCCCTTGAAAACATCTACACCCAGATAAAGGAGACTAAACCGACAATCGTGGTGATAGACTCCATACAGACCATAAGCAGTGAATACGTTGAGTCATCGGCCGGAAGCCTTACGCAGGTGCGTGAGTGCGCCGCCTCACTGCTCAAGTTTGCAAAAGAGAGCGGAACGCCGGTGCTGCTGATAGGTCATATCACCAAGGACGGCACTATTGCAGGCCCCAAGATTCTGGAGCATATCGTTGATGCCGTGCTGCAGTTTGAGGGTGACCAACACTACCTGTACCGCATATTGAGGCCTATCAAGAACAGGTTTGGAAGCACATCGGAACTGGGTATCTATGAGATGCGTGAGAACGGGCTGCGTCAGGTGAGCAACCCCAGCGAGTTGCTGCTTACAGACAGCCATCAGGGCATGAGCGGCGTATCCATTGCCTGCACCATTGAGGGTGTGCGCCCGTTCCTGATTGAGGTCCAAGCGCTGGCCAGCACCGCCGTTTACGGAACACCTCAGCGCAGTGCCATAGGCTTTGATGTGCGCCGCATGAACATGCTGCTGGCTGTGCTTGAAAAACGTGTGGGCTTTAAACTGGGCCAGAAAGATGTGTTCCTGAACATAGCAGGCGGCCTCAAGGTGAGTGACCCCGCAATAGACCTGGCCGTGATAAGTGCCATACTTTCAAGCAGCCTTGACATTGCAATTGACCGCACAGTCTGCATGACCGGTGAGGTGGGGCTGTCAGGTGAAATCCGCCCCGTCAGCCGCATAGAACAACGCATTGCTGAGGCCGGCAAACTGGGATTCGAGCGCATCCTTATTCCCGCTGCCAATATGCATGGCCTCAACACCAAGAAAGCAGGGATTGAGATAGTTCCCGTGAACAAGGTGGAGGAAGCTTTCAAGCAGCTCTTCGGATAAAAAACAATCGGAGGGGGCTCGCTGCTTCGCGGCGCTCGGGCTTCGCTGTCGGGGTTTTGTTTTACTTGGTGCAACTGGAAACCGTATTGTTATTTAAAAAATAAGTACCTTTGCAAGTTGAAAAATATTTTTTGTTGTGAAGGTACTGAAATTCGGTGGCTCGTCCGTGGGATCAAAGGAGAGCATCACCAACCTTAAGGAGATTGTTGAGTCACAGCAGGATGATGTGATAGTAGTGGTTTCAGCATTGGGCGGAATCACCGACAAGCTTATTGCCACAGCCCGTATGGCATCAAGCGGTGACCGTCAGTATGAGACTGAGACCGATGCTATGCTTAAGCGTCACGAGCAGATGATCAGTGACGTGATACTGCCTGAGCGTCAGCATAAGGCGCTTGACGGCGTACGCACCCTGTTTGGAGAACTTAAGGAGATCATGCAGGGGCTGTTCCTGCTGCATGACCTGTCAGAGAAGACCATGGATATCATTGTGAGCTACGGCGAGCGTCTGTCATCGCAGATAGTGGCTCAGCTCATTGATGACATCAAGTTGTATGACTCCCGTGAGTTCATCAAGACCGAGCACAAGACAACAAACCATACAATAGACAGTGACCTTACCTACCGCCTTATCCGCGAGACATTCAAGGATATGCCCCGTAAGGCCCTTGCCCCCGGATTCATATCATCCGATGCTCAGACGGGCGAGATAACCAACCTGGGCCGCGGCGGTTCTGACTACACCGCATCACTCATTGCAGCTGCTCTTGATGCCAGCGTGCTTGAGATATGGACCGATGTGGACGGATTCATGACGGCCGATCCCCGCGTGATCTCTACCGCCTACACCATTGATGAACTGAGCTACGTGGAGGCCATGGAGCTCTGTAACTTTGGTGCCAAGGTGGTTTATCCGCCCACCATCTATCCGGTGTGCCAGAAGAACATACCCATACTGATCAAGAATACCTTCAACCCCACGGCCCGCGGCACCGAGATCGTGAACGAGCTCCCCGCCGGAACTAAGGCCATCAAGGGTATATCAAGCATAAGCGATACCGCACTCATAACCATGCGCGGTCTTGGTATGGTAGGCGTCATCGGCGTGAACTATCGCATATTCAAGACTCTGGCTGAGAACGGCATCAGCGTATTCCTGGTATCACAGGCATCATCTGAGAACAGTACGTCAATCGGTGTACGCAATGAGGATGCCGCACCGGCATGTGACCTGTTGAACCGCGAGTTCAGCAAGGAGATTGCCCTGGGTGCCATCTTCCCCATATCGGCCGAGATGGACCTGGCAACCATTGCCATTGTGGGTGAGAACATGAAACGCAGCCCCGGTATTGCCGGTAAGCTGTTCAGCGTTCTGGGCCGCAACGGTATCAACGTTATTGCTTGCGCCCAGGGAGCATCCGAGACCAACATATCATTCGTGGTACAGAAGAGCTCACTGCGCAAGTCATTGAACGTTATCCATGACTCATTCTTCCTGTCTGAGTATCAGGTGCTCAACCTGTTCATCTGCGGCGTAGGAACCGTGGGTAACAGCCTGCTGGAGCAGATACGCGGCCAGCGTGAGAAGCTGATGCAGGAGCGCGGCCTCAAACTGAACGTGGTAGGCATAGCACGTGGCAGCAAGGCGCTGTTCTGCCGTGAGGGCATCAGCCTGGATAACTACCGCGAGCAGCTGGACAAGGCCCCCGCAAGCAACATACAGAAGCTGCATGATGAGGTCATCGGCATGAACATATTCAACTCAGTGTTTGTGGATTGCACCGCAAGTGCCGATGTGGCAGGGTTGTACAAGGATTTTCTGGATCATAACATATCAGTTGTGGCAGCCAACAAGATTGCCGCATCATCTGAGTATGAGAACTACCAGGCTCTTAAGCAGACTGCACGCCGCCGTGGCGTAAAGTTCCTGTTTGAGACCAATGTAGGCGCAGGCCTGCCCATCATCAACACCATCAATGACCTGATAAACAGCGGTGATCATATCCTCAAGATTGAGGCTGTGGTGAGCGGTACCCTGAACTTCATATTCAGCACCCTGAGTGCTGACTGCCCCCTGAGCGAGACCATCCGCCTGGCCAAGGAGAAGGGTTACAGTGAGCCCGATCCGCGCATTGACCTGTGCGGAAAGGATGTGCTGCGCAAGCTGGTCATTCTGGCACGTGAGAGCGGTTACGCCATTGAGCAGAAGGATGTGGAGAGCTCACTCTTTATACCGCAGGAGCTCTTTGACGGCACCATTGATGAGTTCTGGGCCAAGCTGCCGCAATTGGATGCCGATTTTGAGGCACGCCGCAGCCGTGTGGAGAAAGAGGGCAAGCGCATGCGTTTTGTTGCCAAGCTGGACAACGGCAAGGCCAGCATCTCACTGGCCGAGGTTGACAAGTACCACCCGTTCTACAACCTGCAAGGCAGCAACAACATCATCCTGCTCACCACTGAGCGTTACAAGGAGTATCCCATGATGATTCAGGGATACGGTGCAGGCGCCGCCGTTACCGCAGCAGGTGTATTTGCCGATATCATGAGTATAGCTAATATCTAAAAACTGATAATGTTTCCATCTCTAGGTAGATTATGGCCTATTTTTTCCTCTGTTTTTATCGTTCTGGAGGGAACAATGGGGTCCATTTTGACCGAGGAACGATGAAAAGAGAGGGAAAAAGAGACCATAAGATATGAAGTACATTATAATTTTGGGCGATGGAATGGCCGACTGGCCAGTCAAGGAGTTTGGCGGTAAGACCATACTCCAGAATGCCCGCAAACCCTATATGGACATGCTTGCGCGCAAGGGTCGCACAGGTATGCTCAAAACCGTGCCTGACGGTTTCCATCCCGGCAGTGAGGTGGCCAACATGACCGTCATGGGCTATGACGTAACCAAGTCATTTGAGGGCCGTGGCGTGCTTGAGGCCGCCAACATAGGCGTTGACATAAAACCCGGACAGATGGGTATGCGCTGCAACATCATCTGCATTGAGAACGGTCTTATCAAGAACCACTCAGCCGGTCACATTACAACCCCTGAGGCCGATGAACTTATCAAGTCTCTTGACAAGGAGTTAGGCTCAGACCGTGTGCATTTCCATACCGGAATACAGTACCGCCATCTTTTGGTTATAGACGGCGGCCGCAAGGAACTTATATGCACACCGCCCCATGATGTCCCGGGACAGCCGTTCCGCGACCTCATGATCAAGGCTGCCACCCCTGATGCCCAGCCTACAGCCGACCTGCTGAATGACCTCATACTGCGTTCACAGGAGATACTGGCCAAGCACCCCGTAAACCTTAAGCGAATAGCCCAGGGCAAGGACCCAGCCAACAGCATCTGGCCCTGGTCACCCGGTTACCGCCCGTCAATGCAACCCTTAAACGAACTCTACCCCAATGTCCGCAAGAGCTCGGTGATATCGGCCGTGGATCTTATCAAGGGAATAGGGCACTACGCCGGCATGAAGGTGATTGACGTGGAGGGCGCAACAGGCCTGTTTGACACCAACTATGAGGGCAAGGCACAGGCTGCCATCGATGCCCTTAAGACCGATGACTTTGTATATGTGCACGTTGAGGCCCCCGATGAGGCCGGTCATGAGGGTAACTTTACCCTTAAGAACCGCACCGTTGAGGATCTGGACAGCCGCCTGATAGGTCCCATCTATGAGGAGGTCTCCAAATGGAATGAGCCGGTAGCCATTGCAGTGCTGCCTGACCACCCAACGCCCTGTGCACACCGCACGCACACATCGGATCCCATTCCGTTCCTTATCTATACCCCGGGAATGGAGGCTGACAGCGTTACCGCCTTTGACGAGGAGTCTTGCAAGCAGGGCGGCTACGGCAACATTGAGGGCACAGAATTCACCAAGATATTCCTATCATTGAAATGAAATACTACAGCACAAACCATAAGTCCGATGACGTGACGCTGCGTGATGCAGTGGTTCGCGGACTTGCTCCTGACCGCGGCCTCTACATGCCTGAGCGCCTTAACAAGATGGACAAGGAGTTCTTTGAGAACATAGACAAGATGACATTTCAGGAGATGTCACTGGAGGTTGCCAAGGCTTTCTTTGGCGAGGATATCCCCGCCGATGACCTTAAGCGCATTGTCTATGACACACTGGCATTTGAGACTCCCGTAGTCAAGGTTGAGGACAATATCTATTCTCTGGAGTTGTTCCATGGTCCCACGCTTGCATTCAAGGATGTAGGCGCACGCTTCATGGCCCGCTTGCTGGGATACTTCAACAAGGAGGAGAAACAGTTGGTCAATGTGCTGGTGGCCACATCGGGCGATACAGGCAGCGCCGTTGCCAACGGATTCCTGGGCGTGGAGGGCGTACATGTGTATGTGCTCTATCCCAAAGGCAAGGTGAGCCCCATCCAGGAGTGCCAGTTCACCACTCTGGGCCGCAACATCACCGCCGTTGAGATAGACGGTGTGTTTGATGACTGCCAGGCTCTGGTCAAGAACGCCTTTATGGATGCCGAGCTCAACCAGCACATGAAACTGACATCGGCCAACTCAATCAACGTGGCCCGATTCCTGCCGCAGGCATTCTACTACTTCAACGCCTACGCACAGATGAAACGTCTGGGCAAGGCCGATAACCTGGTCATCTGCGTGCCCAGCGGAAACTTCGGAAACATCACAGCCGGCCTGTTCGGTTGGTTCATGGGACTGCCCGTAAAGCGTTTCATTGCCGCGAACAACGCCAATGACATATTCTACAACTACCTTAAGAGCGGCGTTTACAGCCCTAAGCCATCGGTCCAGACTCTGGCCAACGCTATGGATGTGGGTGATCCCAGCAACTTTGCGCGTGTGCTTGCGCTTTACGGCGGCTCACACAAGGATATTGCAGGCCACATAGGCGGTGCAACCTATACCGATGAGCAGATCAAGGAGACCCTTAAAGATTGCTATGAGCGTACCGGTTACCTGCTTGACCCGCACGGAACCTGCGGCTACCGTGCTCTTAAGGAGCAGTTGGAGCCCGGTGAGTACGGCGTGTTCCTGGAGACCGCACACCCCGCCAAGTTCAAGGAGAAGGTCGATGCCATTACCGGAGGTGACGTTGAGATTCCCGCCCGCCTGCAGGCCTTCATGAAGGGCATCAAGCAGAGCGTGGAGCTTAGCAAAGACTACACAGATTTCCGTCAGTTCCTCTTTAACGAGTCAAAGTAAACAATGGCCTGGGAGCAGCTCAGCATGAACCGTCTTGAGATACCCTTAAGGGAGGTCTATTCCTTTATGGGGTATAAGGACAGCGAGCCTGATGAACAGACTCGCCGTACGGTTGAGTATCTGCTGCGTGAGTCTGCCCAGTTCCTTCGCCCACAGTTCAAGTATATCCTGTTGGATGGAGTCCTTTCCAATGATATGATGCAACTTACACTTCAAGGTCCTAAGGGTCCCGTCACGTTTGACGCAGGCAAGATAATCTGCCGCCAGCTACGCGGAGCACAGCGTTATGCCGTGTTCGTAGCAACGGTGGGCAACGGCTATTTCCAGTGGACCGATGCCGTGAAGCGTCGTGATGATATGTTCCAGACCTACGCTATGGATTGCGTGGGCAGCCAGATAGTTGAGAGCGTTGCTGATTATATGGAGACCGTGCTCCAGAAAGAGATTGATCCGTCGGGCTATAAGCGTACCAACCGCTTCAGTCCCGGTTACTGCGGCTGGCACGTTTCAGCCCAACCGGCATTGTTCAGCCTTTTTGATGAACCCAATCCCTGCGGCATAGAACTAACAGAATCCTGCCTCATGCTCCCCATGAAATCCGTTAGCGGTGTAATAGGGGTAGGGCCCGATGTCCGTTACCTGCCTTACACTTGCGGCATCTGCGACAAGAAGGACTGCTACAAACGTAGAATACAATGATTTTCATCGCAGAGGGTGGTGACGGCCTGGCGATGGGTGATGAAAATCATTGTTTTTTGCGGATAGGCCTTGAAGAGACGGGTGTAGAGCTCGGCCTCGGTTGGGGCATCGAGTGATGAACTTATCTCATCAAGCAGTAGTATTGAGCCCGGACGCAGCAGGCCGCGGGCTATTGCTATGCGTTGGGCCTGGCCTTCACTCAGGCCGGTGCCGCGCTCGCCAAGCATGGTGTCAAGACCGTCGGGGAGTTCCTGTACAAAATCGGCGCAGGCGGTATGCAACGCTTGTTGTAACTCCTGGTCCGATGCCTCCGGATTGGCTACCTGCAGGTTGAAGCGGATGGTGCCGCTCATCAGGGTGTTGCCCTGGGGTACGAATACAAAGTCGGGGCGGGTGGTGGCTGCTGCAGGCATTGAGGTGCCGTCTTTTCCGTACAGGCTGATTGTGCCGCTCTGGGGGCTTATGAATCCTAACATGAGGCGGAATATGGTGGTCTTGCCTATTCCGGTCTCACCCATAAGGGCGGTCTTGGTGCCGGGACGGAAATCATGGGTAAAGTCTGATAGTATCTGACGGTCACCGCCGGCGTATTTGAAGCTTACTTTGTTGAACCGGATGCCGCTCAGGGTGGGGTGCAGCGTGGATGCATCGGTCTCAGCCTCAAGGTTCTCCAGTTCAATAAGGCGGTCTATGCTGGCGGTGGAGTGTATCACCTGCGGCACCAGGTTGAGCAGTTGCATTACGGGATGCTGTATCTGGCCTACCAGTTGCAGGAATGATGTCATGACACCGAATGTTATGGCTCCGTTTCTTAACTGGAGTCCGCCCCAGATAAAGGCTGTGAGGTAACCCAGACCGAATGCGCAGCCCATGATGATGCGTATCATGATGGTAAAGCGGGTGCGGCGCATTATGTTGCCCTTTAGCTTCTGCTGCATGGTGTCCAGGCGGCCGGTCATCCACTCCTCACTGCCCATGGCGCGCAGCACGGCGTTGTTCTCCATGCCCTCCTGTACCTGCATCTGTATGCGGCTCTCGTCCTGGCGTATATCCAGAGTCATCTGGCGCAGGCGGCGGCCTATGAACTTGGCCATGATGATGGCCATGGGGGTCAATATGAGCAGGGCCCAGGCCAGCCAGCGGTCAAAGTAACGCAGCAGCAGGAACGCTCCTACCAGCTGTATGGCGGTTATGCACATCTGGGGCAGGGTATCAGTGGTGGTCTCACTTACTACCTCAATATCCTTGGTAAGGCGGGAGCTGATGTCACCTGAGTGGATATCCTTCTCTTCATAGAGCTGGCGGCGGAACAGGCTGCTGAACATCTTAAGGCGCAGCGTGTTGGTCTGATGTATGCCTGCCTTGGTGGTGAGCAGGAAATAGACCTGGCGTAGCAGCACTCCGCCCACAACGGTCAGGATAAGCCAGATGGCCATAATGGTGACATCATGGGCTGTTCCGGTGCGTATGGTCTCATCAATGAAACGGCGGCAGAGCCATACCATGAGCAGGCCCAGGCCAACCTGTGCCGTGCCTGCCACTATGCGTACTGCCGTGTTCCAGCGAATACCCAGCGTGTTATGCCATATCCACTTGAAGTATTTCACTCAATAACTCCTAACTTGCTCCAGTTGTCAATGGTTTCATTTACATCGGCCAGGGCCTGTTCAGGGGTCACGTCATACTCACCGCAAAGTGCCTGAGAGAGGCTCTCTGCCGTGAAATCACCAGACTCCTGTGCCTGTTTCCAAAGCCAGGCGGCTGTCTCGTTGAGGCAGAGCATGCGCCCGAAATTGATGGCATCAAGGCCTTCACCTACAATCACGTTCTCACCGCATACGGTGCGGAGTACAAATCCTTTCTTTATTTTCATATTGCGTATTTCTTACAAGTTCTTCTTAATACAGCCAGAATGTATCTGCGCAGGGGCCTTAGCCAGAACCAGATACGCGCTTTTGCCATCTGGGCGCGTGACTCAAGCGGGCGGCGCTGTCCCTGTGCATCCACCACATGGGTGGCGCGGGCCAGCACGCACTCAGGCCTGCATCTCTCGGTACCGCGTATATTGCCGTCACCCATAAGCGTTATGCGGTCAGGTTCAACTTTTATGATGCGGTGTACCACATACAGATTAGGACCCACCTCTGCAAGCACTACATGACCGCGCTTAAGGTTATCCGGTTTCTGCAGTATGACGCTCTCACGTCCGCCGAATATGAACGGCAGCATGCTGCGCCCCTTGACGGGGAACGTCACGCTAACGTCGTCACGTACCAAGCGGACAGCCTCCTGTATTATAACGTCATCGGTCATCGGGCTATTGTATCTTTACACAAATGTGCAGCATCAGCATCGGGCAGGCAGTCCAAATGCCATACAGGTATGTTGGTGGCCAGCGTATTCTCTGTGTCGTGCAGGCCATCGGCCAGCTTTGAATCCCACCGCTTGCCTGATATGCTGGGCACAATTGCAGCGTATGCGCCTATGCCATTGAGTCTTGCTATCTTGTTAAAAGGTGCCTGGCTGAGCAGGACAATACCGCCAAGCGGTGCACTTATGTTCTTGTAACAAGGGGTCTTGCCGCTCCAAGGCGTACCGTAAACTACGGCTGTCCCATCCGGCTTGACACTGACAGCGGGGTTGTCATCATTCATAAGCTCCACACCATGCAGATTCTGAATCCACAGTCTGGCATGAGTGCTCTTGCCGGTGCCGCTCTTGCCAAGGAACATATATCCCTTGCCATCTAATGAGACTGCCGCAGCATGGAACAGCGCTGTCCTCATACAGGCCGATGCCATAGCAAACTGTATCATCAGCGCATTGTCAATAGCAGCCTTAACCTGGAATCCGCTAAGATAAAGAGTGCCCTGCCTGTACCCTGCCGAGCATACCAGCCATCCGGCCGTGCGTCCGTCCCATCGGAACTCAAAAACCGCATCCCCCTGCTCAGTATGCCCGCAAACAATATCCTGCCCCTCTTCATCCTGACGCATCTCCTCAATGTAGTTCACAGGCTCTCCTTTAGCCACGGACAAACAGAAAAGTGCATCATTGCCAGTGCCTGTCTTGAACGGCTTATAATTTGTGAGAAGCTCCAAAACGCTTTCAGAACCCTCCACGCAAAACAAATGTTCCGCAACTATGTAATATATCTTATTCATTAGAGGATGTAAAGTTAGCGATTTTTGCCTATTCTTCTAGGTGCACGAGCAAAACTTAGGGTATAGGGTATCGGAAACCGTCGCCACCCTCGGCGCGTAAGAGGGAGGGGCCCGCCGCGTAGCGGTGGGAGGGAGAGCGCTTTAGCGCGAAGTTTCAGATACCCTATACCCTAAGTTTTGCGGTTACTTCAAAAAAAGAGGGTTTTGTTTTGTCAGTTTGATAGGAGTGTATAACTTTGCGGCGCAAAAAGCAAAAAGAAAGAGAAAATATATGCGACTGCAAGGCTTGATTATTCTATCAATTATTATCATTCCGGACTGCCGGTGTGAGAAAGCCTGACGCATATATCTGAACTGAGTACAGAAACAAAATAATACGCGACAAAGCCTTTCTCACAAGAGTGAGAGAGGCTTTTTTGTTTGACCAACATTAACAAACAAAATAGAATGTCTGACAGAGTTATTTTCTTTGACACCACGCTCCGGGATGGTGAACAGGTCCCGGGATGCCAACTCAACACCATTGAGAAGATTGAGGTGGCGCGCCAGCTCGAGCAGTTGGGCGTGGATGTTATCGAGGCCGGTTTCCCGGTAAGCAGTCCAGGTGATTTCAACTCAGTGGTGGAAATTTCAAAAGCGGTATCGAACCCTATTATCTGCGCCCTGACCCGTGCGGTCGAGGCCGATATCGATGCTGCAGCAGAGGCGCTGCAATACGCCAGGTTCAAGCGGATCCATACCGGAATAGGTACCAGTGACGAACACATCCGTTACAAGTTCAACAGTACACGTGAAGAGATAATAGAGCGTGCCGTGGCAGCCGTGAGATATGCCGCAAAGAAGGGCGTTGAGGTGGAGTTCTACGCTGAGGATGCAGGGCGCACAGACAACGAGTATCTGGCACGTGTGGCAGAGGCCGTAATAAAGGCCGGTGCCACCATAGTTAACATACCCGATACCACAGGTTATTGCCTGCCCGATGAATACGGAGCCAAGATAAAGTACCTGATGGAGCATGTGGACGGTCTGGCAGACGGCAAGGCCATACTCTCCACCCACTGCCACAATGACCTGGGTATGGCAACCGCCAATACCATGAGCGGAATCCTGAACGGAGCCCGCCAGGTGGAGGTGACCATAAACGGTGTGGGCGAGAGGGCCGGAAACACCTCACTTGAGGAGATTGCAATGATTCTGAAATGCCATAACAACATACCTCTCCAGTGCGGAATCAATACACAGAGAATAACCGCAGCAAGCCGTCTGGTATCATCACTTATGAGCATGCCCGTGCAGCCCAACAAGGCTATTGTGGGCCGGAACGCGTTTGCACATTCCAGCGGCATACATCAGGACGGAGTGCTCAAGAACACCAGCACATATGAGATAATCAACCCTGAGGATGTGGGCCTGGAACAGGGTGACATAGTATTGACGGCACGTTCCGGAAGGGCTGCACTGAAGCACAGGCTCACTGAACTTGGCGTGGAGTTGAAGGGCGATAAGCTGGACCGCGTATATGAGCAGTTCCTTAAGTTGGCAGACAAGAAGAGGGAACTGACCAATGATGATATACTCATGCTTGCCGGGGCCGATATGGCCGTAAACAAGAAGGTGCGCCTTGAGAGCCTTCAGGTGCTTGCCGGCAAGGGCGTGAATCCATACGCCAAGATACGCCTTATGGTGGATAATGAGAGTTTTGAGGCTGAATCGGCCGGAAACGGACCGCTTGACGCATCAATCAAGGCTCTCAAAAAGATCATAAAGCGTGACATGACACTTAAGGAGATGACAATACAGGCCATATCAAAGGGGTCTGATGATGTGGGTAAGGTGCACATGCAGGTGGAGACAGGCGGTCATCTCTATTACGGATTCGGTTCAGATACCGACATCGTTACCGCCAGTATAGAGGCTTATATAGATTGTATAAACAAATTCAGACCTGAGTGATGGGAAAGACTCTTTTTGACAAGATATGGGATGCGCATGTAGTGCAGGCCATCCCTGACGGCCCGACACAACTCTATATAGACCGTCTGTACTGCCATGAGGTAACCACACCCCAGGCTTTTGATACACTGCGTGACAAGAAGGTGGGCGTACGATGCCCGGAGCGCATATACGCCATGCCTGATCATAATACCCCGTCAGATAATCAGGAGCGTATTGATGATCCGGTGGGCCGCAAGCAGGTTGAGACGCTTAAGGCCAATTGCCGCGAGTTTGGAATAACCCATTTTGAGATGGGATCAAAGGATAACGGAATAATCCATGTGGTGGGTCCTGAGAAGGCTCTCTCACTGCCGGGCATGACTATCGTGTGCGGTGACTCGCATACATCGACACACGGTGCGGTGGGCGCAATCGCCATGGGCATCGGCACATCAGAGGTTGCTGAGGTGCTGGCGTCACAGTGCATACTGCAGAGCAAGCCCAAGACCATGCGCATAAACATTGAGGGTAAGCTTGGTCCCTACGTCACGGCAAAGGATGTGGCTCTCTACATAATGGCCCGCATGACTACATCGGGAGCAACGGGATATGCCGTGGAATATGCAGGGCAGGTTATTCGTGACATGAGCATGGAGGGCCGCCTCACGCTGTCAAACCTCTCAATAGAGATGGGCAGCCGCGCCGGACTGATTGCTCCTGATGAGACCACGTTTGCCTACCTTAAGGGCCGCGAATATGCCCCCAAGGGTGCTGATTGGGATATGGCGGTGGCCTCATGGCGTGAACTCCGTTCTGATGATGATGCCGTGTTTGACAAGGAGGTTACCTATTATGCCGATGACATTGCACCGCGCATAACCTACGGAACCAACCCCGGTGCGGGCATAGCCATTGACGGCACGGTTCCGGTTTATGAGGGACTGAGTGATATGGAGCGTTTGCAACTCAAGACCCAGCTTGACTATATGCAGTTTGAGCCAGGCCAGAAACTTGAAGGCATGCCGGTGGATTACTGTTTCCTGGGTGCCTGCACCAACGGCCGCATAGAGGATTTCCGTGCATTTGCAAGCGTGGTAAAGGGGCATAAGAAGGCAGCAGGTGTTACCGCATGGCTGGTGCCCGGCTCATGGCTGGTACGCAAGCAGATAATTGATGAAGGCATTGACAAGGTGCTGGCCGAGGCAGGTTTTGAACTGCGCCTGCCGTCATGTTCCGCCTGCCTGGCCATGAACCCTGATAAGGTTCCCGCCGGAAAACTGAGCATATCAACATCAAACCGTAACTTTGTAGGGCGTCAGGGGCCCGGTTCCAGAACAATCCTGGCATCACCGCTCACCGTGGCTGCAAGTGCCATAACCGGTGTGGTTACTGACCCGCGTAAATTTCTGTGATTATGGAAAGGAAATTTGGAGTAATAGAATCAACCTGTATCCCGTTGGCTATAGACAACTGCAATACAGACCTTATAATACCGGCGCGTTATCTGGCATCGACCACACGTGACCCCAAGTTTTTTGGCGATGCGTTCATGCATGACCTAAGGTATGATGCTAATGGTAATCCGGTAAAGGATTTCATAATGAACCAGCCCGGTTTCAACGAGACTCCGTCGGAGGGTCACCGCCAGATTGTGGTGGCCGGCGCCAACTGGGGCTCAGGCTCCAGCCGTGAGCATGCCGCGTGGGCCATATCGGGCTACGGCGTGAGGGTGGTGGTGTCAAGCAGTTTTGCCGATATCCACCGCAATAACCTGCTCAACTGTTTTGTGCTGCCGGTGGTGGTATCGGAGGAGTTCCGTGACGGCCTGCTAAAAAGCATCGGCTCTGATTCTGAGGCACGCGTCAAGGTGGATCTGCCCGCGCAGACCATAACCGACATGACTACCGGTGCGCAGGAACATTTCAGTATAAACAGTTACAAGAAATACTGCCTGATGAACGGCTATGATGACATTGATTATCTGCTTAGCCGCAATGCCGATATTGAGGAGTTTGAAAAATCACGTGACTCACGCCGTTACATTGAGATTCTTGACACAACGCTGCGTGACGGTGAGCAGACATCGGGCGTGAGTTTCTCTAATCAGGAGAAACTGAGCATTGTACAGTCACTGCTCTCAGAGGTCAATGTGGACCGCGTGGAGATAGCATCGGCCATGGTATCGGACCGCGAGCAGGAGAGCGTGAAGGGCATTGCCGAGTGGGCGCAGCGCAACGGATACATTAACCGTGTTGAGGTGCTGGGATTTGTTGACGTGAACCGCTCTGCCGATTGGATCCGTGCTACCGGATGCCGCGTGATGAACCTGCTCTGCAAGGGCAGCCTCAAGCACGTGACGGCGCAACTGGGCAAGACACCGGCTGAGCATATTGCCGATATCCTGAGCACCGTAGAGTACGCGGTGAGCCGCGGAATGGAGGTGAATGCCTATCTTGAGGACTGGAGCAACGGCATGAAAGACTCACCTGAGTATGTGTTTGAACTGACCGATGCCCTTGCCGCGATGCCGGTAAAGCGTGTGATGCTGCCCGATACTCTGGGTGTACTTAACCCGGATACTACTCTCAAGTATTGCAGCATGATGGTGGAACGCTATCCGTCAGTTCATTTTGATTTTCATGCACATAATGATTATGACCTGGCCGTGGCCAACGTGTGGAGTGCCGTCAGGGCAGGAATGAAGGGCGTACACACCACTGTAAACGGTCTGGGCGAGAGGGCCGGAAATGCTCCGCTGGGCAGCGTGATGGCTGTGCTCAAGGACCAGATGGGCATGATGACGGGGCTTAATGAGAGCTGGCTGTTCAAGGTGAGCCGCAAGGTTGAGGTGGACAGCGGCATACACATTCCGCATAACATGCCTCTGGTGGGTGAGTTTGTATTCACTCAGTGCGCCGGCGTGCATGCCGATGGTGACAAGAAAGACAACCTCTATTTCAATACTCTGCTGCCGGAGCGTTTTGGACGCGTGCGTGAGTATGCGTTGGGCAAGAACAGCGGCAAGGCCAATATCCAGATGAACCTGGAGGCCATGGGCATTAAACTGGATGAGGAGTCAATGCGCAAGGTGACCGACCGCATCATTGAACTGGGTGTAAAGAAGGAGCAGGTTACACAGGATGACCTGCCGTATATTGTGCATGATGTGCTGCATCACGAACAGGAGGAGCAGCGTATCCGCATACTGAACTATTCGCTCAGCCTTACGCAGGGCTTGCGCCCACAGGCTACCGTTAAGATTGAGATTGACGGCAAGGTCTATCAGGATGCCGCCACCGGTGACGGTCAGTATGACGCCTTTGTACGTGCATTGCGCAAGATATACGCCAGCCTGGACAAACCGTTCCCCATGCTGACCAACTACACCGTGTCAATCCCGCCCGGAGGCCGTACCGATGCCTTTGTGCAGACTATCATTACCTGGAACTTCAAGGGTGAGGAGTTCCGTACACGTGGACTTGATGCTGACCAGACTGAGGCTGCCATCAAGGCTACCGCCAAGATGATGAACAAGATTGAATCAATTTAAAAACATTCCAATATGAAACTTAAGATTGCAGTTCTGGCCGGTGATGGCATCGGCCCCGAGATAATGGAGCAGGGTGTGGCTGTGATGAGTGCAGTGGCCCGCAAGTTCGGACATGATGTTGAGTACCGCGAGGCAATATGCGGTGCGCATGCCATTGACGTGGTGGGTGACCCGTTCCCTGAGGAGACTTTCAAGACCTGCATGGAGAGTGATGCCGTGCTGTTTGCAGCCGTGGGTGACCCCAAGTATGACAATGATCCGGCATCAAAGGTACGCCCGGAACAGGGCCTGCTGGCCATGCGCAAGAAACTGGGACTCTACGCAAACATCCGCCCCATAGAGACTTTTGACTGCCTGGTACACAAATCCCCCCTTAAGGATGAGATTGTGAGCGGTGCCGATTTCATCTGCATTCGTGAACTTACCGGCGGCATGTATTTCGGCCCCAAGAAGGAGGAGCAAGATGAGGCCTTTGACACCAATCTGTACAGCCGTGCTGAGGTGGAGCGCATACTGCGTGTGGGTTACAAGTATGCCCTTGCCCGCAAGAAGCACCTTACCGTTGTGGACAAGGCCAACGTGCTGGCCAGTTCACGCCTGTGGCGCAGGGTTGCAATGGAGATAATGAAAGAGTACCCAGAGGTGACAACGGATTTCATGTTCGTGGACAACGCCTCAATGCGTATGATACAGGAGCCCCGTTTCTTTGACGTGATTGTGACTGAGAATACATTCGGTGATATACTGACTGATGAGGCATCATGCATTACCGGTTCAATGGGCCTGCTGCCCAGCGCATCCACCGGTGAGCATACTCCCGTATTTGAGCCCGTGCACGGTTCATGGCCTCAGGGCAAAGGCTTGAACATAGCAAATCCGTTGGCTCAGATACTGAGCGTTGCCATGCTCTATGAGTACTTTGGCCTGAATGAGGAGGGCAAACTGATACGCCAGGCCGTGCAGGCCTCACTTGATGCAAACGTACGCACTCCCGAGATTCAGGCTGAAGGCGGTGCCAAGTACGGCACGCGTGAGGTGGGCGCGTGGATTGTGGATTACATCCTGCGCTGATTTAGGGGAACAGAGGGTATTGGGTCTCTGGGACAATGCCCTCCCACAACAAAAATTATCGATTCCGAAACTTTAGGAGTAAACTCCACGTTCCAGAATCGATAATTTTTGTCGCGGGCCCCATCCCACTAGTCTCGCGTGGGTGCGAGAGTCCCAGAGACCCAATACCCTCTGTTCCGCTCGCTGGGAAAATTCAGAATCTGAATTACTTTACCTTCCAGACGTCGAGGGTGATGCCGCCGCCTGCGCCGAAGCCGGGCTGGCAGAGGAACAGGCACTCGTTCATCCAGGAGTACTTGCTGTCCTTGGGAGCCTCAAATCTGGGAGCGCAACGGAAATACATGCCACCCTGGCCGCCCATCTTGATGATACCGCAGTTGCGTACGTGTATGCTTACGCCGTCATCGGTACGGATGCAGTAGATAGCCTCAATCTCGGTGCGGCCGTCGCACTGCATCTGGTAGTCTGCACCGCCGGGCAGGACTTCACCCTTGATGTTGGGGCCTTCAAATGTGCCGCCGGTGATGGGAATTACGGTACGGGTACCCTTGCCGGTATCACCTACGGTAAATGCCTGGCCCAGGGATACGTTGAGACGTACTACATACTCCAGTTCAGGAGCCTTGGGCTCACCGCTCTGCTGCTGGGGTGCTCCGAAACCGAACTGTGCAAATGCTGTTGCGCCTACAAGTAGTGCTACTGCTGCTACTACTAAAATGATTTTCTTCATAGTTGTAAATATTAATTGATAGATGATTTCTGAATTGGGCCGAAAGTTAGGTATTATATCCCGAAAAATGAAGTAGTTTCATTACATTTGCAATGTAAAAACCGTGTTGTGGTTATGCGAGAGAACAGGAAAGCTGTGTATTTGAGCGTGGTGCTGATTGTATCGGTACTGTTGCTGTTTTTCTTTAATTTCTGTTTCGGCACGGTGCATATCCCTCTAAAAGATGTGATTGGCTCCCTTACGGGAACAGGGGCAAGCCGTGAGAGCTGGGATTTCATTATCCATGAGTCCAGGCTGCCGTCGGCTGTGACCGCTCTGTTGGCCGGGGCGTCGCTTGCCGCATCGGGTCTTATGCTCCAGACGGCTTTCCGCAACCCTCTGGCCGGTCCTGATATCTTGGGCATAAACGGTGGCGCCGGTCTGGGCGTGGCACTGGTCATGCTGCTGTTTGGCGGTAACCTTACTATGGGTAATCTCACATTGGGCGGCTCCGTCTCTGTTATAATAGGTGCTTTTGCGGGTGCCATTGCTGTGACAGCCCTGGTGCTTTACCTGTCAACCAAGCTTAAGAATCCCGTGATGCTGCTTATTATGGGTGTGATGGTGAGCTACCTTACATCGGCCATGATTTCACTTCTCAACTTTTTCTCTACAGCTGAGGGTGTACACTCTTACACCATGTGGGGTATGGGTAACTTTGGCGGGGTGTCTCTTGCACAGCTCAGGGTGTTCTGCCCGGTGGTGGCTGTGGGGCTTGCCATTGCGGTGTCGCTGATCAAACCGCTCAACGCGCTGCTGCTGGGTGATATGTATGCTGAGAACCTGGGCATCAACATAATACGTACACGTAACTGGCTGCTGCTCTCTACGAGCCTGCTGGTAGCTATCATCACTGCATTCTGCGGGCCGGTGTCATTCATCGGCCTGGCTGTGCCGCATATAGCGCGTATGCTGCTGCAATCCAGTAACCACCGCAGTCTGATGCCGATGACCATCCTATGCGGTGCGGTGATTGCGCTGCTCTGTAATCTGCTCAGTTCCATTCCGGGTGACCGCGGTCTCATTCCGCTCAATGCCATTACTCCGGCCATCGGCGCTCCTGTAATCCTTTATGTCTTGCTTAAACAGCGTCACTACAGATGATCATTGATGTTCTGATGGAATCGTTGCGCACTGCTGTGCTTGTTACAGGGCTGGTGGTGATTATGATGATGCTCATTGAGGTGTTCAATGTGACATCGGGCGGGCGTATGTTCTCCGGTCTTGGAAAGCACAGGATAGGGCAGGTGCTGCTCTCCGCATTCCTTGGCGTGATTCCGGGCTGTATGGGTGGTTTTGCATCGGTCTCACTCTATACGCACGGTATTATCAGCTTTGGGGCGCTGGTGGCTATGATGATTGCCTCATCGGGTGATGAGGCGTTTGTCATGCTGGCCATGTTCCCGGATAAGTCACTCTGGATATTCCTGATACTCTTTGTGGTGGCAGTGGTGGTGGGGCTGCTTGTGGATATGTTCCGTCACCGTTTTGAGGGTTGTCACTCCATGAGCGTGCATGATGAGGATGTGGCTGCTGACCATAACCACAGTCATAGGCGTCACTTTGGCTGGAAGCGTGTGGTTCTGGCAACTGGTGTGCTGGTATTTGTGGCTGCGTTGCTGATGGGATTGCTTGAGGGTGATGAGGCCGATGCTGCCGGCGGATTCAACCTGCTTTCAGAAGAGTGGATGTACTGGCTGTTTGCAGCCTTGAGCCTGGCAGTGCTTGGTATGCTGATTTTTGCGGGTGACCATTTTGTTGAGGAGCATCTGTGGGAGCATATTGTTTGCCATCATCTGCCAAGCATATTCCTATGGACACTGGGCACACTGCTGGTGGTGGGATTACTGACAACCGTTTTTGATATCAGTACCTGGATAAGTGACAATACCATTCTCATGATACTTCTGGCCGCATTGATAGGTATTGTTCCTGAATCCGGTCCGCATCTGGTATTCGTGTCACTCTATGCTGCCGGCGTTGTTCCGCTGCCGGTGCTGATGGCCAGCTGCATCAGCCAGGACGGGCACGCCTCACTGCCGCTGCTGGCTCAGAGCCGGCGGGCGTTCCTTACGGCCAAGGCAATCAATGTTGCTGTTGCTGTAATAGCCGGCTTTGTGCTGTACCTGTTTAATTGAGAATTGAAACGCTGTACCTGCGTAATAAAAAACGCAGGTGCGTTGGTATTAATTCTCAATTCTCAATTTTCAATTCTCAATTCACTCTGCGCGGTACTGCGTGGGCGTGAGGCCAGTGTGGTTCTTGAAAAAGCGGAAGAAAAATGACTGGCTGGGGAAATTCAGGTTTGATGAGATTTCCTTAATGGTCATATCTGAATGACGCAGCATATTCTTGGCGTCAAGAATGAGCAGCTCATTGAGCCATTCCGGTACGGAGCGGCCGCTCGTCTCCTTGACAATCTTGGACAGGTATTTGGGTGTAACGCACATCTTGTCTGCATAGTAGCCTACAAGATGCTCCTTGGCGTGATCGTTTACGGCCAGTTTGATGAACTGTTCAAGCATCTGGCGCTGACGTGTGGTGCGCACGGGCTTCTCCATCTCCTGGCGGCGCTTGGAATCGGCCAGGAACCCGGCAAACTGATAGAATACTGATGATACCAATCCCGCCATGCTGTCATGAACGAACTGAGGATTGGTCTTGGTTATGTCAAGTGCCAGGTTTACATATTTGTGCAGCATCTCTTCTTCATCGGCCGAAAGATGTATGCATGGGTCGCGCAATACATCCATAGCCTCAACCAGGAACTTGCTGGGGTTGATGCCGGTGCTTGTAATAAAAGAGGTGGAGGCTGCAATGAGTGAGAGGCGCAGGATCTTTTCATTTTGGTTTGTATCAGTTATCCTGACAATGTTTCCAGGAGTGAAAAGAAGCAGCGTGCCTGCGGTCAGGTGATACTCTGTCAGGTTTATGGTGCAGTCAACGGAACCTTCAAGACAATAGGCTGCCATATAACAGTCTATGCGGAACGGGTAACGCAGATAACTGAACTGCGGTCTCTCCTGAAGGCGTGAAACAAAGAAGTCATCGCCTTTGCCAAGCGATATGCCCGATGGAACCATCTGCCTGATTTTGGACGGCGTGACTGATATCTCAGAATGGTAATCCATAGCCTTTTTTCTTTTATTTGTGCCAAAAGTAATACGATTATACGACATGTTGTACCTTTTTGTTGATATTTTCGACCAATAGATATATTTAGTAAATAAAAAGATTATCTTTGAGAGCGGAAAGGACACTACTTTTGCATCAAAATAAAAAGGATTTAAATAATACTAATGATAATATGAAACGATTCAGTTTAATTCTGATGATGGTCTGCCTGGCTTTATTGGTGACACCTTACACCAAAACAGTTGCGCAGACTATTCTTACACTTGAGGAGTGCAGGTCAATGGCGTTGGAGAACAACGGACAGTCCAAGATGGCTAAGGAAAAAGTAACGGCAGCCGAGTATGACAGCAAGGCAGCCTTTGCTAATTACCTGCCAAAAGTTTCAGCTACGGCACTCTATCTTCACAACAGCGAGAATTTGAATCTGATTACTGCTGATCAGTCCGGCGCGCTTTCCAACATGGGTACGTCATTGACATCGGGAATAATGAATTCAGTTATGAGTGATCCTACATTCATAAGTATGTATATTTCTGATGCTGATTTCAGGAACAAGGTGGATTGGGCCAGGAACAAGATAAGTGACAGCCATATCGAGGATAAACTTAATAAAGTAGGTGGTGAGTTTTCTGACAATCTTTCACTTGATATCCGGAATGTCTATGTGGGTGCCCTCACAGTTGAGGAGCCTCTTTATGTGGGCGGTAAGATACGCGCATATAATAAGGTGACCGCTTACGCCAAGGAACTTGCTGAGACTCAACTTGATGGAGAGGATCAGAAGGTGCTGGTAACGGTTGATGAGGCTTATTGGCAGATTGTATCAGTAGCCAACAAACTGCGTCTTACAAATCAGTATGTTGAGTTGCTCCAGCAGATGGATAAGAACGTGGAGATAATGAAACAGGAGGGCGTGGCTACCGCATCTGACCAGTTATCGGTAAGGGTTAAGCTGAATGAGGCTGAAATGAGCCAGATAAAGGCTCAGAACGGATTGGCTCTCTCCAAGATGCTGCTCTGCCAGCTTTGCGGACTGCCTCTTGACTCAGAGATAATGCTCAAGGATGAGATGAATGAGACCCTTGAGATTCCGGCCGATGAGGTTACATACACTGAGGAGGGGCTCTATGAAGACCGTCCGGAGCTTAAGAGCCTTGAGCTGGCCGTGAATATGTATGATATGAAGTCAAAGATAGTCCGTGCCGATTATCTGCCTACCGTGGCTCTTATGGGCAATTATCTGGTTACCAATCCGTCTGCCAGCAATGGCGTGAAAAATGATTTCCATGGAATATGGAACGTGGGTCTGGTAGCCAAGATTCCGGTATTCCATTTTGGCGAGGGACTGAACAAGTACCGTCGTGCCAAATCAGACAAGATAATAACTCAGTATCAGCTTGAGGATGCCCGCGGAAAGGTGTCACTCCAGGCAAACCAGTATGAGAAGAAGATAGCCGAGGCTGATTCACGTCTTGAGATGGCGCTCAAGAACATGGAGAACGCTGAGGAGAACCTGCGTATAGCGAACATCGGTTTCAAGGAGGGTGTGGTTGAGTCATCACTGGTGCTGGCAGCCCAGACGGCTTGGCTCAAGGCTCATTCAGAGGAGATTGATGCACGCATAGACCGCATAATGGCTACGGTTTATTTGCGTCAGGTGACCGGTCAGTTAAGTGTAAACGATAAAAAATAATAGATATGGACAACAAGACACAGAAAATGAACATCGCGCTGTCAATTACAGCGTTTGCAGTTGTTGTAGTGATTGTTTGTGTGGTTGGAATATACACTTTCAACCACAGAGAGCCGGAGATTGTACAGGGACAGGCTGAGGCCAGTGAGTATCGCGTATCAAGCAAGGTGCCCGGACGTATTCTCAAGATTATGGTTCATGAGGGACAGCAGGTAAAGGCCGGTGATACCCTGGCTATACTTGATACTCCCGATATCAACGCCAAGCAGGCTCAGGCCGAGGCTGTACTGAGTGCAGCCACCGCCCAGAACGCCAAGGCACAGAAGGGTGCGCGTGAGGAGCAGATCCAGGGCGCATTTGAATTGTGGCAGAAAGCCAAGGTAGGACTGGAGATATATGAGAAGACTTACAACCGTGTAGAGAACCTCTTCAGCCAGGGCGTTGTAAGTGAGCAGAAACGTGATGAGGCCAAGGCTCAGTATGATGCTGCCGTAGCTACAGAGAAGGCCGCCAAGTCACAATATGACATGGCCGTTAACGGTGCTGAGGAGGAGGTCAAGGAGATGGCAGCCGCCCAGATGCGTCAGGCCGAGGGTGTTGTGGCCGAGGTCAACTCATACATTGATGAGACTGTTCTCACCGCATCGCTTGACGGTGAGGTTAGTGAGATATTCCCCATGGTGGGTGAGCTGGTAGGAACCGGCGCTCCTATCATGAACATAGCTGTCATGGATGATATGTGGGTAACCTTCAACGTACGTGAGGACCTGCTGCAGGATCTTACTATGGGTGCTGTACGTGAGGCATACGTGCCCGCCCTGGACCGCAAGGTTAACGTCAAGGTCTCATATCTGCGTGATCTGGGTTCATACGCCGCATGGAAGGCAACCAAGGCTAACGGCCAGTATGACCTCAAGACCTTTGAGGTACGTGCAGTGCCTCAGGGGAAGATTGAGAACCTGCGTCCCGGTATGACTGTTATCATAGATAGAAAGTAAAACAACCATGTCTAAGGATTTCGGATTCTGGGCAATAGTAAGGCGTGAGATAGGGCGAATGCTTTCGCGTCCGCTTTATGGACTCACCATAGTATTTGCTCCGCTGTTCTGCTACATCTTTTTCACCACTCTGATGGGTGAAGGACTGCCGCAGGGGCTCCCTGCAGGTGTGGTGGATGAGGACAATACTGTGGTGTCAAGGTCCATATTGCGAAATCTGGATTCTTATCAGCAGACAGCGATAATAAAGCAGTACGCCAATTTTGCCGAGGCTCGTGAGGCCATGCAGAAGAATGAGATATACGGATTCTTCTACATCCCTAAAGGTACTCAGGAACTTGCGTCAAGCCAGCGTCAGCCTAAGATATCCATTTATACCAACGGCACCTATCTGATTCCGTCATCGCTGCTGTACCGCGATATGAAGACCATGGCGGTAATGGCATCGGCTGCGGTAGGGCGTGAGGTGCTGTATGCAAAAGGTGCTAATCTGGATCAGGCTATGGGATTCCTTCAGCCCATCCGGATGGATATGCGTGCACTTAACAACCCCTGGCTTAACTATAATGTCTATCTGACTAATACGCTTCTGCCTGCCGTACTGGCGCTTATGATACTTATGGTGACCTGTTTCAGCATCCATACTGAAATAAAGGATGGTACGGGTAAGGAGTGGATGGACATGGCTGGTGACAACGTTCTTAAGGCTGTGAGCGCCAAGTTGTTTCCGCAGACCATGATGTTCTCACTTATGGCTGTGATATATCTGGTGCTGCTTTACGGAGTGCTTGATTTTCCGCATAACAACGGGTTCTGGCCCATGCTGTTGGCTGCTGAGCTGCTCATATTGGCTTCACAGGGATTTGCCGTGTTCATGGCATCGGCCATACCTTCATTGCGCTGGTCTCTAAGCCTGTGTACGCTTTGGGGCGTGCTTTCCATTCCTATATGCGGGTTCTCATTCCCGGTTATGGGTATGCCTCCGGCTCTTCAGGCCTTGTCATACATGTTCCCGCTCAGGTACTATTTCCTGATATACGTGGATCAGGCCCTTAACGGTGTAAGTATGGTATATTCAGCCTGGTTCTATGTGATTCTTCTAGGTTTCACCATTCTGCCGTTGATAGATATAGCCAATTTGCGCAAGGCTGCACGTGAATACACTTATCTTCCTTAAAACTGTAGTTATATGTGGTTCAAGGATTTGCTCGATGTCTCAGGCAAGGAACTGAGAAAAACCATATCAGACACCGGCGTGTTGGTGTTCTTCATTGTAGTGCCGATGCTCTATCCGTTGCTGTACACCTATCTGTACAGCCGTGAGGTGGTGCGTGAGGTGCCTGTAGTGGTGGTTGACGAATGCCGCAGTGCAACCAGCCGTGAATTTTTACGTAAAGCAGACGCCACCGCTGACCTCAAGGTTATTTCATATTGCTCTGACATGGAGGAGGCTCGTAACCTTATGCACCGTCATAAGGCATACGGACTGATACACATTCCGGCGGAGTTTGAAAGCACTTTGGTGGCCGGTCATCAGGCTACGGTCAATCTCTACTGTGATATGAGCGGTCTGCTCTATTACAAGGCTCTTTTGAGCGGTTGTACCATGGTCTCACTTGACATGAACCGTGATATCCAGATGGAGCGTCTGTCAGGCCTCTCTGATTGGGAGAAGGATGTCATGACCATGCCTATCGATAATGAGTATGTGACCATGTTCAACCCGGCTAACGGGTTCCAGGCCTTCCTTATACCGGCTATACTGATACTGATACTCCAGCAGACGCTTGTGCTGGGCGTGTCAATGATGGCAGGTACTGAGAATGAGCAGCGCCGTGCCGGAATGGTATTAGGTCATGAGTATGATAACCCGATAACGGTGTTGGGCGGCAAGGCTCTGGCATATCTGATAGTGTACGGATTCGTGTCGGCTTATGTGCTCTGCTTTGTACCGTGGCTGTTCAATATGCCTCAACTCTGGCAATTGCCTACACTGATGGCATTCGTGGTGCCTTTCCTGATGGCAAGTATCTTTTTTGCCATTACCATATCATTCTTTGTACGTGACCGTGAGTCATGTTTCCTGCTGTTTGTGTTCGTATCAGTGCCGCTCATATTCATGTCAGGTATTTCATGGCCTACCTCAAATATTCCTCCGTTCTGGAAAGGCTTTGCGCAGATATTCCCGTCAACGCATGCCATCAACGGATTTGCCCGCATCAATACGTCGGGGGCGCTGCTACAGGATGTAAGGTATGAGTGCCTGATGCTTTGGATTCTTACCGCGGTATATTTCATGCTGGCGCTCTTTATCTATGAGCGGATGTACCGCTCTGACAAGATGCCGGGTGCGGAGTTTGTGATTGCCATGCGCACCAAGGTACGTAAGAATATCAGGGTTGCTAAACGGGACATTAAGGGGAAATTGAGAATTGAGAAGTGAGAATTGAGAATTGAAAAAAGCGTTCGGGATTCCGAACGCTTTTTTAATGTCGCGGACTTTACGCATGTGCGAGCGTATTAATTCTCAATTCTCAATTCTCAATTCTCAACTCTCAATTATTTCAGCGTTGAGAATCGGCTGGTGACACTCTCGGAGTAGGTTGCGGAGACCGGAATGTGTGGTGCACCCGTGTATTCCAGTTCAGCAAACAGACCGTCAGGCCCTTTCTGGAGGGCGCTTACCTTGCGCAGGTTTACATAGTATGACCTGTGGCATCGTACTATGTTGTTAGCCTCACAAATCTGCTCTATGGCTTTCATTGAGTTACGCAGGGGATAACGCACCATCTTGTCCATATTCATGTAGCAGATGTTTACATAGTTGTCGGCCGCCTCAATGTAGAGCAGGGTGTTGGCGGTTATGGCCAGTTTCAGGCTCTTCTTCTCATCAAAGAAGGGCAGGGTGCTCTCCTCACGCCCTATCTGCCCGCTGGCATATTTCTCAATGGTTATCTTGTCTTTTGCCAGGCGGTTGTTCTTGTCCTGAATCTCAGAAATCAGTGCTACTATAACATAGGGGAATACCAGAATGGAACAGGTTATCAGGAACAGTTTTGGAAGCAGATCCACGTATGTCATGGTGCGTTTGTCCATTAGCCATACAAACAGGGCACAGAACATGGTTATCACTAAGGCTTCCATCAGCTCCCATATAACAAAGCCCGTATAGTTTATCTGATGCTTGCTCCTGACAAGCAGCATTGACAGGCGGCTAAACAGTACAACAACAAGTTCTATTGATGCCATGATAGCGGCACGGAATGCAAGCTGTCCCTGTGTTACCTGCATGAACGTATCTATATTGAAAGGCTTGGCGCCGATAAGGAAAAAGAATGCATATAAAGGTATGAGCAGTATGTAACATGACATTGCGCCGCTCTTGAAATATGAGTCTGGAATCTTGATCATAGTCTTGTCTGCAGTGTTTCGGATGCAAATATAGGGGTAAATTTTTGTCCCACAAGATGTGGGGTGAAAATTTTTTGCTCTGAATTTCACCCCTGTATTTTGAATTTTACCATTCAATATGGCTTTTTGTCACTACAGACTTGCACATATCCCTTTTATTTTCACCCAT
>DBYQ01000043.1 GCA_002310015.1 Bacteroidales bacterium UBA1182
CGCTGTACGCTCTCACGTGCCTTGCGGGCTGCTACACGTGCCTGGGCTGCCAGGATAACCTTGTCAACAATCAGCTTGGCCTCCTTGGGGTGCTCCTCAAGGTAGAATGTCAGAGCCTCGCCTACAGCCTGCTGTACAGCACCGGCTACCTCACTGTTGCCCAGCTTGGTCTTGGTCTGGCCCTCAAACTGGGGCTCTGAAACCTTTACTGAGATTACGGCGGTAAGACCCTCACGGAAATCCTCACCCTCAATCTCTACCTTGGCTTTCTCAAGGAACTTGTTGTCATCGGCATACTTCTTGAGCGTGCGGGTAAGTGCGGTACGGAAACCTACCAGATGGGTGCCGCCCTCTATTGTGTTGATGTTGTTTACGAATGAACGGATGGTCTCCTTGTACTCAGTATTGTAGAGAATGGCCACCTCAATGGGTACTCCCTGCTTTTCTGTATTCAGGTAGATGGGTTCCTGGATAAGGTGAACGCGGTTCTCATCAATGTAGGAGACAAACTCCTTAAGACCCTCGTTTGAGAAATATGTATCCTTTTTAGGCTCTCCCTCCTCCATGACACGATAGTCTGTCAAGGAGATGCGGAGCCCTGCGTTAAGGAATGCAAGCTCATGCAGACGGGCAGCCAGGATATCATACTTATACTCCGTGGTGGTGAATATGGAGCCGTCAGGCCAGAATGTCTGGCGGGTACCGTTTATATCGGTTGTGCCTACACATTCAACGGCGGTTACGGGCTTGCCGCATGCGTACTCCTGGCGATACACCTTACCTTCACGGAAAACCTCAGTTATCATCTTGGTGGAGAGGGCGTTTACGCACGATACACCTACACCGTGCAGACCGCCTGACACCTTATATGAACCCTTGTCAAACTTACCGCCGGCATGGAGCACGGTCATTACCACCTCCAAGGCTGATTTGTGCTCCTTGGGATGCATGTCAACCGGGATACCGCGGCCGTTATCCTGAACGGTTATGGAACCGTCCTTGTTGATTGCAACTTCAATGTGGGTGCAATATCCCGCCATTGACTCGTCAATGGAGTTGTCAACTACCTCATAAACCAAGTGATGCAGGCCTTTTTCGCTTATGTCACCGATATACATTGCAGGGCGTTTGCGCACTGCCTCAAGACCTTCCAGAACCTGAATGTTCTGCGCGGAATAGTTGGCCTGTCCGTTTGTGATTTCGTCTGTCATTCTATGCGTTTTTAAACATACAAAGATAATCAAAAAGGTTGATTCCACATTGTTTAAAAATAATAATTTTGTATTGGTATTATATAAGATTGTATTTCTCTGTGCTTGCAATTGAAACGCTTTTTGTACTTTTGCCGCGTGAAACAGGAACATTCCGCATAATAATACAAAAAGCATGAATACTAAAGTACCAGTCGGAAAGAAAATCCGCTCCCTTAGGGAATCGAAACAGATGGAGATTGAGGTGCTGGCCGAGCGTGCACAGCTATCCGTAGAACAGATTAAGGCTATTGAAGAGGACGGCCCGCTGCCGGGTTTGGCTCCCCTGATCAAGATTGCCCGTGTTCTAGGTGTACGACTAGGTACTTTCCTTGATGACCAGCAGAGTGTAGGCGCAGTGGTAAGTCGCGCTGAGGACGAGCATGAGAGCGTAAGGTTCTCAAACCACGCATCAAGCGGTCATGAAAGCATGATCTATCACTCACTCTCAGACGGCAAGGACAACCGCCATCTGGAGCCGTTCGTAATAGACATCCTACCTAATGAGAATCCCAAGTTTGACCTCTCTACCCATGAGGGTGAGGAGTTCATCTACGTGCTTGAAGGTCAGGTTGAGATTAACTACGGCAAGACCACATACGTTCTTGACAAGGGTGACAGCATATATTATGACTCCATTGTGAAACATCATGTGCATGGATTCAATGGCCAGAAAGCCCGCATCCTTGCAGTTGTCTATACTCCAATTTAATCTGAAAGATGTATCAGTTATCTGAAAGAACCCTGGGAGACTGGCTGGAGCACTGGGCTCAGGTTACTCCCGATAAGGAATACATAGTCTATTCAGACCGCGACCTCCGTTTTACCTGGAAACAGTTCAACGAGAGGGTCGATGACATGGCGCGCGGCCTGATAGCAATAGGTGTTACCAAAGGCAGTCATGTGGGCCTGTGGGCTCAGAACGTGCCTGACTGGCTCACATTCCTTTATGCCTGTGCCAAGATAGGTGCTGTCTGCATTACTGTAAACACCAACTACAAGCAGAATGAGCTGGAGTATCTGGTTGAGGACTCCGATATGCATACCCTCTGCCTTACTGACGGTACCTGGGAGAGCAACTACGTGGATATGGCTTACACCATGCTTCCTGAATTGCGTCAGTGCGAGCGCGGACATCTGGAGAGCAAGCGTTTCCCCAAGCTCAAGAACGTGGTTTACATCGGTCAGGAGAAATTCCGCGGCATGTACAATACCGCAGAAATACTGCTTCTGGGTGAGAATACTGATGATGACGAGTTCCAGCGTCTGCGCAAGGCTGTTACCTGCCATGACGTTGTAAACATGCAATACACATCGGGTACAACAGGATTCCCCAAGGGAGTCATGCTTACCCACTACAATATAGCCAATGACGGTTTCCTGACAGGTGAACACATGAAATTCACCCAGGATGACAAACTCTGCGTATGCGTGCCCCTGTTCCACTGCTTCGGCGTGGTGCTGGCTACCATGAACTGCCTTACACATGGTTGCACAGAGGTTCTTGTGGAGCGTTTTGACGCGTTGGTTACGCTGGCATCGGTTCATAAGGAGCGTTGTACCGCTCTCTATGGCGTGCCTACCATGTTCATTGCTGAGTTGAACCATCCTATGTTTGATATGTTTGACCTTTCATGCCTGCGCACAGGTATCATGGCCGGTTCACTCTGCCCGATAGAGCTGATGCGCAAGGTTGAGGAGAAGATGTTCCTGCGCGTAACGAGCGTATATGGCCTTACCGAGTCATCACCCGGCATGAGCCAGACCCGCATAGATGATCCCGATGAGTGGCGTTACACCACCGTGGGCCGTGACTACGAGTTTGTTGACGTCAAGGTGCTTGATCCTGAGACCAACAAGGAGGTTCCCGCAGGTACACAGGGTGAGATGTGCTGCAAGGGATTCAATGTGATGAAGGGTTACTACAAGAAGCCGGAGGCTACCGCCGAGGTTATTGATGAGAACGGATACCTGCACTCAGGTGACCTGGGTATCATGGATGAGAACGGTAACTACCGCATCACGGGCCGTATCAAGGATATGATTATCCGCGGCGGTGAGAACATATATCCGCGTGAGATTGAGGAGTTCCTCTATCACTTGCCGGGCGTACGTGACGTTCAGGTGGCAGGCGTGCCCTCCAAGAAATACGGTGAGGAGGTGGGTGCATTCATCATTCTTGATGATGGTGCCAGCCTTACTGAAGAGGAGGTGCGTGACTGGTGCCGTGGCAAGATAGCGCGTTACAAGATTCCTAAATATGTGTTCTTTGTAAAGGAATACCCGCTTACGGGTAGCGGAAAGATTCAGAAATTCAAGCTTCGCGAGCTTAGCCTGAAGCTTTGCGAGGAAAAGGGAATAGAGGTTATTTGATATGGAAATTAACGAACAAATAAAGCAGATGGCCATGCGTCTTCGCGGCTTGCGTGAAGACCTTGACATGACCGTTGAGGATGTCGCTTCAAAGTGCGGCATCACTCCCGATGAGTTGAAACGATATGAGTCAGGTGAGTCTGATATTCCGATGAACTTCCTGTGCAATGCCGCAAACGTGCTGGGTGTTGAGCCTCTGGAACTGTTTGCCGGCGATACCCCCAATATGAGCAGCTACTGGCTGGTACGCAAGGGTAAGGGTCCTGTCATTGAGAGACAGAAAGCCTACAAGTATCAGGCCTTGGCCATGGGATTCAAACACGCCAAGGCATCACCTTTTATTGTGACCGTTGATCCCAAAATGGAAAATGAGATGCACCTGAATTCACATGAGGGACAGGAATTCAATCTGGTGCTTAAGGGTACTCTCTTCTTGAGCATAGGAGGCAAGGACCTTATCCTGAATCCCGGTGACAGCATATACTTTGATTCAACACAACCGCACGGAATGAGGGCTCTCAATGGTGAGCCGGCCAGATTCCTTGCCATCATATTCTGATTTTGCAATGTTAGAAAAATATTTACAGAAAGTTGAGTTTGACTCTCTTGAGGATTTCCAGAAGAATTTCAAGATAATAGTACCTGATAATTTCAATTTCGGTTACGACGTGGTTGATGAGTGGGCCAGGACCAATCCTGATAAGCTGGCTCTGTTGTGGACTAATGATGAGGGTAAGGAACAGCGTTATACTTTTGCCGATATGAAACGCAAGAGTGATCAGGTGGCGTCATTCTACCAGACTCTTGGCATAGGCCGCGGTGATTGTGTAATGATGATGCTGAAACGCCGTATTGAATTCTGGTTCTCAATTGTGGCTTTGCACAAGATCGGTGCTGTGGCTATTCCCGCTACTCATCTGCTTACTCCTAAAGATCTTATTTATAGAGCCAACTCCGCCAAGATAAAGATGATTGTCTGTGCCGATGAGCCCATCATGATACAGCATGTGAATGACTGTCTTAAGGATTCACCTACAGTTAAGGTACTTGTGGCAACCGGTTCATATAATAAGGACGGGTGGCTAAGTATGGATGAAGGTATGAAGAATGCTCCTGAATTTGTCCGTCCTGCACATGTAAATGACAATCATGACATATCGCTGCTTTACTTTACATCAGGTTCAAGCGGTAACCCCAAGATGGTAGCCCATAACTTCCTATATCCCCTTGGACACATTGTAACAGCCAAGTATTGGCACAATGTAAATGAGAACAGCCTGCATCTTACCGTGGCCGATACCGGTTGGGGCAAGGCCGTATGGGGTAAGTTGTACGGACAGTGGCTGTCAGGTGCGGCTGTGTTTGTGTATGACCATGAGAAGTTCACTCCGGCCAACATACTGGAGGCAATGGCCAAATACAAGGTTACTTCATTCTGTGCACCTCCTACAATATACCGTTATCTGATCCGTGAAGACCTGTCACAGTATGACCTGAGTGCGCTCAAATACTGCACAACAGCAGGTGAACCTCTTAACCCCAGCGTATTTGACTTCTGGAAGGAGCACACAGGGCTGGATATACATGAGGGATTCGGCCAGACCGAGACAACCATGACTATTGGAACATTCCCGTGGATGAAACCCAAGCCGGGCTCACTTGGAGTACCCAATCCTGCATATGACATGGATCTACTCACTAATGACGGCCGTTCAGCAGAGGACGGTGAGAGCGGTGAGATAATACTCCATACAGATAAGCGAATACCCTTAGGCCTTTTTGAGGAGTACTATCATAATCCTGAACTTACCAAGACTGTCCACAATAACGGCATTTACCATACCGGTGATGTGGCTTGGCGTGACGGTGACGGCTATTACTGGTTTGTGGGCCGTACTGACGATGTCATCAAGAGTTCCGGTTACCGTATAGGACCGTTTGAGGTGGAGAGTGCCCTTATGACACACCCTGCAGTTGTGGAATGTGCCGTAACAGGCGTTCCTGATGATGTCCGCGGACAGGTGGTAAAGGCTACCATCATCCTGGCTAAGGAGTATCGTGACTGCCCAGATAAGGAAGCTCTGATAAAGGAGATTCAGAACCATGTCAAGAAGGTATCTGCACCTTATAAATATCCGCGCGTAGTGGAATTTGTTGATGAACTGCCCAAAACCATAAGCGGAAAGATACGCAGAGTGGAAATTCGTGATAAGGACGCTTCAAAAAAATGTGTTAAATAGCTGATTTTTTTACGTTTTTTTAAAATATATAGATTTTTTCTCTACATTTGCACGATGATTCCAAACCTTACTCGTGAAGGAGGAGTCTGCCCAGATGTTATAGGGCTATCATTTGATATTGATTTATAACGTTATACAAAATGAAAAAAAGATTAATTTGTTTTCTGATCCTTTCCAGTTTTATAATTGGTTTGGTGTTCGTCGGTTCATGTAAGGACTACGATGATTTTGCTTTAGACATCAGGGTTGAGAACCTTGAGAACAAGCTTGATCAAAATTGCGAGAATTTGTCCGATACGATTGACTCAATCAAAGCAAGATTAGGTCGTATTAAAGAGTGCTCATGTGTTCCTAGCAATATTAAAGACAGCATTGCCGCTCTTTATAAATACCTGGGTGGTGTTTTGAATGATACTGTCAGTGCAGACAGCGCAGACAAGAAGGTTAAGGGTCTTTCAAACGTTATCAATTACCTTAACAAGCGTTTGTCAAATATAGCAGTTACCGCTGATTCCGCTTATTCAATTGCAGATTCACTGAGACAGTTGAGATTTGGATGGGGTGATTCTCTGAGGTTAGCATATGACACTATCAGAACCCTTGTTGTCGATGTAGAAAAAATTAATATTAAACTTGACAGCATTAGGATACTGGATTCAATAATAAAAGAAAGAGATCGTCTTACCCAGATAAGAATAGACAGCGTCATCAAAGAGTATAATAAGGCTGATTCTGCACATCAGGCACAGATTGACACCCTGTTCAAGAAGGATTCTTTAATCAATGTTTCACTTAAGGAGTTGATCAAGCAGGATTCAGTACATACCTATAGAATTGACAGTCTGGCTAAGGTAACCTATCAGCTTGACTCTGTGGCTAAGGTTTATCTTGACTCTGCACTTGCATGGGCCGATGACGTTGCCAATCGTGTTAAGGTAGCATTGAATGACAGGATTGACAGTGTCATCAAAGAATATAAGAAGGCAGACACTTTGATTAACAAGCGTATTGATGCAATACGTCTTGATACAATGAGACTGAACTGGGCAAGGATTCAGGAGATTAATGACACCCTGAATGTAATTGACAGTGTACTGCAGTCACATAAGAGCCGTCTTGATTCTATTGACCTCCGTCTTGATACACTTGAACTCCGCATGGATTCACTTGAGTTGAGAGTTGATACCCTTGAATTAAAGGT
This sequence comes from Bacteroidales bacterium UBA1182, assembly GCA_002310015.1. GTDB lineage: Bacteria > Bacteroidota > Bacteroidia > Bacteroidales > Bacteroidaceae > Colenecus. The sequence goes on from DBYQ01000043.1 coordinate 7,065, forward strand.
GGACAGTCTGGAAGATGCCAGAAAGAAGGCTATCAGCGGTATCGTTATACAGGGTACACAGAACAATGTATTCGGTTCATTTGCTTTGCCTATCGGTGTAAGGTCAAATATCCTTATGGCTTATTCCACCAAGTTTAAAGGCGCCACATTCCCGACAAGAACATCAGGTCTGACTGGTTCTGATGTAATTACAATTAAAGACCAGGCTGTAATTCCTCTTACCTTTGAGGATGATTTAGGCGGTAAGGATGTTATCAGCGGTGGAACAGCATCAGATAATGCCGGTAAGCTTTACTTTACATTGAACCCGAATGATGTTAAGATTGACAGCTCATATCACTTTTACCTTATCAATAGTCTTGGTGACAAGACTCCTGTTACTATTGACAGTGTAAGAAAGTCAAAGGAGAAGCTGACATTTGGCTATTCTGCAGCCAAGGGCGCATCACAGGTTGTTGAGAATGATATCAATACTGTAAACGGTTTCTATCAGGCAGATGTTAATATAGCTGCTGCCGACGCTTATAGCCTTAGACCGAATCTGGATGAGTCAGCACTTAAGGCAGTTGCCAAGGATGTAAAGAATTTCCGCGATGGTATCGACCTTGGAAATCTGGCATCTACACTCCTTAACTCTGTAAATGGAGTACTTGATGCAAATGCATTGTATGTAACATGGAAGGATATGTATGGAACACATAGTGCTACTTCAGAGTATAATCTGGCTGTTGCAACCATTAAACCGCTTTCATATAATGCTATAGATAAGATATCAGGAAAGATTCCTTCTTATGATATTCCGAATAATCCTATCCATTATCTGTTGGATCAGATCAATATACCTTCATTCACATTGGATTTTGATACAATAAAGATGGGTGCTGTGTCTTTCTCAATTCCTTCAATAACATTTGATACTTCAGCTATACATCAGACCTTGAAGATCTATGTGGATGCAACAGGAACTGGTTCAAGCACAGGTACAGCTACGACTACTCAAAAAGACTACTATGGCAATCCCATTACGGCCGATGTGAATATGACAACAACAATAAACATCAAGGATACAGTAGAAATATCACTTGATTCAGTTTATATCAATTTGAATGAGAAGATCACAGCTGTAATGGATACTCTTCAGGCTACACTTAACGGTCTGAAAGTCAACATTGACTCTATTGTTAACAACATTCAGGATCAGCTCCAGACTAAGGTCAACAGTATGCTGAATTCAATAGAAGGCACTGTTAATTCTAATGTAACCAATATTGTAGGTGACATTAAGAAACAGATTGGTAACAACAAGTTTGTCAAGAAGGTTGAAACACTTGCCAATAAGTTGAACAGTTATTACAAACGTGTAGATGGTCTGGGCAGAGAGCTTACACAGCCTATGCTGCTTTATGCCGCTAATGGTGATTTCCATCCGGTAAGTAAGTCATATGGTGTTCCTACTCCTCTTTCAGGTACAGGTACTTATGAGCTTGTAATCACATCACTTACAAATGAGATTATAACTCCTGCTTATAAGAAGTACATTGCTGTAACTAACTTCAGAGATGCTTCAACCGGTAAGGATTACCAGAATGATGATCAAAATGCTGATTACATCAAGAATACAGTTAACGCTGCTGGTGACTTTGGCAAACTTTTGGATGGTGATACAAAGATCGTTAAGTTTGAGCCTTCCAAGAAGGGTATCTATGAAATCTTGATTTCTACCATTGACTACGATGGTTACATGTACCACCGCAAGTTCTATGTGAATGTAAAGTAACCCTTAAACAGTAAAGAACGATGAAAAAGTTTTATATAATCGTAGCTGCTGCACTTATGGCTGTGCTTCCGATGAGGGCACAGAGTGATGCAGACGAGCAGTTCGAATATGAATTCAATCCTCATTGGTTCATACAGGGCCAGTTTGGCGGTCAATACACTCTTGGTGAGGTTTCCTTTACTGATCTTTTGAGTCTTGACGCAGAGCTTGCTGTAGGATATGAGTTTACACCTGTAATAGCCGGTCGTTTATCAATCAACGCTTGGAAGAGTAAAGCCGGTTCAGAGGGTAAATATTCTCCTGATGGTAAACAGTATGACTGGAGTTGGAATTTTATCGCTCCTTCAGTTGATGCCATGTTTGACCTTACCAATCTGATTGGCGGATTCAAACCTCGTAAGATTAATGCCGGAGTTTTAGCCGGTATCGGATTGAACATTCCGTTTGGAAAGGATAAGGTTAAGGATGCCAGAAATGATATGATTGCAGCCTATAATGCAGCTTATCCTTATGCAACAGCTGCTGATCCTGATTACGTTGATAGCAAGATTATCAAGTGGGCTGATGACAAAGGTCCATACGTAGTAGGTCGTGTAGGTGCTTATGTAGATTGGCATATTACTGATAATCTGGCCCTTGGATTGGAGTTGCAGGCTAATACCCTGTCTGATAAATATAACTCCAAGCAGGCTAACAACTGGGATTGGTATTTCAACTGCTTGGTTGGCGTGAAGTACTGCTTCGGTACAACATATACCAAGGAGCCTGCAGTCAAGATGATACCTATATCAGATGCTGCTAATTATGCTCCTAAGTGCAATCCTGAGGATAATGTTGTAGAAAAGGTTGTAGAGAAGGTCGTAGAGAAGACAGTTGCTAAGTCAGAGGTTTATGAGGAGGTTTACTTCCTTATCAACAAGCACACTTATGAGAAGACGGAGAGATACAAGATTGAGCATATTGTTGAGGTTCTCAAGAATGATCCCAATGCCAAGATCAGCATCTCTGCTTATGCTGACAGTGCTACAGGTACTTCCGCTTATAACCAGAAGATATCTGAGCGTCGTGCAGAGACTGTCAAGAAGGCTCTTCTTGATGCCGGTATAGATGAGTCACGTATCACTACTGCTGCTCATGGTTCAAGCTTCGCAGTTCATCAGGATGATATCTCACTTAACCGTGTCTGCATCTGCGTAGTTAAATAAATAACTATTACCCTTAATATGGACTTGCCTGTAACAGCCTCTTGGCAGGTTTGCAGGCAAGTCCATTTATTTTATATATGAAAAGTCTGATAATCATAGTTCTATCTTTTATAACGGTTTTCATAAATGCCCAAAATGCTGCCGAGAGCGGCTATTATAGGGTTCAGAATATGAAAACTGAAAGATATGTTTATGTCCGTGATAACACCGGTTCTATTAACTGGACTGCTCTTGATGCAGAGATGGGAGCGATTGAGTTATGGAAAGAGTCGCAAGGTCATAGTAGGTTTTCCGATCCGGCATCTGTTGTATATGTTGAGAAACATAATAATAATCAATATGATCTGCAGGGCCAGGGAATGGGTATATATAAGATGTTTAATGAGTATCTTACCCTGACTGTAGGAAACGGGTACTATCAGCTGACTGTTACCAAAGAGGGTGTAAGAAAGTCCCTTTGCGATGCTAATACTACTCTTGATATGGATAGAGGCAAGATGGGAACAGACGGCTCCGGTACTTACAGGAACTGGATTGGAACCAAATTGGATGTCACAACTGATGAATGGTTTGGTATAACTCCTTCAATTGAGGTTGACGGCAAGTTCTATCAGCCTTTTTATGCTGATTTCGGCTTTACGCCGGTATCAGAGGATATGAAGGTTTGGTATATATCCGTTGTGGACAAGGAGGGGGCTGTGCTTAAGGAGTTTACCGGTGATGTGATTCCTGCCAATATGCCTGTGTTCATAGAATGTGCATCGGCTGTTACAGCCCAGAATAAACTGGACTTGAAATATAATTATGCTGCTATTCCTGCTGACAACAAACTAAAAGGTGTATATTTCAATAATCGTATCAGAAATTTGATATCACCGGATGCCAGAACGGAGTTTGACAGCTCAACCATGAGGGTGCTTGGCAAGATGGAGGATGGTCGTTTGGGCTATGTGCTCTCTAAGGAAACACCTGAAGATGGAATACAGTATCTTGCAGCCAACCAGTCTTATCTTATTGTTGACTCGGATTGTCCTTCAGAAATTCCTGTTATTACACAGGAAAGGTATATGGAGATATTGGATGAACGTGCAAATTCGTCAGTTCACAGTGCCACCTATTCAGGTCTAAAGGAGGTGTATTTCATTTCCGGAAGATTCATTGGAATGCTTACTGCTGATGAGATTGATAAGCTTGCTCCCGGTATCTATATCATCGACCGCAAGAAGGTAACGGTAGAATAACGGACGGAAAGATTATATGAAAAAAGAAAGCCTTTTCTCTGGGAAGGCTTTCTTTTTTTACTTGGATATTCTGTATGTCAGACTCAGATTTAGCAGGGGAAAGACCTTAAGTGGCCGTATAAGCTTTACGTATTTTTCTATCTGGTGATTTAAGTTGGTAAGGTCATGCACAATCTCCGTCCCGTCATGAGTGTATATCTTGGGAGTTCCACCCCAAAACAGGATTCCACAGTCAATGGCAAATCTGATACGGTCATCGTTCTTGCTTAAAGAACCGCCGAATCCGGCGCCCAGATATGGCTTAAAGGAATTGACAACCATTTCTGCTTTAACCATGTTGTCTGCTCCAGGTTCCATCCTATAGCGAACGGGTTTGCCGTTTATGTCAGTCTGGCCTTTATAATCACCCACATGCATCCCCATACGCCCGGCATCAAATATCTTATCTGTTATTTCCTCTGATAATTCAACTCCCAAGATTACGCCGTGAGGTTCAGCATCATCATTATACTCTGTATCATATACATTGTCATAGATGTTATTGTACATGGCGGCTGCAATAAGCGTGGTCATATCCTCCGCGCGGTTATGGGCACGGCCGATAACTGAGGAACCGGCGTAGAAACCTGTGGTAAGATACCATCTCTTGTCTTTAAACGGGTGTACGTCTATGAGCAACTTGAAGTTGTACATATTGGGCTCACCTATCATTTCAACTTGCTGGGAAATCTTAAAGCCTGTAATCTCTTCCAATTCGTCGGCCATACGGTCAAAACGTGAACGTCCCTGATTGTCATAACCGGGATTGTCATCATCTCCTACCTGTATCCTGAAATGCAGAGGCACTTCAAAATGAGGTATCCAGGTGAAACTTGTGCGAACTCCGAAATATTGGTTCAGGCGTGATTCAATACCGAACCCTATTCCGGTGGTACCCGTCTCAAATGTAACGTTAAGGTCTGGATTAAAAGTGTAAAGCTCCGGATTTATTGAGAACTGATTCAATTCAAACTTAAAAGGCAAGGCTGCCGCACTGTTTATACACAATGCGGCGGCCATGATGAATGTTATTCCGAATTTTTTCATCGGGATAAGTAGTTTACTTTACCAGTTCCATTCCGGCCTTGATGGCCTTTTCATTGAGCGGCAGATACTTCCAGTTGCGTTCGGATACGGAGTGCTTGATGCCTTCCATTACGTAGTCTACCTGGAGAATGGGGCGTATCTTCATGAATGCTCCCAGCAGGAACATGTTGGCTACCTTTGAGGCGTTAATCTTGGCAGCTTCCTCAATGGCCTTGATGGGGTAGATGGTAATGTCTGTGCGTGTGGGCTTACGGGTAATGGTACTGGGGGTGTAGATGAGTACGCCACCGGGCTTTACCATAGGCTCAAACTTATCCATTGACTGCTGGTTCAGTATGATTGCGGTGCTGAACTTCTGCAGTATAGGTGAACTGATGCGGCTGTCACTCAGGATAACCGTTACGTTTGCTGTACCTCCACGGATCTCGGGACCGTATGACGGCATCCATGACACTTCCAGACCCTGCATAAGGCCTGAGTATGCAATTATCTTACCCATTGAGAGGACACCCTGTCCTCCGAATCCGGCTATGATTATCTCTTCTGTCATAATATGTGTCTCTTTTCCGGGTTATCTGGGAGCGTTCATGTCCATGACGATTTTACCGTCAACCTTCATGTCGCCCAGAGGATATTTCTTGAACATATTCTCGACCATCCAGTCGTTTGCCTGTTTGGGAGTGAGACCCCAGCCTGAGTTACAGTTGGAAACAACCTCAACGATTGATGTCCCCTTCTTGTCGCGCTGGTTCTCAAATGCCTGACGCAGTGCCTTCTTGAGCTTGCGTACATTGGCGGGGGTGTGAACTGAGTGACGTGTCACGTAGCAGACACCGTCCAGCTGGGCAAGCAGCGGAGTGATGTTGAGCGGGTAACCCATGGTCTTGACGTCACGGCCGCGGGGGCAGGTGGTGGTCTTCATTCCCTCCAGAGTGGTGGGGGCCATCTGACCGCCGGTCATTCCGTAAATACCGTTGTTGATGAATACTATCACGATGTTCTCACCGCGGTTGCAGGCGTGCATAGTCTCACCTGTACCGATGGCAGCCAGGTCACCGTCACCCTGATAGGTGAAGACGAACTTATCGGGCTGAACGCGCTTGATACCGGTTGCAACGGCGCAGGCACGTCCGTGAGCAGCCTCAACTACATCGAACTTATAGAAATCATAGAGGAATACTGAGCATCCTACCGGTGAGATGCCTATTACGTCATGCTCTATGCCCATCTCCTCAATAACCTCGGCAATGGTACGTACCACTACACCGTGGCCGCAGCCGGGGCAGAAGTTGAACTGCTTCTCAGCCATCAGACGGCTTTTCTGATAGACCAGATTCTCAGGTTTGATTATATCGTTTACTTCCATTGCTGTGCTCATTTGATATTAAAGTAATTGTAGAGAGCAGTCTCAATCTCCTCTGGTGTGGGAACCATACCGCCCAGACGGCCAAAGAAGCCTATGGGCTTGCGGCCCTCAACAGCCAGACGGATATCCTCAATCATCTGACCGGCGCTCAGCTCAACAGAGAAGAGGCCCTTGATGCGTGGGTTGTCAGCCAGCTCGCGTATCTGGTCATATGGGAAAGGATAGAGTGAGATGGGGCGGAACAGACCGATCTTGTGGCCTTTGGCGCGAGCCAGCTCAATGCTCTTCTGTGCTATACGGGCGATGATACCGAATGCTACTATTACGTAGTCAGCGTCATCGCATTGAATCATCTCGTAACGTACCTCGTTCTGCTCCATCTCGCGGTATTTCTTCTGCAAGCGGATGTTCACCAGTTCATGCTCCTGCGGAAGCAGGTTGAGTGAGGTGATATAACGACGTTCCTTACCCTCGGGGGTACCGTTGGTGGCCCAGTCAGGATACTCGCTCATGCGGGGACGCTGAGCAGGCAGATATATCTTCTCCATCATCTGACCCAGGGCACCGTCGGCCAGGATCATTGTGGGGTTACGGTATTTGAACGCAAGGTCAAATCCTAATGCTATGAAATCAGCCAGTTCCTGGACTGATGAGGGTGCCAGGGTGAGCAGCTTGTAATCACCGTGGCCACCGCCCTTTACAGTCTGGAAATAGTCGGCCTGGCTGGGCTGGATGGTTCCCAGTCCGGGGCCTCCGCGTGACACGTTGATAAGCAGGCATGGAAGCTCAGCTCCTGCCAGATATGATATACCCTCTGCCATCAGGCTTATACCGGGGCTGGATGAGGATGTCATAACTCTGTGTCCTGTGGATGCACCGCCATAGACCATGTTGATGGCGGAAACTTCACTCTCGGCCTGGAGAACTGCCATGCCTGTACGTGCAGTGGCATCGGTCTCCATAAGATACTCCATTACCTCCGTCTGCGG
>DBYQ01000049.1:0-2362 GCA_002310015.1 Bacteroidales bacterium UBA1182
TTCTCAGGGGTTGGCGGATCGGCTACGGCAAGCACATGCCAGTTAGGGGCAATGGCGGGTGATACTACCGTCAGCTGGAACGCATTATTGCCGCTTGTCGTATTGGCGCGCAGTCCGTATCGGCTGTCATCGGCCATCCATACGCCCGATGCATCCACCTGACACGGGGTCATCCAGGCCTTGGCGTCTTTCTGGCGGTAACTGCCGTTAAAGCCCGTATAGAGCAATGAGTTCCTGTTCAGCAGAAGCGCACGGTAAGTCACATCACCCGGTGATCCCGACTTGGTGCCCATCATTATGCTGAACTCCACCTGTCCGTCATCCTGCAGCATCTCCCTACCCTCACGGCTGCAACCCACCGTGAAGGCCCACATCACTGACAGCATTATGGACAGGCTCCTTTTCATGACATTTACGGTTCGGTGTAGGAGACGCAGCGGACGGGACGAGGCAAGTTGGCATTACCGCCTCCATCTATCGCTTGTGGAGAATAAACAGTTCCTTGCGCATTCTGGTTAGACCACAGTGGAATACCGTTTTGATATACATAAGTATTGGAGGGACCACCATTTGCCCAATCTCCGGAATAGGGCAGATATATCACAGCACCGTTAGGAAGGGTCCTGACACTAATATTGTTGACAGCCTGGGTTACTGTTCCGGCAGGGTTTGTCATACTGACCCTGGGAGCGACTCTCCATCCGGCCGGACAAGGATCGAATATACTCTTGGCGTTGAGGTTGGGCGTATTGCCGGTTGTCAGTTTTGGATCATACCAGTTTGCAGCATTACAGTATTTGAGTGACGAATAATCACCAACATCTCCCCATGACCAATCTCCAGGCACAAGCAGATACGTATCAGGATGATATATGGAATATCTGACCAAATCATTCTGACTGTTGGCAGACTCCAACTGTGCCTTTGTCTTGAATGGAAATTCTAAGGCGTCATTGTAGCGGTTATAAACAGTAACACCTTTGGTGGGGGCCCCATTCATACTTGAAGCATACATAAAAGGATCTTTGCGTCCAAGCTGATAATACAGAGTGCCCGGGCCATGACGTTCGGTCTGGGACAGTGCGCCCAAATTGCGGTCCATCATATACCGTCCTTCAAGTGCGCCTCCTGTCTTCCATATATTGCCGGAGAATCTGTTTACATCGCCCTTCAAAACACCGTATACCCAGCGCGTATCATTGCCGTTGGCATCCAGTTCAGGGGTGAGCAACGGCAAGACAATATCCGGATCATAATCAGTTACCCACATGTGCCAGCTCCACAGGAACACATCATCCAGCAGAGTGCGGCCTACATCAGTATAACGGTGCACTCCCAATATGATATTGCCCTCTACTCCTTCTGTAATTGCAAACTCAAAGTAGTCCCTGTAATCGGCACCCTCACGCTTTATCCACTTGAAGTTGACATCCTCAATCAGTTCAACCGAACTGCGTATTATCTCGGCTTTCCACCCGTACGAGCCTTCACTCAGCGCATTGGCAGGAACATGCTCATAACCGTCGGTTGCGTTCCAGAAGTCATTTATACGCTTAACCGGAATTCGGACCGATTTCCACACGCCCTTTACGCTTGGCGGATGAATCATATATGAGTTTGCCAGCGGAGCCTGGGTGAAATCCTGCATAGCGAGATTCTCTGCACGGCTGTCAGTAGCAAAATCACCTGCACTGCTTATTGTAAACTCATAAGAGTAGTCAGTATTAGGCAAAAGATTGCAGTCACGGGTAAGGTCTGCGCCCAAAGCGAACTTGTACGTAACCCTGTTTCCCTGGGAATCCGTGCCCCATATCTGCAGATAGGTTATGCCATCAGGTGCAAAAAACAGTTTATGCTTGGGGTCATCAGATGCAGCCATTCCCCTCTTGTTGGCCGGACAGTAGAAAGTAAAGCGGCGGGCCGTACCGTCGGCTAAAGCGTCATCCCAAGCCGTTGCCGGATAGGCTAACGGTTTTGCTGCATAAACGGCAGGATAGATTTCCGGAAGTGTATAATCAGTATAATAGTTCATATATATCACACCCGAGTATAAACCTACCGAGTCAATCGTAATAGGGTTCTCAGTTTCGCCGGTAGTGTTGGAAATCTTTACATCCATACGTACTGCATTACGCTTTAAAGGCACATCAAGCGACAGAGACGCTCCGCTTACCACAGTCTGGACATGGCCGTTCATCAGCATGTTGTAACAGTCTCCGTAGTACTCTCCAGCTGCCTGTGTATCATGCAATACAGCGAACTTGAGATTCTTTACATCATCCAGGGTCTGGCATTTACTGAACTCTATTGACTGATTATTTGTATTGGCTACAAAAAGCAGATAGTTCTCAACATCCGATGT
>DBYQ01000049.1:2557-3037 GCA_002310015.1 Bacteroidales bacterium UBA1182
ATATGTATAAACCTATCCTCTTCATTCCTAAATCAATCAAAAGGTTTATCAGTTACACATCTGACGAATTTTCCAAGCAATTTGGAAGGCAACTCATACGAACCATGATAATATGTGGCATCAGCACACCAGAATTGAGTAAATGCAGGATATACCCATTCTAATCCAAATCTTGGATACGTATTAGAATCACGTGTCACTCCTGATGAACTACGTACATATACATTGGGTGCCAATTGGGCTTTACGTCCGTTACTTCCATCTTCAACCCATGACAGGGATGCAAAAGCATCCTTTGTGGGTACTCTCCATCCGGGAGGGCATGGATCAAATACTCCCTTGTTTATTGCTGACTTGTTACGCGGATCGCCCCACATTAGACCTGCAGCCGTATATACAGCACTGTTACGCCACTCGCCACTCCATTCATAACCTTCCCAGAAGGTAGTGGGATTATAAATAACGTAAAGATTCCTGTCC
>DBYQ01000049.1:3142-4389 GCA_002310015.1 Bacteroidales bacterium UBA1182
GCTACGATACGCCGTCGAGAGAGCTCCCAAATTTCGGTCCATCACGAAGCACCCGTCATACTTGGCGCCTTCTTTCCACCCAGCTGTGTTATACCGATGAACATCGCCTCCCGGTACAGAATACTCAAAATGAGTTTCGTTACCGTCTATGTCATATTCCGGTGTATAGTGGAAAGCCACATCCGGGTTATAATCAGTCACCCACATCTGCCAACTCCATATAAACTCATCTGTAAGTTGCGTCCTTCCAGCATCTGTATATCTGCGTATTCCTATTACGATGGAGCCGTGTTCAACGCCATAGGGAAGAGAGAATTCAAAATAATCGCGGTAATCGGTGCCCTCATCTTTTATCCACTTGAAATTGGTGTCATATGTAATGGGCTGCTCGCTCCATATCACCTCAACCTTCCAGCCGTAGCCTCCCGGCATCAACGCATTGGCGGCATCCTTGTAATAACCTTCAAAAGTGTTCCAGAAATCATAGCATTTGGCCACGGGAATGCGGTAGTTTTTCCATGTACCCTCAACATTTGAAGGATGTATCATATATGTATTGGCATGCTCCTGGGAACAGTAATCAACCAACGCCTGCTCCACCTGACGGCTGTCAGTCTGGGTATCGGCTATATCATCAATCGTTATGTTGTAGTTGTACTTACTGTTGGGCAAAAGATTATAATCAGTATCATTGTCTCCAAGCATGATATTGTATTCTACAGGGCGTTTGATTGACGGATCGACAGGATCATCATATGTGCCTCTTATGCAGATATATGTAGCACCGTCAGGCGCATATGCATTACGCTGAAGGGGATTGCCGGGAACTGCCGCAGTTCCGCTCTTGTTTACCGGCAGATAGAAGGTAAAACTGCGCTGTTCATCATTGCCTCCCGGGGTTCCATCTGTCCAATTCATGGCCGGATAGCTTATACGGTCGCCGTTAAATACAGCCGGATAACGGTTCGGCAAACTATAGCTGTTAAAGAAGAAAGACCTGGAAGGCACGGAGCATACTGTCACACTTTTTATATCAACATCTGTTGCGGTTGTCTCCTTGGTAGTATTGGTAATGGTTACATCAACCTTGCAAATGGTACGCAGCAGATTAAAATTCAGAGTTACACCTGCCTCATTGAGAGTGACATCCTGATATGCACTCATAAGAGCACAATGTTTACCTGCCACTATAGAATCCAAGCTACGTTCATCTCTTACAGTTCTGTATGACTCAATGAATTCGGCCA
>DBYQ01000049.1:4466-6364 GCA_002310015.1 Bacteroidales bacterium UBA1182
GTAGGATCATATGATTTATAGTAACGCGCCTCACGTAAAGAGTCAGCCGCTGTAGTTCCTCGGAACTGAAGCACCCAGATATTATGGATTTCGTTGTCCTCCTGTGTAGCCTCATCAACATGTGCGCTGCGGGTCTCAATGACATTTCCTGTCATAGGTGCCACATTAAGCGCCAGATGTACGTTTACAGGTGTGTCCTCCTGCAGGATATAATCCATAACGCGGTCATCACTGCATGCCATCATCAGAAGCGTCGCAGCGACAATCATCATTAATGTCTTTATTCCTCTCTTCATATCACCTGATTTATATCTCACCTGTTCCACCATTCACAATATCCCATGTTCCTGCATCGAAAGTGAATGTATCCGTTACAGGAGCACCAATGGTCTCATCCTGATTACCCGATGCATCATTCCAGGGCTGAACCGTCAAGGCCAGCTTTACGAATGCCGAGTTGATAGAAAGCGTATAGGTATAGGAATGCTGGGGTTCAAGCTTATAGTGAAACGGAACCAACACAGTACCGCTACCCATAGTCACCTCAAGTTTAGGTAGATCATATATGAAATGATAATCTGCATCAATACGGTTGTAATCAAAAGCAAACAGATAGAAATCAGAACAGATTGTTGTAGCCGGTTCGCCATGTAACAGTTCAATCTCCGGATCTGCACTATCATGCAACAACTCGCCCACCAAGTCTAGAACGGGATTATACAGGCTGTCAGTCGCAAAGTCATAATAAGCATCTGTATATATGTTCTTTAACATGAGTTTGTTTACATGAACCACAGACAAATCTTCACCGCACTCAAGTTTGACAGTTACTTTAGCACGACGGTCACACAACTCGTTTCCATTGGCCTGATAAACCCACTTACCGTTCAAATGATTACCACCTACGGTCACTCTCACCGGATGACTAATCTTAAATAAATCGCCAGTCCTTTGTAGATGATACCCCCATCTGGAATAATTACCTCCTATGCCGACTTCATACCAATCTGGCTGAACCGCCGGTGAAACTATACTTAAAAAATAACTTCCTGAATAAGCGGCTCTAAGTCCATACTCGGGATTATCAGCTATCCATGTTCCTGTAGAATTGTTTACCTGACAAGGGGTCATCCATTCCTTTTCATCCTTATCCCTATATGTTCCTACAAATCTGTTACTATAATACTCACTCAAGTCATTATACTGATACAGCACCGTACGGTAAGTCACATCACCTGGTGAGCCCGCCTTGGTGCCCATGGAGAACTGCAGTTCATAAGGTTCATCCTCCTGCACAAAATGAGCCTTGTCGCGGTTGCATCCAACCGTGACAATCATCAATGACAGGAAAAAGGCTTTAATTCTCATCTGCAATCATATTTCATCGGCATATGAATCGGTCGGCCAATCTGTCTTTATGGTCACTCCGTCCAGATGTACATAGTTGTCTATTGTTATGTTGAACTTATACTCGTTAGCAGCCTTGAATCCATAGGTCGTACCGTCTGAGTGCCTTACATTCTCACGGGTTATGGCGAATGTCTTGCGGAATCCGTCTATAACCAGAACCACCTCCAGGTCGCCGTCGGCCACAAATTCAACGGGATAGAGCATCACATTGAAGCTCCTGGGCGTGGTCGAGTTGAAAGTACCGTTTCGGCCGGCTCCGTTCGCGTCACTGAAGAAACTCTTTACGCTTATGCTGTCGGAGGTAGTGGCAGGTGTAAGATCACCGGTTATTGCGTTAAACGTTCCGGTACGGTAAAGCTCGGTGGTCTTGGCGCCGGCCTTGCGTATCACTATTGAGTCTACATTATGGACACTGACCGAATTCAGACTGTTCTTGATCCTGAGGCAGAACTCCAGTTTGGTAAGCACGTGGTGGAAGTTGAGCAACA
>DBYQ01000049.1:6429-7020 GCA_002310015.1 Bacteroidales bacterium UBA1182
TTGATGTTGAAGGGTATCTCAACCGGACTCACCGCATTCTCAACATACGGGGCGTAGGCGTAGACATCGGCATTCACGTCATCATCATTGGTTGAGATATAGAGCTGCGAGAGGTTCTCCCTGAGAACTGAGTTATAGAAACTCCATGACGTTGCAGTCTTTTGAACCTTTACGTTGTTGTAGCCCTTGTTGTGCTCCTCGAACTGCAGACTGCCGGGATTGTTTGCCTGATCCTCATGCTTGCAGATATAGAGGCCGAATGTATGGCCAGTGCTGAATGTAGCACCTTCAATGGTGAACTTGGTTCCCTGTGCTCCTCCCGGTACATAAGGACCCGGCTCGGGATCCAACGGCTTGCTGCCGGTACAGCATACAAGCGTCAGCGTAAGCAAGAGTATTGATATCTTAATATACCTCATATCAGTCAAATTCAATGTCTGCATGAATACTGCCGGACTCGGTCCAGTCATCAATGGAGTATCCGCTCAAGTTGATGGGCGAAGAGACACCCACATCGACTGTAATCTTATAGTGAATGCAGCGGTTGGCCGGCCATACTGACGGTGACGGTATGTTGACCGACTTGGTAAA
>DBYQ01000049.1:7129-7776 GCA_002310015.1 Bacteroidales bacterium UBA1182
GGCTTGAGCGAAAGGTACATGTCGCGCAGATGGCTCGACGAGAGTTTGAGCTCGTAATCGGCATCGGGAGTACCCCCACTCCACTCAAAATATGGAGGGACGGTAGTATATGTAGCGGTACGTGTACCTACTATATTGCGCAGCTTCACATTCTCAACCTTGACCGAATAGCCCGACGGAGGTGTTCCCTCATAATTCATGTCAAACCATATCTGTGTGAGCGTATGGTGGAACACGGCGGGCACGGAGCCTATCTCCTTGGTGGAGTTGAGCACGGGGCGCGCCATGCAGAGATCCGGCATATCGTTGATATTGTCAGGGTTGGGAGTGTATTCTATGGCCGGCATTCCCGTTACGGAATAGACGGGCGTAATGCCATCCACCGAGCTGGCCGAAGGTGCGTACATAAAGAAACTCAGATTTCCGGTTACGGTCCAGTATGACATGGGTGTTGTAACCCATGCAGTAGAGGGTTTGGTAACCTTGAGCTGTTTCATGTACCATTTATTCTGAGGCAGGGCGTTGTAGTTCCAGATGGCCGATACGTCAAAGTCCACAAGATTCACCATAGTCAAAGCATCCATAGCACGTGTAGCAGCCTCCACGCCCACATTGACCTGGAGCGGGCTGCAGGTATCGGGCTCGGG
>DBYQ01000012.1:0-9156 GCA_002310015.1 Bacteroidales bacterium UBA1182
TTTATGCCGTCACCCACGAATGCCAGCGTGCCGCCTGCCAGCAGTTTCTCAACCTCTGCAACCTTATCTGCCGGGAGCAGTTGGGCGTGATATTCATCCACCCCTACCTTACCGGCTACAGCGGCAGCNNNTGCTCCTGGTCACCGGTAAGCATCACGGTCTTGCTGATTCCGGCAGCCCTGAGGTTTGCTATGCCCATTGCAGCATCCTCCTTGACACGGTCCGATATCACTATGTGGCCGGCATACTGGCCATCAATCGCCACATGGATAATGGTTCCGGCATGATGGCACGGACGCCAATCAGCACCCACTTTCTCCATCAGTTTGCTGTTGCCCACAGCCACGCGCCTGCCGTTCACCGTAGCCAGGATTCCGTGACCGGCGGTCTCCTGGACATCGGCTATAACACAATCATCCTGCTCATTGGGATAGGCGTTACGCAGGGCCATTGCAATGGGATGCGTAGAGTGACGCTCCACGTGGGCGGCCAGATGCAGCAGTTCATTGTCATCAATCATCTGCGGATGCACGGCCGTTACCTCAAACACGCCCTCAGTGAGCGTTCCCGTCTTGTCAAACACAACAGTCTTTACGCCGGCCAGTTTGTCAATAAGGTTGGAGCCCTTGATAAGGATACCCTTGCGTGATGCGCCGCCCAGTCCGCCAAAGAACGTGAGCGGGACCGATATTACCAGAGCGCACGGGCATGATACCACCAGGAACAGCAGGCCGCGATATATCCATGATGCCCAATCACCCGTAATCAGTCCGGGCACCACTGCCACCAGCACTGCAAGCCCCACAACAATAGGCGTATAGACGCGGGCAAACCTGGTTATGAAACTCTCGCTGCGGCTCTTGCTCTCAGCGGCGTTCTCCACAAGGTCCAGAATCTTTGAAACCGTTGACTCGGCAAAAGCCTTAGTGGTACGCACCTTGACCACACCGCTCAGGTTAACGCAGCCAGACAGGATCTCATCGCCCACCATGATGCTGCGGGGCACGCTCTCGCCCGTCAGCGCAACGGTGTCAAGGTTTGAACTGCCGTTCACCACCACACCGTCCATAGGCACCTTCTCACCGGGACGTATCACTATTATCTCACCCGGATTGACAGTATCGGGAGCCACCGTAAAGAGTTCTCCGTCACGCTCCACGTGCGCCGTATCGGGGCGAATATCCATAAGATGAGAGATAGACTTGCGGCTTCGGCCCTCAGCGATCTCCTCAAACATCTCGCCAATCTGGAAGAAAAGCATCACGAATACAGCCTCAGCAAACTGGGTCTCAGCACCCGGCATGAAACCTATCACAAGCGCGCCGATGGTAGCAATGCTCATAAGGAAATCCTCACTCAGCGCCTCGCCGTGAATAAGCCCCTCAGCCGCCTCCTTCAAGGTCTCCCAGCCCACAATCAGATAAGGAACCAGGAACAGCAGCAGATACTGCCAATCGGCCCAATTGGTCTTTCTCTCAATGATTGCAGCAGCAATCAGCAATACTGTAGCCAGAATGATTTTGATAATACGGCCGTGGCCCTCCTCTTCCTCTTCGTGATGATGGTGGTGCTCATGCTCGTGATTGTGCTCATGATGATGTTCATGCTCGCAGCATTCATTCTCGTGATGATGGTAATGTTCGTGTATCATATAGCGTACTTTTTGATTTCCGCTGCAAAGGTACACCACCACTCTTGCAACCCGGTTGCAAAGTACGCAACAGGATTATTTCTTATGGGGCAATACATATTAAACTTTTTGCTATCTTTGACAAATTAAGGACATTAAAACCGGATTTACGAATAATCCAACAAACCAAATATGTTACGCAAAACAAGAATTTTTCTTGCAACGCTCTTCTTGATTGGAATCACGTTGCTGTTTATCGGAATAGGACATGACTGGTGGGGATGGATGGCAAAATTGCAGTTCCTGCCCTCGCTGCTTGCCATGAACCTTGCCGTTGTAATTGGCGTAGTGCTGCTCACATTGCTGGTGGGACGCATCTATTGCTCTGTCATCTGCCCGCTTGGAGTTTTCCAGGACCTTATTATCTGGATACGCCGCAAGGGCGAGAAACTGTTCAAGAAGAAGAAAACCCACAAGTTCAAATTCCTGAATGAGCATAAACCGGTACGCTACGGTGTGCTGGTGCTCTCTATCGTTTCAATTGTGGTAAGCGGCCAGATGCTGATAGCCCTGATTGCCCCTTACAGTGCATACGGACGCATAGTACGCTCAATTGTTGCTGCAAGCAACGGATCAGTTACCCTGCCGCTGCTTATAACAGGCCTGCTGACACTTATCATAATCATAGTTTGTGCCTGGATGTGGGGCCGTGAATACTGCAACACCATCTGCCCTGTGGGTACAACGCTCAGCCTGCTGAGCCGGTTCTCACTACTGCGTCCCGTCATTGATGAAAGCAAGTGCATAAACTGCGGCAAGTGCGGCCGCGGTTGCAAGGCCGGTTGCATAGACACCAAGAATCACAAAATTGACTACAGCCGATGCGTGGATTGCTTTGACTGCATAGAGACCTGCCAGGACAACGCCATCAGTTTCAAGTATATTGCCCCATGCAAATGCTCCGGCAAGAATGATGAACCCGATAATGTTGACCAGGGCCGACGCGCATTCCTTGTAACCGGAGCCGTAGTTGCAGCAAGTGCTGCAGCCCATGCCCAGGACCACATGCACGGAGGTTTTGCCGATGTCATTGACAAGAAAGACCCGGAACGGTCTGAACGCCTGGTACCGTTCGGCGCCGGCAGCGTAAAATCATTCTATGACCACTGCACCGCCTGCCAACTGTGCATAAGCGCCTGCCCCAACCACGTTCTGCGTCCGTCATCGGACCTGGAGCATTTCCTTCAGCCTTACATGAGTTATGAGAACGGTTACTGCCGTCCGGAGTGTACCGCATGCAGTCAGGTCTGCCCCGCCGGAGCCATCAAGCCCGTGAGCGTAGAGCAGAAACAGACCATCCGCATAGGCGTAGCCCATGTAAATCTGGACCTGTGCCTGCCCGCGCAAGGCAAGGACAGTTGCGGTAACTGTGCATATCACTGCCCATCGGGAGCAATACGTATGGTACGCCAGCAGGGCTCACGTAACCAGATTCCAACAGTATCTGAGGACCGTTGCATAGGCTGCGGCGCGTGCGAGAACCTCTGTCCGTCACGCCCCATAAGCGCCATAACAGTTAACGGTTTATCCATTCACCACAATGCCTGAAGACTATGAAAAGAAGAGAATTCCTTAAATATATGGGAGCAGGTGCGGCCGCAGTTACCCTTGATGCCTGCACCCCTGATGTAGCCAAGAAAGCCGGCAAGTCATCAACCTCAAACAAAGACCTGCACGGAGAGATGCTTCAGCACTATCCCGGCATAGGAGTGCTGGGCTACGGATGCATGCGCTGGCCGCAGAAACGTAACGAGCAGGGCCGCAATGTGATTGACCAAGAGGAGGTTAACCGTCTGGTTGACTATGCTCTGGAGCACGGTGTGAACTACTTTGACACATCGCCCGTTTATCTGGGCGGTGACAGCGAGCGTGCCACAGCTGAGGCGCTGAACCGCCATCCGCGTGAGAGCTGGAAGATTGCTACCAAAATGTCGGTTTTCAACGCTACGTCATATGAGGGCTGCGTTGCCATGTACCGTAAATCACTTGAGATATTCAAGACTGATTATCTGGATTATTACCTGCTGCACGGCATAGGTACCCTGAATGACTTCAATACACGATTCAAGGATACCGGGGCAATGGATTTCCTGCTAAAGGAACGTGAGGCAGGTCATATCCGCAATCTGGGATTCTCATTCCACGGTAACAAGGAGGGATTTGACCAGATAATTGCCTTACATGACCAGTACCACTGGGACTTTGTCCAGATCCAGATGAACTACGTGGATTGGGAACACCCCAACGGCCGTAACACCCGTGCCGATTATCTCTATGCCGAGCTTGACAAGCGTGAGATTCCTATCGTAATTATGGAACCTCTACGTGGTGGAGCGCTATCGGACGTACCGGCACAGATTGCCGATAAACTCAAGGAGCGTGAGCCGGAACGTTCAATTGCATCGTGGGCATTCCGTTATGTGGGCAGTTTCCCGCGTGTGATGTGCGCCCTGAGCGGCATGACCTATATGGAGCACCTGCAGGATAACCTGGAGTCATTCCTGGATTTCCAGCCACTGGATGATGAGGAGAAGAAGTTCCTGCTCGATGTAGCAACTCAAATGGAGGACTATCCGCTGGTAAAGTGCACCGCCTGCAACTACTGCATGCCCTGCCCTTACGGCATCAACATACCCGGCATATTCAAGTTCTACAATGACAACATCACCGCCGGAACATACGTCAAGAGCAAGGAGCAGGAGCACTATGCACGTGCCCGCCGCAAGTATCTGCTGGCCTACAACGAGGCCATCCCCACCGTGCGTCAGGCCGATCACTGCATTGCCTGCCGCCGCTGCGAGAGGGAGTGCCCGCAGAACATCCGCATCCCTGATGAACTGCGCCGCATTGACAAGTACATCGAGAGCCTAAAAAGAGAGACTATTCAGTAAAGGAACTTGAACTCGTCAAGATAGAGAGTGGAGCCTACCCCGCCGGTAAAATAGTCACCGAGGGCGCTTGATGAGGCCACAATCACCAAGTACTTAGGTGTTCTGATGCTCCTGTAATCTATGTCGATAGTGAATTTCTCATAATCGGTCATGGAATGGTCAAACGTAACCTTGCCATAGCCGATAATCTTGGGATCATTGTCAATATCTACAAATGAATCCTCAGCCGGATCTACAATAAACTGTTCATCCCAATCAGTAAGCAGCACAAACACGTGGCCGTTGTCAACTGAACCGATCTTGCTTTCATAAGGAGTGTTGGCGTTGTCTATGATTGCAGGTTTATAGCAGGCATACCCCTCAAGTGCCTTGGGGCGGAATGTGAACGGAATACCCCATTTGAGTGACGCGTTCATGGCGACGTAGTTTGTATTGCCCATCTGACCTGAAAAGAAATTGCCGGCAGCAAATTTCTTTATAAACAGGAATTCAACCATTTGACTCTGAAGTTTTACAGCACTTTTACCTTTACCCGGAACTGCGGTAAACACACTGTCCTGTACACATGTGTAGAAACCTAATGATGCCGTAGTAGAATTTGCAGAACCCCAAACGCTCTGCTGCTCTGACGATGCCTGCGGTCCATAGCACACTTCATATCCTTTTGAATCCTTGGTCCACAGGTCAAAGTTCATGTTATAGAGCTGGCCATCGGCCGTAACGGCAGGTTCATGATTATCGGGCATTTTTGTCCTTTCCTCAATATAAAGGTCATTTTTCCATTCACTGCATGAAAGGACAGAAACAGCAGCAAGCAATAGAACAGATATCTTTTTCATAGCATCAGAAATTATATATTATACCCATTCTTAATCCCACCAGATTGGGCTTGAAACGTACAAAACCATGTGACAACTGCCCGTCATCAGACTTGGTTGCAGTCTGGCTGCGCCAATTGTATCCGCTCTCAAAAAGCGGCAGGAACATTTCAAAAGAGAAGTGTTTGGTAAAACACACGCTCACGCCCGGATAGAGTCCGAAAGACAACTCATACAAGTCAGAGTATGTACCCTCCTTGCCCCGTTTTGTGTTCTCATAACTCTTTACGTATCCTTTCTGGCCTGAAAGCCTGCCCTCAACGAACATGGCCAGCACCTTGCCGTCAAACATAGGCAGATATCCGCGGCAGGTAACAGAACCATTAAAAGCCTGTTTCCTGTAATGCTTGTTTTTAAATTCTACCGATGACAGCTCAAGGCTATCCAACTGAAGGCTGACATCATTGTAGCCGAGCCTGACACCAAGTGACACATTATCCTTGACGAACCAGGCACCGTTTGCAGAGACATCGGCCATTGAAACATCACCTTTGACTCCGCTTATGATGGCGAGCAACTGGACACCGTCATCGCCCGATGCCTGCCATGAGTCATACCCGAAAGACAACCCCACGGTCTTGGTTCCTTTCTCAAAATATACGGCATGAGGATTGGCAATACCACGCCTTTCAGCACATATGTTCACTGATACTGCTATCAGCAAGGCCAACAGAATGAATATCTTTTTACGCATAACGGTGCAAAATTAAGTAAATAGGACGGTTCTTGATATTATTATAGTATTTTTGTGTGTTTCAAAATTTATGGCTCAGCCTACTATCCAAATAAAGTCTCTCAGCACGGGATACCGCGGCAAGAACAACGTGACCGTGGTTGCTCATGATATCAACGCCACCATTTACGGCGGAGAACTGACCTGCCTGCTCGGTCCCAACGGTGCCGGCAAATCAACCCTGCTCCGTACTCTGTCAGCATTCCTGCCACCCGTGAAAGGTGAAATCACTATTATGGGCCGTAACCTGAATGATTATTCCGATAAGGAACTCGCCAAGACCATAGGTGTGGTGCTTACTGAGAAGACTGACCTGCGCAACATGAGCGTGGAGGATCTGATAGGTTTGGGACGCAGCCCTTACACCGGGTTCTGGGGTACCCTGCACCAGCAGGACCGCGAGATTGTGGCCAATGCCATTGAGATGGTGGGTATCAGCTCTCTTAAAGACCGCATGGTACAGACACTGAGTGACGGTGAGCGCCAGAAAGTGATGATAGCCAAGGCTCTTGCCCAGGAGACTCCCGTGATATTCCTTGATGAGCCCACTGCATTCCTTGATTTCCCCAGTAAGGTTGAGATAATGCAACTGTTGCATAACCTGTCACGCACCACCGGCAAGACAATATTCCTATCCACGCATGACCTGGAACTGGCATTGCAGATATCGGATACCATCTGGCTGATGGACCAGACCAACGGAGTCATTACCGGTACGCCTGAGAAACTGGCTACAGACGGTACTTTGAGCCGCTTCTTTTCACAGAGAGGAATAAGCTTTGATATTTACAATATTGACGGCTCCCTGTGCATCATTCCTAAATTGAAAATTGAGAATTGAGAATTGAGAATTAAAAAAAGACGGTCCGATGGATCGTCTTTTTTATGTCACAAGTTTTAACGCAGGTATAGCGTATTAATTCTCAATTCTCAATTTTCAATTCTCAATTAAAAGTAGAACCAGTGCCAAGCCACACGGTCCTCACCCGGACGGTACTCAAGTGTAGGTGTGGGGAGTTTTACTGCACTGAGCACTCTGAGTATATGCTTCAGGGTCTTGTTCTTGCAGGGAATGCGCGAGATGTCTATATCGGGAGCAAAAAACAACCTGCGCTGACGGGCGTCGTTGGGCATATATGTCAAGTGTCCGGGCGTATCCTCCCATCCGCGTCCCCAGTTACCGTCATCACCGACCTTACCTGCAGGCTGATAGTTGTTGTATTCACCGGTCATACCCTCTGCACCGTATCCTATAGCCCAGCCTAACCATGACGGATAGCGGCTGGTTTCTTTCATGAACAGTGATTTGACATCGCAAGCCAACCATACGGTTACGCCGCTATAGTCCTCATAGAAACGGTCCAACCAGTCCTTGCCCATAATGTAATCCCTCTCCATTGTAACCGGATTCCTTACATCATATTTGGAGCATCCTGAGTTATGGTAAGAATATTTGAGAGCAATGCGCTGTTCATGCCATACAGCCTGCTGCACCATAAAGAGGCCGGTTCCCAAGATATTGGCACCCATATCTCCCCAAGAAAAGCCCCAGTCACTTGAAAGCGCATCAAAAATCTCAACCATAGTCATGATTGTAATGCCCAGAGGCGCGCCGTAAAGTATGGATTGCTTCTCATTCAGACCAGCCATACTCAAAGCTTCATAGCCGATATTGGCCAAGTTGTAACAAGAGTTGGCATGCCCGAACTTATCCATCTGGAGCCATTCATCATTGTCGTTATAAAAATGGAACCCTCCTGTTTCAGAACCTGAATACCAGGAAACATAGAGTGATGACATTATTCCGGTTATGAGCAGCGCTTCTGTACCAAGTACTATGGCCGCGCTCTTGTTCAGGCCGGTCTTTTCTACCTTAGGTTCAGTTCCGGGCACATCAGAAAGGCTGAAATTACTATTAGCGTCGTTTACAAAAAACGGATTAAGTTCAAGGTTGAAGTCAAAAGAAGGTGAAGCTAAATTATAATTGAATGACCTTGCCGGAGAAACCACAAAAATGGCAAGCAACAGAAAAGATACGTACCTTTTTACCATGAATGTGCAATTTGAACGCAAAAGTACAAAAAACCTTAAAATAGATAACTTAAACTACATGAAATTGAGCGAAAGTTGTCCGTCACCAAGCAGGTTGAATGACATTCTGTGATATGGTGTTGTTCCGTATTGCTTAATGGCATCCCTGTGCTTTTTTGTAGGATACCCCTTGTTCTCCAGCCAGTCATATTGAGGATATTCCTCAGCAATCCTGTTCATGAAGTCATCACGATAAGTCTTGGCCAGGACCGATGCCGCCGCAATGGACATCATCTTGCCGTCACCCTTCACGATGGTGGTATGCGGAATGCCCGGATACGGAATAAAACGGTTGCCGTCAATAAGCAGATGCTCCGGGCGCACCTTCAGCTGGTCTATGGCCCGATGCATGGCCGTAAATGATGCCTTGAGAATGTTTATCCTGTCTATCTCCTGATTATCAACCACACCCACAGCCCAGGCCAACGCCTCACGCTCAATTACGGGACGCAGGGCATAGCGCTGCTTCTCAGTCAGTTGTTTGGAGTCATTGAGCAGTTCATTGCTGAAATCAGGCGGCAATATCACCGCAGCCGCATAGACAGGCCCCGCCAGACAGCCGCGCCCGGCCTCATCACACCCGGCCTCAACACGGCCCTCAACCAAAAACGGTAACAACGGATTATGATTCATCTTTGCTTATTTTTTTGCTGATTCCATAGTGATGATCATCCCAACCACGCCGATATAGTCATCGGCCCCCTCACTGACGTTGTTTGATTTGAGGTAGGAATCCATCATCCATGACTGAATTTCATCTAGTATCCTGACACGTTTCTGCTGCCAGTACTCACGTGAATCCTTAAAGTCCTGTATCGCCACGGGGCTTACCTGCGCCAACCACTCATGGTACTCATCTTCAGTGTAAAGCGC
>DBYQ01000012.1:9212-10019 GCA_002310015.1 Bacteroidales bacterium UBA1182
GCAATAGACGTATGACCAGTAGTTGGCCTCGGCCTCACTGGTAACTCCCGCCAGATGAGCCTTTTCATGCGCAAGCGTTGAAGTGTATTCATTATCCAGAAGGTCCAGATTCAACTGCGATTCACAGAAGAACGGCCCCATATACCCCAATACTGATACCGATGAGTAGAGCCGGTTCAGGAGCGGGCGCTTGGTAAGCTGCCACCTGTGCAGTTTTGTATAGCCCAACTCTGCGGGCCGATGACGGTAGAACTCATTGATATCCTGTTCAAGTACGGCCTGCTCCATCATGACCTTGGCACCTGCCGTGCGGTTCAGTTCCTCAGTATAAATGGCAATGAACCTGTTGAATTCCTCTTTCTCAAAAGGCTTGCGCTCCACCCCGGCCCTCTCATAGAGCGGCCTGCGGAAATAGTTGTTGCCCCATCCCATGTAGAACCAGACCACAAGCCACATTATCAGCCTGGCGGTTCTTTTAAGCCAACAGACAAAACCCAGTTTACGCTTTACAGAGACAATTATTAAGCCTATGAACACGACCACAAAGACCAGCACCGTTATCTCCTCAAGTGAAAACGGCAGGATTGAGACCAGCCACGATAGACAAGCCGATATTACCGGATAGCAATATCCCGCATAAAACTCCGCCACAGGAGTGAATAACCTGCATAACACCACAAACAGCAGCAGGAACAGCCCTATCCATGTTGACTTTTTCATAACGCAAAGTTAATTAAAGTGACGGTTTCATGCGTATCTTTGCAGCCCTATTCAGAAAAATGAAGATTGAACTTGCCGGAACATACG
>DBYQ01000039.1:0-1264 GCA_002310015.1 Bacteroidales bacterium UBA1182
AGCAGACCGTAGAACAGGGGCTTGAGGATATTTGATTTAAAGAACGATGATCCGCCTTTGAGGCGGTCAAAGTTTCCTTTAGTACGCTGCTTTATAAGTCTGACGGTTTCTTTTAAGCTCTCTTGGGTTCCGTTTATTTTGCGCAGGGCATTTTCATCGGTGTCCAGTTTGAAACCGGGCAGGTTGACATAGGTCTCGGGCATCTGGAAAGAAAAGAATGCATCCAGCGTGAGACCCTGTTTGGCAAGGTCTTTCTTGAGATGCTTTATAGTAAGTCCGGTCTCATCGCCGCAGGTGCAGGCTGCGAATATATAGGCGGGCTTTCCTTTTATTGTTGCGGTGCGCAGGAACTCCGATACCAGTTTTGGTACAGACCATGAATATACCGGGAAAACGATACCCAGGATTTCATCGGGATCGAATTCCAATGCAGTTCCCTGGCGTGCAGCCTCGGGGATGAACACCATGTTGCTGTCACCCAGTTCACGTGCCAGCGTATCGGCCACAAAACGGCTGTTGCCGCATCCGGAATACCAGAGTATCATATTATGAAATCCATTTTAATGTCATTCTCATCAGTGGGAACCGACGGCAGTTTCTGGCAGTCAAAGCAGACTCCGGCCTTGACGGCATGGGGCAGCTGTGGCAGCAAGCGGTCATAGAATCCGCGGCCGCGTCCCATGCGGTTGCCATCCTTGTCAAAGGCACGTCCAGGCACTATAGCAAGTGTTATGGGGCTCAGGTCCGATACCGCCTCACCTGTGGGCTCAGGTATGCTGAAACTCTGGCCCGGGGTGAGGTTGGATGTTCCTGTGTAACGCTTTACTATAAGGTCATCACCCTGTATTGAGGGCAGGTAGAAACGTTTGCCTGCGGCAGTCCATTTGTCAATGAACGCGGGTGTCTGTACCTCATCATCCATGGACCAGTAGATGAGTATGTCAGTGCTTTCTATGAATGTCTTATTCTTTTCCAGACGCTCCCAGATGGCTGCTGACTGTGCGGCTTTACTTTCAGGAGTCATTACGGCCACCAGTTTCCTGATGCGCTGGCGGGCCATCTTCTTGTCATCATGCATGGCCTGCATGCTGAACTCGCAGCCGCAGTAGCGCTGGTTGTAGAAATCCTGCTCACGGATTATCTCTGAGCGACGTTCCTGCAATCCTCCCTGTCGCCAGTTCTTATCCCAGAAGGTAAGTCCCGGGAACTGTGAGGCTGCCCACTGACCGGCCTCGACTATCTGGTCGTGGCGTTTCCATCGGCT
>DBYQ01000039.1:1326-1581 GCA_002310015.1 Bacteroidales bacterium UBA1182
TGTCTTGAAGCACTCAAGGCAGCGGGATCCGCGCTCGGGCTCATCCTCAAGGCCTGATATGCAGTATTTCCATGTACCATGATCATAATCGGCATCGACTATCTCAAGACCTTGGGCGGTGGCGTATCGGGAGCACTCCTGCTTGCGTACAAGATACTCCTCGTATGGGTAGATGTTAGGATTGCAATAGTATATGGTGGGTGTGTAGCCATTGGCCAGCATCCATTCTATGATGGCTCCGCTGCAGGGCGCACA
>DBYQ01000039.1:1654-1821 GCA_002310015.1 Bacteroidales bacterium UBA1182
GTCTCAACCTCAAAGCCTGCGGGATAGTCCACAGTGGGAATAGGGGTGTACTCAAGACAGAATGTGCGGTGACATACCTCACAGTGGAAATGAACGTGACGGTCATCATCAACATCACCATGTGCATGACACAACTCGTAACGCACCCCCTCGCAGCCGTCATCAAT
>DBYQ01000039.1:1868-2069 GCA_002310015.1 Bacteroidales bacterium UBA1182
ATGGAGTCAATCTGATCCTCCAGCTCAGCCATGGTGAGCGGACGCTGACTCTCCGCCAACGCCTTCAAAACCAACAGCCTGTTTGCCGTCGGTTTCACTCCGTGCTCCGATAATATATCTTCAAGTTCTTCCATACTTAGATATCTCGCAATAGGGGTGGTTCATTTGGCGTGTTTTTTTGGGTATCGGTATCGGAAACCA
>DBYQ01000039.1:2076-37582 GCA_002310015.1 Bacteroidales bacterium UBA1182
TGGGCTTGTGAACGGGAGGGGCCCGCGCCTATAAGGCGTGGGAGGGATAGGACCTGAAAGGTCCGTAGTTTCAGATACTGATACCCAAAAAAACACGCTGAAGGAACCATCCCTATTCTGTTAAGCATTTATCCAACTCTTCTTTGATGTAAGCCTTATCCAAATTCTGGCCGATGAAAACAAGTTTCTGCATGCGGTCACCGTATTGCGGGTCCCAATCAGCTGCAAGGACAGGGTCCTGGGCTATCATGGCGTCAAGCTGCTGCTTGGGCATGGTGGCATACCACTGGCCTGCATTCTTGAGGCTCATCTGCTTGCCGGCCTGCTCAAAGAGGTAGCAGATGTCAAACTCATCGGCAAAGTAACACATACCTTTGGTGCGGATAACACCCTTGGGCCACTTCTTGGAAACAAACCAGTCAAAACGGTTCAGATCCATGGGGCGGCGTGCATAATAGACGTATGTGCCTATACCGTATTCCTCAACCTCACCGCCTTCATGGTCATGATGATGGTGGTGATGGTGCTCATGGCCGTGATGATGCTCCTCATGCTCATGTTCGTGATCATGGTCATCATCATCGTCATCATCGTGGTCATGGTGGTGATGATGCTCGTGTTCATCTTCGTCATCGTCATCATCATCCTGATGCGCCAATGCATCGCCACGCTTCTCAATTTCCTGAATCCAGGTAGCGCTGGTGGCTACATTCTCAAAGTCAAAGAGATGCGTGTCAAGTATGTTACTCAAATCTATGTCTCCGTAGTCACATTCCAGTATGCGGGCGCGTGGCTGCAGGGCGCGTATGACCTTGCGGATACGCTCCATCTCCTGAGCGGTAACCTCTGATGCCTTGTTGAGCAGTATTATATTGCAGAACTCAATCTGCTGGATAACCAGGTTCTCAAGATCCTCCTCACCGATATTCTTCTTGACCAGGTCATCGCCGCAGCCAAACTCATCGCGTATGCGTAGTGCATCAACCACGGTCACGATGCAATCCAGGTCTGGTATTCCGTCCTTGTTGTATTTGGCTTCCATGCGGGGGATGGATTCAATGGTCTGGGCTATGGGACCGGGCTCACATATACCGCTGGCCTCAATCACTATGTAGTCAAAGCGGTGCATGGCTATGATCTGGTGCAGCTGCTCTACAAGGTCCATCTTGAGGGTGCAGCATATACATCCGTTCTGCAGGGCTACCAGGCTGTCATCTTTCATACCTACCACGCCTCCCTGCTGTATGAGGCTGGCGTCAATGTTTACCTCACCTATATCATTTACTATAACGGCAAACTTTATGCCTTTACTGTTGCTGAGTATCCTGTTGACCAGTGTGGTCTTTCCGCTGCCTAAATAACCGGTGAGCAGCAGTACCGGAGTTTTTTTCATCATATTCAAAAAATATAATCAAGTGTCATGTAGAGACCGTAGTCACCGTCTCTCTTGTCAAAAGGTATGCCAAATACTATTGTCGGAATAAAATTGTAATCAATAACCAGCTGTGCGCTGATGCCGGCACTCATGTGCAGCTCCCTGGCC
The DNA here is from genome assembly GCA_002310015.1 of Bacteroidales bacterium UBA1182. Taxonomy (GTDB): domain Bacteria; phylum Bacteroidota; class Bacteroidia; order Bacteroidales; family Bacteroidaceae; genus Colenecus. The sequence continues at coordinate 3,620 of DBYQ01000039.1, forward strand.
TTGTCAAGCAATGATGTGCGGTAACTGTCATAGTCTGAGGCTGACACATTGTCTCTGACAGAAAATGAGTTGACCTGACTGTCAAAACGGTAAGGTCTTACTATGGCGCCAGCATCAAAGAATGGTGTAAACACTCCGAATATACGGCGGTTAAGCAGGTTGGTGTCAATTATCCTGGCACGCAGTTCAAAGTTGCCCCATAGGTAGTCATTACCCATAACACGGTTATATAACACACCTCTTAGGGTGGTGGCGCCTCCAAGTCCGTCAGATGGCTTGAAATTGACGATATAGGACTGCGTATAGAAAGCCTGATTGCCGGAAAGTGTACCCTGGTATGCAAGGCTGTATGCCAGTACCAGACGTTCGGTGCCAAGGCTGATATACTGCCGGAAGCGTGCTGCAAGTTTAAGGAAATCATATCCCGTGTGGAAAATATCAGGAGCCCATGCTGCATTCAGATCGGCATAAATTCCTTTTGTGGGAGCCGATTCCATATTGCGCGTGTCATATTTGAATCCCACCTGGAATTCCATCATATTGCCTCCTTTGGCTTCATCATCACCAATCAATCCATATTGCCTGTATTCACGGAACAGAGTGTTGTTAGAATCATATCCCTCCCAATTGAGTTCCCTTATCCAATAGTGCCAATATGCGAGTTTGGCTGTCCAGTCAAGATTCTGTGATAAAGCGCCCTCAAACTCCAGCCTTGTGTTGATGAACTTTCGGTCATAGCTGTAATAGGCTATGCCTTTGTCGCGGTTGCAGTTCTTCTCAGAGTCATAATCATTGACCGCGCCGTTGAATCCGTAGAACCAATACAGGGGATTATTGTCATAATAAACCTTGGCCGATGTCCTTATCTTAGGTATGATGTATTTGGAATCATACTGGATCATGTAGAAGCTTGCATGCTTGGAGTATGTCAGGGCTTCCAGACAGATACGGTGCTTATAGTTGGGGTAAAGCCCTCCGTAGTAGTTGATATCAACAAAACCGCCGGCCATCACTCCAAAGTCAGAGTCATACGCCAGCGCGGGGACGGGGGTTACAGACCATCCGTTTTTAGTATCCGGTGTTTCACCGTCAGCACCTGCGGCGATAGCGGGTATGAATGCAAGACTTATGAGAAGGGCGGACAGATTGAGGCGTGACATGAGAAATCAAAACAGATAATTGAATCCTATGTTGGTCCAGAGCCCTTCGCCGTCATTCTTGTCAAACGCTTTGGCAGCCTCAAACGATAATACCATGTTGTGGTTCATCACCAGTTTTAAACCCACTCCTGATGAAAAGTGCGTCTTGGTCTCATCTCCGTTATACAATCCGGCAGCTTTCTGTTCATCAAGACGGTAAGGCTGTATTATGCTTCCGGCGTCAAAGAACGGATTAGTGGCAATCTGCCAGTTCTGGTTTAGGAATTTGAAGTCATATATGCGCCAGCGGGCTTCAATGTTGAGCAAATAGAAGCCGTTGCCCAGAACTCCGTTACGGTTAAGTCCTCTTACAGAAGCACTGCCTCCCACGCCTTCTGTGTATATCTTGCGGAAGAACATGCTGTTGATGTTATGGGTAAAATAAAACGGGATTTCACCCTTGATGTTTGCCTGCAAGAGGAATCTGTAGGCCAAGGTCAGCCTGTCTGTATATATAGGCAGATATTGGCTTGCGCTCAAATGAAAACCTATGTTACCATATCCGTGGCCGTCAATGAAATCCGGGCTGAAAACGAGTGATGCCTCTATGTTCTCTCCACGCGTGGGGTCACTGTCATGGTTGCGTGAGTCATATACCAGACCGGCTCTGAGCTGAGTTACATTGCCGCCTTTTTTCTCATTGATGCTGATAAGGTTCTTCTCAACATATTCATTATACAATGTGTAGTTTCCGTCATATCCGTCCAGGTCAAGTTGTCCTGTAGTAATGTGATAAAACGCCAGGCCTGCTGCTATGCTTAGGTTGCCGTATATGGCTTTACGTACACTGACCAATGCACGGAACTCATTGCGTGACATGAAATGGTACCCTTTTGAATCAGGATTGAATTTTGATGCGAATCCGTTATATCCGTAAAAGCCGTACTTGGGGGCATTGAAATATGTTATGTCAAAAAACAGCTTGCCGTCAGGGATAAGCGTTTTGAAATCACCGTATGTGCGGAGTATGCTGGAGCCTTTTGTGTAGGTCGATGCTTCAAGGTTTATCTTGTAATCATAACTGGGATAATTGGTGCCGTCCCCGAAATTGAATATGTCACAACATATTCCGTACTGGAATCCAAGGTCTGAATCGAATCCTACTACCGGTAGGGGACCAAAGTTCCATCCTGTCTTGATAATCTCTTTTTCCTGTGCTTTGAAAGGCAGGGAAATGATTATGACAACCAATAGTAGAATATTTTTTTTCATTGCATTCAGGGTTTAAAGGCTTGTTGTGTCAAAGACAATTGATTATTTGTTTGGATGGTTCTTGACTTTCTTGCGAATGAGGTCATAACTGATGGATATTCCTCCGCCTGTTAAATGATATCTTTCATATAATTTGTTTCTCTTTCTGAACCTTTCCGGCTCAAGATTCCAATCATAGTAATACTTGCCTGCGAAAGGATTTCCTGCATCATAGGGGTCATAAAGTGCGTAATATATTCCCGCTTTGATAAAGAGTTCCAATTTCCATCTTGTTTCCGGATTCTTACCTAAAGGCAGCACATAGCCATAGCCAAGTCCCAGACCGCCACCTTCACCCTGATAGCCATGCCCGTATTCCTTGTCGAAGCAGAAATCAAAATAATTTGCTCCAATATATGCTGAAAGATAATGCCCGGAGTGATGAGAGTTCTCTTTGAAATATCTGCGTCCTTCAAATTGAAGGTTAAGCATCTGCAGATATTGATGCTTACTTGGTATGGAATGCCAAGGGAATTCATACTCCAGCAACCATGTCCAGCGGCCATTCTCTGTGGGGTAGAGTTCAGCTTCGATGTTGTATATGGGGGCCCATCCCATATCTTTGGTAAAGAATGCATCATACAGAAGATTGGTCTTGACAGCTAAAACCGGACGTTTCCTTGATTCCTCAGGCAATATCTGCTGTGGTTGATAGGCTATGTCTGACGGGTTTGTAACAGATTGATGTATGTACGGAGTGTCAGGTTTGAAGGTCAAGTCCTGAATAGGTTCAACTATGTGTAGGATATACATACCTGAGTTTCTGATAACTGGATAGTAGAAGGTTGTCAGGTATTTGTAAACATCGCCTGTCTTGGGGTTTTCACCCAATGTTTTCTTGAGCCTGCTCTTTTTTACATCAAGGCTTAACTCATCAGAGTGAATTATGTCCAGAATGGTCTGCTTGGTTTCATATTCAAGGTTGGGGTCTTGCTCAACATATTGGCTCAGGTTATCCCAGGCTTCTGTGATCTTATTGACGGTAATCTTTTCCTTCAACTCAGGAAATACTCTATACATGTAGTTGACCATAACCTTTGAACGCTGTTCTGTAAGTTTTTTGTTACGTTCATAAGGTCCTTCTGGTGACGATTGAGAGACTATCTCTATCTCTTTAATGTTATCGATGCCGATGGAATCTATCACTCTCTCCATACGCATGAGGGCAATGCCGTTGTCCATGTAGGAAATATCCAGGTCCGCGTTGTCCAACTTGAAATGGATTTCAATATAGTCTGAAACCAGATATGAACTGTCAGGGACAGGCATGGGCAAAACGCGGTCAACTAAAGTGTCACCAGCGGTAAGTGGATGGTTCTCTTGAGATGAACTTTGGGCATGGAGCGCACTTGTCAGGATGGTACAAAGTGCCAATATGACTGTACGAAACATTCTGTTGATAGTATCCTTTTTTCTGCTCATTTCGCGCTTGCGCACAACCAATGCTTATTCTGCAAAGATAGTGATTTTGTAATAATTCTTTATATTAGAACATTATTTATAATGTGTTTGGGGCATATTTTTGTGGTTTTCGAGCGCTTTTGCTAATTTCGCACAGCAAAAATGCTTTTTATGCTTAATAATACATCTCCACTTAAAACAGCCCTGAAATTACGTCTGGTAGTGCTGGTTTTCCTTCAATATGCCGTTTGGGGCGCATATCTTATCTCTATCGGCCGATATTTGGCTATGGCCGGATTAGGCAGTCAGATCAAGTGGTTCTTTGCTGCCAATGGCGTAGTTTCTCTCTTTATGCCGGCGCTGGTAGGAATAGTGGCTGACCGATATATCCAGGGACAGCGCATGCTTTCCTTGTGTCACGCATTGGCGGGAGCGTTTATGCTTTCTGCAGGATTATACTGCCTTAAGGCCGGTCAGGTGCTATTTGGCCCGCTTTACACCTTGTACAGTCTGAGCATAGTGTTCTTTATGCCTACGGTGGCGCTTACTAATTCAGTATCTTACAGCATTATCACCCGTGCCGGTGGAGATCCGGTCAGAGATTATCCGCCAATACGTCTGTTTGGTACTGTGAGCTTTATATGCAGTATGCTGGCTGTGAACTGGATTTCAATAAACGGTGTTCGGATGCAGGAATCTTTTACGCAGTTGATAATGTCGGGAGTGTTGTCATTTGTACTCTGTTTTTATGCTCTTTCATTACCGGCTTGTCCTACCGGTGGTAACAGGAGCATATCTGAAGCCTTCGGTCTTAAGGCTTTCCGTTTGTTCGGCCAGGGTAGAATGGCTGTGTTCCTGGTCTTTGCAATACTTATGGGGTCGGCTCTTCAGATAACAAACGGATATGCCAATACGTTTCTTGGATCTTTCTCAAACAATCCCGCGCTGACAGAGACATTTGCGGTAAAAAATTCCAACGCATTGCTGTCTTTGTCACAAATATCGGAGACGTTGTGTTTCCTGCTTGTTCCGTTCTGTATGAAACGTTACGGAATCAAGAAGGTCCTGCTTATGTCCATGACGGCATGGGTGCTCAGATTCGGACTGTTTGGACTGGGTACTCCGGATATGCCGGGCGTGTTGCTTTTTATCCTTAGCTGCATATTATACGGCATTGCGTTTGATTTCTTCAATATAGCCGGCTCGCTTTATGTTGAACAGAATGTTGACAAGAGCATCAGGGCAAGCGCACAAGGCTTGTTTATGATGATGTCAAACGGATTTGGTGCAACTATAGGGATGATATGCGCAGGTTCTGTAATGGATCATTATGTGTTCAAGGCTGCCGTTCCGGACTGGAGCTCAGCATGGTTTGTGTTTGCGGCATATATGTTGCTGGTAACCATCCTGTTTGCAATCGTGTTCAAGGATTCTCCCTCTGAGAAAAAGCCTTGAAAAGCAAAACGGAACAAAACTGCATTACAGTGAACGCGTGTCAAGTCGGGTGAGAATGGTACGATAATAGGCGGGAGTAACCGTTATGGCTTTGCCTGAGGGATTGTCAAGCGTTATGGTAAAGTGCCCGTGCTCCTTGCCCCAACGTACAATCTTGGATGTGTTTACCAGGAAAGACCGGCGGCAACGTACGATTGATGTTCCTGTCAGGTCCTCCTCTATTTTCTGTGAAGTACTGCGCAGCAGATAGCTTGACAATTTACCGTCCAGATTATAAAAAATCTGTACATAATTATCTTGTGACTCTATGTAGAAAATAGAATCTTCACTGAGTGACATCTTATGTTTGCCTTGACTGTCACGGAACTGGATCAGGCGATGGTCGGACTCTATGATGGCACGCTTGTGTGTGACCTTGAACAGTTCAAGTTCCTCTTTCTTGGCTTTGTATTGGGCGTAAAACCAGATTATGGAGTAGGGTATGGCAAGTATCAGTGCTACACATAGCGGAATCCTTAACAGGAGTTGGGGAATCTGAACTGATCCTAACTTGAAAATGACGGTAAAGAGGTAATATTCAGTCGCTATGACAAAAAACTCTGCAATGAGCCATAAAAGAATGCTCTTAACGGCAACATCGTGCCTGTTACTGAAAGCTGACAGCAACAATTTACTCAAGATAAGAGTGTTGATTGCAACGGCATAAAACAGTGCGGTGACACCTGTCTGTTTCCAGGAATGGAAGCCGAACCATGTGGTTGAGTAGGCTAATGTAGGTTGGTACAATGACATGAACAGCATAGAAAACAGTGATACGAACAATACAGTACGCAGCAGGAAACTTTTCTGCAACATCTGTTTTGGAACTGTTATGTTACTGTTTCTTGTCATACGCTGCAAAGGTACATTTTTTTTGTGTAATTTTGCGGCCTGAAAAATTGATAGAAACTTCAATACCTGTATGCAAAAGATAATAATACTGGATTTTGGTTCCCAGACTACACAGCTTATCGGGCGTAGAGTCAGGGAGTTAGACACATTCTGTGAGATATTGCCTTACAACAGTTTCCCGGCTGATGATCCTGATGTGATTGGCGTCATTCTGAGTGGCTCTCCTTTGAGTGTATATGCCGATGATGCTTTCCGCCCGGACCTTTCAGGTATAGTGGGCAAGTATCCTGTGCTGGGTATTTGCTACGGAGCGCAGTTGCTGAGCTATACTTACGGCGGTAAAGTGGAACAGGCCGGCACACGTGAGTATGGTCATGCATCACTTGGCTATATTGATCCTGGCTGCCAGCTGTTCAAGGGTTTTGATAAGGGCTCGCAGGTTTGGATGAGTCATGGTGATTCAATTACGGCCATTCCTGCCGGTTATCATGTCACGGCATCTACTGACAGTGTCCAATATGCCGCCTTTGAGTGTGCTGAGAAACGTGTCTGGGGTGTGCAGTTTCATCCTGAGGTGGTTCATTCATTACAAGGCAAATTGCTGCTTGAAAACTTTGTAATAGGTATATGCGGTAGCCGCAGGGAGTGGACATCAGATTCATTCATTGAGAAGACCGTAGGTGAACTCAAGGCTGAGCTTGGCAATGACAAGGTGGTTCTGGGTCTTAGCGGTGGTGTGGATTCATCGGTTGCGGCTGTGTTGCTTAATAAAGCAATAGGTAAGAACTTGACCTGCATATTCGTAAATCATGGCCTGTTGCGTAAGAATGAGTTTACTGATGTACTTAATGATTACGTTTGCTTAGGTTTGAACGTAAAGGGCGTGGATGCATCGGAAATGTTCTTTGCTGACCTTAAGGGGGTGACCGAGCCTGAGCAGAAACGCAAGATAATAGGCCGTGACTTTATAGAGGTGTTTGATGCCGAGGCTTCAAAGATAACTGATGCCAAGTGGTTGGCGCAGGGTACGATTTATCCGGATCGCATTGAGAGCCTGAACATAACAGGAAAGACCATAAAGAGTCATCATAATGTGGGTGGCCTGCCTGCCAAGATGGGGCTCAAGCTTTGTGAACCATTGAAATGGCTTTTCAAAGATGAGGTCCGCGCCATAGGACGACGTCTGGGCATCCCCGAGCATCTGATAGGACGTCATCCGTTCCCGGGCCCCGGTCTGGCTGTGCGTATAATAGGTGACATTACTCCGCAAAAGGTGGCTGTACTGCAGGAGGCTGACGCCATATTCATAAACGGTCTGCGTGAGTGGAAACTTTACGATAAGATATGGCAGGCCGGTGCAATCCTGCTGGCTGACCATACCGTAGGCGTAATGGGTGATGAGCGTACCTTTGACAATGCAGTGGCATTGCGTGCCGTGACAAGTGTTGATGCCATGACTGCAGATTGGGCAGAACTGCCATATGAGTTCATGCACTGGGTTAGCAACGAGATAATCAATAAGGTCAAGGGCGTGAACCGTGTATGCTATGACATATCTTCAAAGCCGCCAGCCACAATAGAGTGGGAATGATTATTATAAACTGAAAAACCTTACAAAAACAATCGGATATGAAAAAGACTATTGTAACAAGCGGCGCTCCTTCTGCTATAGGACCATATTCTCAGGCTGTTAACCTTAATGGAACAGTGTATGTTTCAGGGCAGTTACCGGTTAATCCTGTTACGGGCGAAATGCCTCAGGGGATTGAGGCGCAGACGCGTCAGGCACTTGAGAACATAGGTGCAATACTTGAGGCAGCAGGACTTACATATAATGATGTGGTAAAGACTACTGTGCTGCTGGCTAATATGGCAGACTTTGCTGCGATGAATATGGTATATGCCGAGTTCTTTACTCAAGATAAACCGGCTCGCGTTTGTTTTCAGGCTGCTGCTTTGCCTAAGAGTTCTCTTGTTGAAATTGATGCCGTTGCCGGTAAATAAGATACGTCTAGGTGACAATTTCTGTTATCAGAAGATAAAAATGCATCCAGTTCATAACTTTTTTAATAAAACTGTTTGCTAACTTGTTATTTGATTGTACCTTTGTGGCGTCAAATGAGTTTTTGATTATTAACAAAAAAGGACATAATATTTGTTTTATGAAAAAAATCGCATTGCTTCTTTTGGGTGCTGTAGTGTTGATGGGATGTGAAAGTGTCACCATCGATAATGAGTATCAGTCAAATTCCGTTTTACCTTCAACAGAGGTTTTCGTTTCCGGACGTGCTTTTACTTATACTTACAGCGGTACTAAGGGTTATCTTTGGCCATATGCCAATACGGAAGAAGGCTGGGAAAGTGCCCGTTTCAGTATCCGTATAGATCAAAGTTACCCTGGTTACGTAAATCAGAATTCTGAACTCTATTTCGGACGTAAGGCGAATCGCGCCGCATCAGCTCAGAATGATAAAAACAGAGGTGAGGTATGGACCAATTATCCTTACGGACACTACAATGACCGTGATTTCGACTATTACAAAATAGATAAGTCTACCGGTAATAACGTCGGTATGTTCAGATATGTTAGTGATATAAATGGCTTGAAGACGCAGCTTGCCATTAAAAAAGCTCCTTCTGTTTATGATTTCCTGGAAGAAGAGAAGTCTGATTTGCAGGACCTGATTGCTGCTAACAAAAAGGTAGCTGAAAATACCTGGAAATTAGGTATAGTTGACAGCCTGCTGGCTTTAGGAGAAGAGCATCTTAACTCTCATGTTGCATGGTACGTTGTAAAGGAAGTTGGAGGAAAGGGCCTTTGGCATGTTAACGGTGTAATGGTTGACACTGTTGTAGGTAAACCTGACAATACTCCAGACAATGTAGAGATTGATATACATCAGCAGCAGCATGTTGAATGGAGTGAGATAAAGACTTCAGTACATATAAGAGCTGATGTCGATTCCATAAAGATTAATATTCCTCTGTCTATTGATGAAATGGTTGAGCAGGATGATTTTGATATAAGAATCTTTAAGGATTACATTTCATCAGATGCCACCGATTTCTCAGACGCTGAGATTAAAATCACTCATAATGATAAGGGTATTACAATCGTGATTAGAAAAATTGATTTTGAAGCAATCAAGAAATACAAGAGCAAATACGGTGATGGTCTCACAGTTGAGATTTTCAGCTATACCACATCAGACAATACCTCTAAGGTATGGGATGAAATCAAGAAGAGTCGTGTGGTATCAATAGGCAAATCTTGTACCGTACAAGGCCAGATAACGAGTGCATACTATGGGGACAAAGCCCTAATATATGCTCCTAAATGAAATGAATAATACAACTATTTTCTGATAGATAATAACGAGAACCGGTTCACTTCAAAAGTGAACCGGTTTTTTTGTATCTGTCTAATTCTGTCCGTTAAGATAATTTTGACTGCTTAGTCCTTATATTCATAATCTTCTAACTGTTATATAAACTACGTGGTTCTTCTCTTCTCAATACAGTTATTACGTTTGTTGTCCGATAATAGAACAGCGTTGTTCATGTGTACAGAATGACAGTATTACTCTTGTGATAGAGCTTGGTGCCGTTAAAAATATCCCGGAATTTCTCAGGACTGATGTCCATAAGAGATTCCGGGATGATATTCCGATTCTATATATCAGAATGAATGTTCATCAACAACCTGCTGAACCTCTTCATTGAAGTTGGTTCGCGGAGTAATATATGTATCTGTGTAATAGCCTTTCTGGCTGGGCATTCCATCTACGAAGTCACGCAGAGACTCCGCTCCTGTGGCTTGTTCATGCCACAACTGCTCATAGTCATGGACATAGTCATTCTGAGGAACTACGTTTGTATCAAACTGCAACTCAATACAGGTGGTATCCTGGAAATTACCGTAGCAGTAAACAAAGTGTTTGACGTATCCTGTGTTCTTGATTGTATTGAAAGAGAGAAATACTGCACTTGATTTATTGGGAAGTATCACTATTGGCAACTGGTTACGTGGCACGATGCAACCGCAGGTGGTCTGTATCTCCTGAATAAACAACGGATTGCTGGAAGTATTTTCCATTTCATAGGCTATACTCATCATCTCACCTTGTAAAACAGGGTAATAATGGCGTACCGGATCAACAACAATGACGGTAGCCGGCTTTAAGTTCTTATGGCATGATGACAAGATGAGTACAATAACAGCCAATACTATCAGTTGTCTGCGGGTGAACTTATTTTTCATTTTTCCTTATCTTTATTAGAATCCTTCAATCTCATCGATTGCCATAGTACGCTCTTCCTGATCCCGGACAATGGTAAGTACCAGAGTGCCCTTGCAATCAGACGGAATGTTGAACTCTACAACAGATCTCTGAAGATTATTTGACATAGCTTTTGGAGTAACCTTTCCTATCTCACGTTCTTCAGAACTAAGTGATACGCTTAATGGAAAAGCAATGTGATATATTGAGTTTTTGGCCAGGCTTACACGAATGCGTTTTATTCCCTTTACGTAGGGAATGGCAATCCTGAGTGCAGGCGTGGCCGATGATAACATGAGTCCGCAATGATAATTGGATGGCAGACCGATAAGTCCGTCAGTGAGTATGGAAATATCATTATACTCTTCATCAAGTGCAGTTAGAGGCTGAAGTCTTACCCCTTTGAGCAGGTTCTTCTTACCGGTATCCTTAGCCTGATTAAGCATATAACGGTATTCTTTGATATAACTGTCTATGTTTGCGCCGGATTCACTATATGTCACAATGCCTTGACTTTTCAGTCTATCAAGTCCGTCAAGCAGACGGGCGCATCCTACAGTATCGGAGTTGATACGTTTCAGCTCAAGGCGGGTAAGCATCATGGACTGGGTCATTCTACGAATCTCAGCACGCTCAGGGTCCTTGATCTGCATGATAAGGCTCATCAGCTCATCATGGAACTGTTCAAACTCAGCGGCTGGCAGATATATCTTGGAGGCCTTGCTGACACCTTCATATAAAGGGAGGGCCTTTCCTTTTTCCTTGAGGAGATCCTCTTGCAGAGTCAGGAACTTGCAGATGGCCTCTCCTGTTACAGGATACAGCTCATTGCACAATTCCTTGAGTATGGGACGCCAATCTGTTTCAGGATCGCGTAGCAAAGCGGATATTATGTGGGTCTTGATTCTGAAGAACGTACTGTAGTCAGTACCGCTTCCATTGAAGAAAACGCCTTTTACACCTGTTCTGGCATAAAGACTGAGCCTACGCTGGATGACATCAAATACCGGAATCGGGGTAAAGTAGTCATCAAAGTTATTCATGTAGTCCCATATGTATATGCGCTTGGTGTATTTTGACCACTTAAATAACAGTTCTTCAAATGCATCTTCCTGAACAGTATGTACAGGTGAAAGCGGATATGACATGGCACTTATCAGCACGCCTGCATTGTCCGGTAGTTTATGGTGAGGCAGGCTAGTGGTGGTGCGGTAATATGATGAAAAGAAGATATGTTCAGGGAACCGTTCCGTCAGACGCTCCAACATAGAATATACGGCTCCTGATGCATCACCTGCTTTGTTACCATTTTCTACACAACGGTCGCACAGGCATACTATGGAGTTGTCATTGGGTAATATGGCAAATCTTACCGTCTTGTCGCGGCCATAGTTGTCAGTGATATAATCCTCAATGTATTTGAACAGGGCATCGGATGAGAAACAGAACTGCTCACTGTTTACGCTGTTTCCTGATTTGGCATATACTGACTGTGAAGCATTCTTGGGAAGCACCTTGGAGAGATTGTGTCCCCAGATGCCCCAGTCACGGTCCACATTGTTCATGTACAGATCATGTCCCTCATCAAAGGGAAGTTCCGGCAGATAAACCTCACGATACTCAAATGGAGAGGAATCGTCTTGCCGTCCTGAAGCATCATCGCACTTGTAGAGCGCGAATGCACTTAAGAAAAGCATTATATAAGCGGGGTTTATCATTGTGCAAGTGATTATCGGTTAAAAAGCTATATGGGCTTGAAGCGTGAGCGCATATATGTTCCTGTAGGAGTCAACCCATGAACCGTTTTTCATACGGTAGGGGTTGTAGCACGTGTTCCAGGTGCCAGTAAGACCAAGGCACAACTGGCGCGAGCAGAGATACTGAATGTCAAAGCCTACCATTGCATTCGTGTGTGAAAGATTGCGTAGCGCCGTCTGTTCAAAGAATGTCAATTCCGGGAATGAACCAAAACCGGTAAGCAGGGTTATGGATGATATGTTGTCATTGTTAAACAGGAATTTGCCTTTTAATCCTACGTTGTAGTACAGATTGCTTACCATCAGTGTCAGATCCGTACTGGCTATAAGACTGATCCTCTCCCAGGATTTTATCACGGAGGGAGTAAGGATGTATATGTTGAACTCATCCTTGGTGGATTGTCCTAAATAGTTCCCTCCAAGATAAAGGTATGTGGGCGGAGTACGCCGATAACCTAAGCGCAGTGAAGGAGTCCAGTTTTGTGGAGCGGCGTAAGAGACAGACAGATTGGCGCTGTACTTGTTGAAATAGCGTGTGGAAGCTGCAATGTTTGCCATTCCGGTCCAGTTGCCACCGAACTCATGTTCCCATTGCGCCATGAACTCCAGGCCTATTCCTCCGGATTCGTTCTCGTCACCCTCATGGTAACCGTCGATACCTTTATAGCTTATCTGCCCTGTGTATGTGTTACGTTCAGCTATTCTGGAATAGCTGAGTGTAGCTACAGAATATAGGTGACCGATTGTGGATAATGATTCACTGTGGGTGTCAAAGAATGCATGTGTATATGAAGCATCTACCCTGTTTCTGTAACTACGGAAAGCGAGATAACGCATGTGCTGAATGAAATCCTCCTGTTCTGCATTGCTTGGTTCATAGTAGCGCATCTGATACTTGTATGCCTTCTCATACATCTTGCGTGATTCATAAATCAAGCCTTTGGTATAAAGGAGCTCGCGGTTGTTTGAATCATGTATCAATGCGCTGTCTATCACCTCCATGGCAATGTCCGGCATCTTGTTTTCCATAAGATGGGTAGCCCATTCCTGGCTTATTCCTGAATATGCGGCCGTGAGTTGCGGGTTTGCATATTCATCGCTGTTGTTACGCGGATCCAATAATGCCAGGGCTTCTGTATTCCTGCCCTGTTCCTGTAATGAAATAGCTTGCTTGACAATGAAATACGGCACTTCAGGATAAAGATTATATCCCAACTCAGCGTACCGGTGGAACTCGTCGTCATATTTCAGCGTCTGGCTCATGTTGATGAGGCAACGTAATGCCACTTCACTGTCAGGTATCACTTCAAGCAAAGATACGGCCTCGTTGTAGGCTTTGACGTACTCTTCTTCTTCAATCAGGTATTTGAGGCGAACGGCTATGATATCCTCATATGCCGATGCAAAACGCTTGCGGTTGGCCGGGCTGCGTCTTGCAGACTGGACAAACAGACGACGCGCCTCAGTAAGACGGTTGAGATGCCCTAATACCATTATCTGACGTGAGACTACGGCTGGCCATGCTTCGGCGGTATCAGGCAGGATTTCTAGCAATTTATCCAAATGAACGTAAGCTTCATCCCATTGCTGCGTGGAAAAATCATAATCGGAGAGCTGAAGCATCATGTTGGCGTAAGCCTCCACGAGATCTTCATCCTCAGGATTCATCTCGTATAGTTCAGTCAGAATCCTTAAGCAGGCCTTCTCATTGCCTGCCTGTTTCTCGGCAGTATATAATTTCATTAAAAGCGCCGGAGTGCGCCCATCCCGCTTAATGGCTTCATTGACGTAGAATATGGCGTCATCATAATAGCCTCTTGTGAGTGACGCATTGATCATATAATTCAATGCCTCACGATTCTTTGTGGCTGCATACAGACGTCCGTTGGCTTCATAGGGATCATTCATACGTGCGTCATTTGCCACATCATACAGAAGAGTGTTATATGCATAATTGCCAGTTCTCTTGTTCTTTACAAAGTTCAATGCCTGGGTGTAAAGACCAAGTTCCGACATTATACCTGCTACTTTGTTGATCAGTTCCGGATCATTCGGGAAACGGTTGAGACCTCTGTTTGCTGCGCCGATAGCCTTCTCAAACTCACCCATCTTTTCATACGTTGAAGCCAGTTCGAGATAATATTCACGCTGATTGGGGTCTTTGTCAATCCATCGCTCCAGATTGTCGGCCGCTTCACTAAGCGAACTCTTCTTGATTATGTTGTCCCAATTCTCATAATTACGACGTCTTACATCAGATAATACCAGAGAATCATTCGGATAGATATGTGCCAGACGTTCAAGAGCGGCATCCGCTTCCACGTCATTTCCCAGCTTTCGGTACAAACCTATCTTACGGCGCCACAGGTCTCTGTCATATGGTTGGAACTCAAGCAGTTCGTTGATATAGCAGATGGCACTGGAGTAGTGTTCCAGATTATCTTCAATGTCAACCAGGATTCTCTTGGCTCTATAATGCTGGTCATTTGCCTGAGTGGCACGGACCAGATTATAACGCGCCTCATTCATATCGCCGATGACGTAGTAATACCGGCCATTGTAATAACGCAGGTCAGGGTCATCAGGATAATCCTCCAATCCAGAATCAATCTCTCGCTTGGCGGAGTTCCAGGCATTGGAATTGACATAGCCTTCAATACGATATATGTAATATCGCGGCAGATGCTTTATCTCACGGGTTGCATGCAACTCTCCTGTCAGGGAGAATAACATGATAAAGGCTGTTAATATGACGTTTCTTATTCTCATCTCTATCTCTTTTTAACACCCTTACGCTGGATAGGCGTCCATACGGCGGTTGTGTTTGCAATGAATCGCCAGTAGCCCACATTTGAGCAATAGGTTATTATCGGGTGATATATGAACGGCTCAAGAAGCGTGGCAATCATTAATTTCAAATAGCTGGATTTGGTGTGTTTCCAGTTAACGGCTTTAAGCTTGTAATCAAAGTAAAGCACAAAGAAGGATATGAACACTGAGAAAATATAAATCATTCCAAATATAAGGAAAGCTGCGCTCCAGTTAACACCTCCTGTAAGTGTCAGCCAAATCATAAACAGGAAACCTACTATTTCAAATAACGGGGCGATGAACTCAAAGAGGAACAGATAGGGTAAGGTGAGGGCACCTATCGGACCATAGTGAGGATTGAAAAACAGTTTGCGGTGATTTGATACAATCTCAAAAAGACCACGAGCCCATCTGGTACGCTGACGTACAAGCTGTTTCAAAGAACCGGGACCCTCCGTCCAACAGCAGACCTTGGGAACAAGTGCCAACTGGAAGTCCTGACCGCTGTTTTTCATGTATGTAACCATACGAAGCAGCATATCTACGTCCTCAGCCATACTCATAGGGTCATATCCTCCTGATTTTACAGCTACGTCAGTGTCAAACAGACCAAAACCACCGGATATGTTAGGCAAGGCATTGATGCGTGACCAGCCAAGCTTACTTATGAGGAATGAACGCAGATACTCCAACTGCTGAAACATGGGGATAATGGTATTGGGGACATGTGCCTCTGCCACCTTTCCGTCTTCAACGATACAACCGTTACTCATAAGCATGGTAGCACCAACGCCAATCATCGGCTTGTGGCTGTTGATAACGAACCACATCATTCTGTAAAGAGCCATAGGCTCAATGATGCAGTCCACATCAGTACATACAAAGTATTTGTTACTGCATACGTTGATTCCGGCATTTGAACCATCGGCTTTACGTCCGCCGTGAACCTTGTCAACTACTATCAGTTTGCTGTAACGCTCATCAGTTGATTTAAGTACCCGTTTGATGGGCTTGGACTGCACCCTCATGGCGATATCGTACGGGACCTCAACCAGCTTGTACTCTTCAATGAGCAGTTCCATGGTGCGGTCGGTACTTTCATCGTTCACAATGATTATCTCATAATCAGGATAGTCTATCTGCATTATTGAGTTGACGCTATCAATAATGGTAACCTCCTCATTGTAGGCAGGTGCTATGATTGAAACTGCAGGTGTAAGCGGTGATCCCTGCATGAGATATTTTATTGTATCGTCATCAGGCAGGTTGATGTCAAGCTGTTTCTGGGCTAGCCTGCTCATAAATACCAGCCAGACGTATCCGACTAAAAGCAATATGGTGTATGCAAAGACTAGATAACAGAATATATAATATATCGTTAACCACATATCTTCTTGATTATTATCCGTTGAAAACTGTCTCTACTGATGGATGATAAGCCTGCTCCTTGTCAAGACGTATCTTTTCAAGGGTAATGGGATTATGGAAAAAGCTGAAGTACTTTTTATCCGCATCAGAGGCATTACGTTCCAGTTCCTCAAACATGGCACGTCCTTCAGGTCCGTAATTATATATGCATCTTAAGGCTTCATAACGCACGTGCGGATTCGTGGTGTTCTTGAAACCGTCAAGAAGTGCATTCATGCTTTTTCCGGTGGCAAGGCGTGTCATGGCATGCATGATTGCAACCTTTGTGTCATCGGGCTGGGTAAGCAAGGCATCTATCAGCAGATCCTCACAATCTACATAATGAAGATAACCCCATGTCCTGGATATCTCCTCTATGAGTTTCTTCTTTTTTGTCTGGTTGTAAAGATCCTTAAGCTGTCCGCAATATTCTATCTCATTGAAGCGGCGCATCAGACGGACAAACATGCACTGGGTCTTTTCATTGTTCTGGATATGAGCCCAGCGGGCAAGATTAGGCAGTTTCAGACCCATTTTGCGACGTCTCTGAAGTGAAAAGCCTAATTCTATCTCGTCCTTGATGCAGCAGTTGTTGTCAAAGAAGTCTGTCTCAAAATAATCCAATGCGCTGTCAGAGCTGGACATGATGTTTGAATACATGGCCAGTCTCTTTACTCTCATGTATCTTGAGTTCAAAAGCTTGTTGATTACCCATGGGCTGATGGACAACTTGAGAGTACGCATGTAGCTCAAAGCATTTACTTTATGTTTCATGCTTCCAAGGCTGACCTCTTTTTCAAGATATTCAGGAATGTTGAACATGTATAGCATGGTATGGGTGTTTTCTGTATGGGAGAGTTCTGATCTCTTGGATATGAAGTAAAGGTAGAATACTTCAACGAACATGCGCTTTTCACGGTTGGTCTTCAGCAGCGGTCCTTCAAGGTCTTCGTCATCCAGTTCAAAAACTTTCTGGATTTCTTTTTCGGACATAATCTCAGATGCCTCTGAAGAAACTATGTATTCCATTCCCTTGCCGAACTTCTTTTCAATACGTTCCCTGAGTCTTCTCTTTCTCTTTTGCAGCCATGACATCCAGAGAATTGATATCTGCATGACTATGATGATCATTATGCAAAGTGCAGATACAAAAACTGCGAATTTTATCTCATTGGGGTAGTCTGCAAACTTGTATATGACAAATGTAAACAGGAATTTACAATATGCCATAAAGAGAGATATGTAATATTTTATAAACGAAATAGTACCCACTTCTTGTTGTTTTAGTTTTTACTTGTTTGACACTTCAAATGTTAAAAAAGGATTTTATGTTTGAGGTCGCAAAGTTACAACTATTAACTGGTTTAACTAAGTGGTATATCCTCTTTTTTAATATATATTATATAAAGTATTGTTTTGGGGATTTAGGACGACTGTATTGTTATTCTGGTGTGTACTTGTGCGTGTTGTGGTTTTATTTCATTATATTCGTGCCTTCAATAGAAGTTAATTGGATATGAAAGTATGAAAACAGGAATCAGTTTATCTGTCAGTATGACAAGATTTTTCAATGTGGTTTTTTGTTGCTTGTTTCTTTTGGTTTCATGTATGGACAAAACAAAGATGAATACGGTTTCTACACCCGGAAACCCGTATCTGCCGCTTTGGGAGCATATTCCGGATGGTGAACCTTATGTTTTTGAGGATCCGGACAATCCCGGGCTCTATCGTGTTTATATCTATGGCTCACACGATAGCATGATAAACGGCTATTGCGGTCGTGAACTCGTGGTGTGGTCAGCTGCCGTTGACAATCTTACATGCTGGCGATATGACGGTGAGATTTTCAGCGTAAGCAAGAATGCCAACGGCGAACCTTTGAGCCGTCAGGGGCTTGCCGATGTGCTATATGCTCCGGATGTGACTCTGGTGACTGCTCCGGATGGTACAAAAACATATTATCTGTTCCCGAACAACCAGTCTGGCGGCCGTAATGGTATGGTTTGTAAGAGCTCGCGCCCCGATGGTCCGTTTGAGGTGTGTAACTGGAGCAAGCAGAATCCTAACCTGACGGATGGGGTGCTTGCGTTTGATCCTGCTGTTTTTGTTGATAATGATGGCCGCGTCTATGGCTACTGGGGTTTTGAACGCTCGTTCGCAGCAGAGTTTGACCCCACCACAATGGCAACCGTAAAGCCCGGTACCAAGATTGTTGAGGATATGATTTCCGGACGTTATGATGATGGTATCTTCAGCTTCTTTGAGGCTTCATCCATTAGAAAAATTAAGGACAAATACGTTTTCATATACAGCCGTTTTACCAAGGATGGTGAGTTTGGTCTGCCGGTGTCAAACTATACTCTTGCATACGCTTACAGTGACAACCCGCTCGGACCTTTTACATATGGCGGTACAATCATTGATGCCCGCGGCCGCGAGGTTGATGAGCATGGAAACGTCATCGCGTCGGCAACCATTGACGGTAATACCCATGGCAGTATCTGTGAGATAAACGGCCAATGGTACGTGTTCTATCACCGTCAGACCGGAACCGATGAATATGCGCGTCAGGCTATGGTGGCCCCCATTACCGTCAAGGTTGAAGAGGGTAAGGGCGGCAAGGTTGAGATATCGGAAGGTGAGTATAATTCTGAAGGGTTCTCGCTCGATGGGCTTGATCCGTTGGAGCGCCACTCTGCCGGAATAGCCTGCTGGTACACCGGTCCTGAACCTGCTGTCCATGATTGGCCCAATAATATATTCTCAGGCTCTTATGTGGCATCGTCATACGGGACTGACAGCAAGTTCAAGGCTCCGTATGCATTGGAGAACAATACTAATCCTGTGGTAAAAAATACTGACGGTTCAATTGTGGGGTACAAGTATTTCAACTTCAGCAAAACCACCGGTCGCGAACTGGATTTGCTCCTGAACCTGATTCCTGAAGGTGTTGACGGAACCATAACCGTTATGGCAGACAGGCCTTGGGTGTCACAGGGAGGAAAGGTGTTGGGTAAGATTGAACTTAAGGCCAATATGCCGGTCGTAGCCACTGAAATGACCGTCAGTCTGCCTGCATTGTCCGGAATGTCTGGGAAACATGCCGTTTTCTTTGTTTTCTCGTCAGAAGCCAAAGGAAAATCCATTTGCACTCTAAAGGACTTCACTTTTCGCTGAAAAAAAGTTGTAATTTAAATATAATTAGTTAGTTTTGCGGGCGATAGACCTTTTTATGAACGTGACCTTATTGCTAACCTTCCTTGTCGCAACTGTTCTGTTGCTTCAGGGATGTAAACATTATGATTGTCCTTTTCAGAATCCCTAACTGCCATTTGACAAGAGGGCAGACTATCTGTCTCCGTTTTTTTTCTCCGGAGGATAAGACCGGCCTTATGATGAACAGTCCCATCTCTGTGGATCGTTTTGATATAACCGTGCCCTTGCCGAATACTCTACGGAGGTTCATTACTTGATTCCGATTCCAAAAGTCTGGGAATATC
The DNA here is from genome assembly GCA_002310015.1 of Bacteroidales bacterium UBA1182. Taxonomy (GTDB): domain Bacteria; phylum Bacteroidota; class Bacteroidia; order Bacteroidales; family Bacteroidaceae; genus Colenecus. Next base: position 23,572 of record DBYQ01000039.1, read on the forward strand.
ATTCTGACAGACAGAAAATGTTTACTGAATAGTCCGATTATCCAAAATAAAATATGAAAGAGAAGTTTTTATCTTTAACGTTTTTGTTATTACTCAGTCTGCCGTGCTTTGCCACTCCTTCAGTTATTATACACTTGACAGACAGTACAGTAATAGTGTGCAGTTTATCCAAAGAACCTAAGATGTCGTTCTCCGATAAGTCTCTGACGCTATCCTCTGTTGAAGGCTCTGTAGGCCAGTGGTTATTTGCAGATGTTGACTCCTGGAACTTTGGTGACGTTGAAGATGCTGACGCTGTTGAACTTGTAAAGGTTGATAAGGCTCGGATCTATATAGAGGAGGGAAGAATTTCCGTAGAAGGAGTCAGTGCTGATAATGTAGCGGTTTACGATGTGGGCGGACGATTGTTAACGCCTTTGCTCAATAATGACTGCAGTAGAATCAATATCAGTCTCAGTGAGTTTTCCAAAGGCACATACATGCTTAAGGTCAATAAAAGTTCTGTCAAGTTCATCGTGCAATAAGACATGCATAAAAAAAGTCTGTTTTTGATGACATTATGCATGCTGTTGGTTCAGAACAGCCTTGTAGCGCAGCATAATGTCTATATCAATGAGAGTTACGACGGGTATCCCAGGACACGCATAGTGAATAATGTTAAAGATATTGCGTTCGGAGCGGATAGTGTAAGGCTTTGGAGTGACAATGCCGTTTATTCCTTTGATGTTCCTTCTGTAAGTTTGATGAGCCTCAGGGAGAAGGATCCGTGGCGTGTCAAACTCTTACCGGATTATTATTCTGCAGATTTTGATTTTGACATAGTTTTTGAGGATGAAGACAGAGAACGTGTAAGTGCAGAACCTGAGATAACAGATGAAACAAGCAAATACTTTGATGATTTTGTAGAACACACCTCGTGGTCTAAAACGGTTAATATCGTTTATAACGGAAATGAGGTAAGTGTTACTGGTGATATTGACTCCCTTTATTTAACCCGGCAGGGGGCACACCTTACAGTTAATACGGCAGCTAAAGGTGTGAAATATATTATTGCCGGAAGCAGCAGCGATGCATGTTTCAAGTTATACAGCGAGCGCAAGGCTTGTATTTTACTTAATGGAGCAGATCTGACCAATCCGGAGGGGCCTGTCATAAACAGCCAATTCAAGAAACGCCTTTTCATTGATGTCGCAGAGAATACGGTCAATACGCTTACTGACGGTGAGGCATACGTAAAGGTGAAGGGTGAGGATCAGCGTGGCTGTATTTTTTCCGAAGGTAAGATGTGCATTTCAGGCCAGGGGCAACTGTATGTTAATGCCAACAAGAAGTGCGGTATTGCTTCTGATGAATATGTTCATCTTCTGGGTGGTTTTGTGCATGTTGCCGCTCATGCTCCAAAAGGAAAGGCCGTCTATGGTAAGGACAATGTAATCATCGGTGGAGGAGTGCTTAGGACTTTTGTGGATGGTCCGGCCGGCAAAGGCGTTGCCTCTGATTCTCTGCTATGGATAAAAGGCGGTGTTATAAAGGCTATCACAACAGGTGGTGTGGTCTGGGATGATGATGAAGAAGATTACAGTTCCTGTTGCGGTATCAAGAGCGCATGGGATATGGATATATCCGGAGGTGCAATATACTGTCTTTCTACCGGAACAGGTGGCAAGGGTATAAGCGCCGGTCAATATTTGGAGTTAACCGTCAATGACAAGACAAAGAAATACTATAACGGTAGTCTTACCATTGACAATGCTGATATATACGTCCGTACTACCGGTAAACGCATTCCGGAAGAAAAGGAAGAGGATGGCCATGGGCATAAGGTTGGAGCTTCGGCATCACCCAAGTGTATAAAGTGCATAAACAGGCTGGTCATCAATTCCGGTAATATCTATGTGAGAGGTTCCGGCGGCGGTGCAGCCGAGGGATTGGAGGCTAAGAGACAGGCGGAAATCAATGGCGGCAAGATTCGTTCTTACTGTACTGATGACGGTTTGAACTGTTCAGGTTGCGTAATTAGGGATGGTGATGTGTTGATATGCAGTTCTGAGAATGATGGCCTTGATGCCGGTAATATGAAAATGTATGGAGGTAAGCTTTATGCAGTGGGTGCCTGGGATGCTCAGATGGGCGTGGATACAGACGGCAAGACATTTGAGATATTTGGCGGTGAAATAATCGGTGTAGGCGCACGTAGCTGTACGCCACATGGAAAATGCGATCAGGCCAGTGTCTGTTTCTATTTGCCTAAGACATATTGCAGTGGTGTAGCTGTGTCAGATACAGACGGTAATATCATTAGCCAGTTCCCTACGCCAAATTCGTACGATGTCCTTTGTCTGTTTGTTTCAAACGATCAGATTCAGGTGGGCAAAAGCTACAAGATTCTCAGTTACAAAGACTCATTCAACGATACGCCTGTAGTAGAATATGAATTCTCCATGGAAGAACAATACCTGGAGAAAGTAGAAGAGAAATTCTTAACGCTTGGCAGCAAAAAATCAAAAGATACAACCAAATGAAAAGGTCATTGGTCATATTATGTGTTATACTGCTCTCAAACCTTACTCTGACGGCACAGCGCAATTGCGGGTTGTGGCTTAATGAGGTGCCTCTTGTTGCCGATACGGCATCAAACACTATATATGCTACAATAGAACCGGGTGTAAGCAGCACCTTTAAGGGAACATTGCGTTGGGATGAAAACCGGTTCAGCAGCGTTAAGTTTAATGACGCTGCTCTTGAAAATGGCATAAACGGAAATCTGGTGGTTACAAACTGGATGATGAATGCTACAAATGAACTTACAATTGAGAATGGTGAAAGCAGACAGTGGACATTTGTGTTCAGCACCTTACCTTTTATCGTAATAGACTGTCCGTTAAAAGAGATGGACAGGACCTATAGCATGACCAAGGGTACAGAGGGCCACAACAAAAAGTTTCCCGGTTATGTAAGTGTCATAGATGCCAGGTGCCGTACCAAACTCAAGGACTCTCAGGTAGAGGGAATGGCATGTTTCAGTTCTGAAATCAGGACCCGTCTCAGAGGTGCTACTACCGGCTCCCAGCCCAAGCAGAGTCTTAACATAGAGTTGGTCAAGGGCGGTGAGAGCCAGGATGCCCATCTCTTGGGTTACCGTAAGGATGATGACTGGATCTTATCGGCCGAGTATCTTGATTTTGGTCGTATGCGCAACCGCGTGCTTATGGATTTATGGACTGCTGTTGACAAACTACCGTATGAAACGGACAACCAGTATCAGTGCAACGGTACGCAGGGCGAGTTTGTAGAGGTATTCATAAACGGAGCCTATTATGGCATGTATTGCTTTACAGATAAGATTGACCGCAAGAAACTGAACCTTAAAAAGACCAAAGAGGCTACAGATTCTGAGCCGGAAGTAAAGCGTGGTCTGCTTTGGAAAGCAAACTGGGAATGTAGTGAGACATACCTTGGAGGTTATGATTCCATACCCGCCAATGACTCATTCCTTTGGCCCTATAAGGCCTCTAAGGGTGCCTACGGATGGGAACAGAAATATCCTGATGACACTATCACCCAGGCGTTCTTCAATCCTATATGTGACCTGATAGATTTCTTTGACACCAAGGAGTTTAAGAGTACATACAAAGATTGGCTCTATGAGGATAATGTAATAGATTTCATTCTTTTCATTCAGGCATTTCAGTTGATTGACAATCAAAAGAAGAACTACTATCTGAGTGTACGTAATATTGATAAGGAGGAAAAGTTCCTGTTTACGCTCTGGGATCTGGATGGTTCCATAGGCCGTATGGCTGGAGGCAGTGTGGCTTCAAGGGATTCCAAACAAATGGCATGGGGTGAGAAACTTGGATACCACCATCTGATTCATGTATTCAAGACCAAGAAGGAGCGTCCAGATGACTTTGCCACCAAAATGAACAACCGTTGGCAATATCTATCAACCCATGAACTGTCACTTGAGAACATCAGGGCCCTGATGGAGAAATATGCAGACCTGTTCGTCTCTTCAGGAGCATGGGAGAGGGAGAAAACCCGTTGGGTTCCGACATATAAAAAAGGTAATGTCAAGATAACGGACACCCCGCATGAGGAGGTGGATTCCATGATTGCATTCCTTAGGGTCAACTATGCCATTTTCAACGAGAAAATGGAATCTGACAAGTGGACTCCCCATGATGAATATAATGAGATAGAGTATATAAAGGAAAAGACTGTTACTCCCGATGCCCTTTATGTTATCGGCAATGACGTTACGTCAAAGCATGAGGATAGCAAGGTTACCATGCAGGGACGTGTTGATCAGGAGATGGTTGACGGTATCACCGTCATTAACTACAATGACAAACATATGACTGTTGTCCGTGAAGACGGAGAGCATGAGTATGATATAGAGGATATAAAGGAGGTCAAGACTGAACATACAGGAATTTATCCTACTCCGGCTTTTATTCCTGATAGCCTTAAGAAATACTTTGAATTTGATACGCACTATGCTCCTGTCAATGAATATACAATAAACAAGGATACATCTTTTGCTGTTCAGCGTACAATACAAATCCATTTTGATGGTGATGAGGTCAGGTTGAAAGGCAATTTGGATGGTTTTACTGCAACAGTTGATGGCGCATCGGTTTCATTTGTTACGGAACTTGAGGGTGTGGTGTTCCTTATCGGCGGTAGTTCTGATAAAGGCAAGATCACTATAGACAGTAAAAATCCCTGTAAGGTAGCCGCTTTTGAAGGCGGTGCCATGCTCTCAAGCATCATTGCCAATTGTGACCTTATAATAAATACTCCTTATGCGCTGAATTTCTATAATGACGAGTTTGACGGAAAATGTATCCACACCAGTGGCAATGTCACTTTTGAGGATGGCAATCTCTATTTCCTTTTGACTTGCAGCGGAACACTTACTGATGCCTCTTTCCCAAAAACCGCAGAGTTAGGTGCACGTGCGGTTCTGGCTACAAACATCAACGTTAACGGAGGAAAGATATGCATAAAGTCAATAGGGCATAATGGTGCTGTTGGTCTGGCTGCAACAGAGAAAATGTTCATTAACGGTGGCCGGAACTACATTGCCACTTATGACGATCCGTTAAAGATAGGCAAGGACCTGAACGTCAATGGTGGTTTTACCTTTACGTCAAGCCTGACAAATGACGGAACTGATTCCAAGAGTTCAATACATATCAATGACGGCTTTATCTGCTCGTGTGGTCCTAAGGGTTCAGAGGCAGCTTTTGATGTAAAGAGTTTCTCCATCAATGGCGGTACGGTCATCGGTCTTGCCCATAAGTGCGACAAACCTAAAAAATCAAACCAGGCTTACTTCTGTCTGGAGTTTAACAATAATGTAAAACGATATGTAAAGATTGTTGATTCTGAAGGTGCTGAAGTGGCTATGCTTGAAACACAGGCATATCCTACACAGACAATCTTTTATTCTTCTGCTGCACTCGTTAAGGATGGAATATACACAATCCATACGGGTGATACTACGGATACATTGCAGGTATTGACTACTGTGACTGCAATTACTGAGAAATGAGTTTTTTATGGACGACCAATGAACCTTATGTCCACTAGAACAGCACACATAATTATTCTGATGGTGCTGTTATTGCCTTTTCCATTTGAGATAAACCAACTATCGGCCCAAACCAATAATGCCTTGCCGGTGTTGAGAGTAAGTTTTGATGGTAAATTCAAGAAAGGTATGACTGAATACCTGAATGGAAAGATGCAGTTGACTGATGTTGACGGTTCTGTTGTAGAGATGTCTGCCAAGTTCAAGACCCGTGGGGCAACAGCCGCAAGTTACATGATGAAGCCTTCATTCAACATGAAACTGCAATCTGATGATTACAGCGAGGAGTTTGATTCAACGCTTCTGGATCTGAGGTCATGCTCATCGTGGATTCTGGATGCAATGGCAATTGACCGCATCTGCATGCGCAACCGTGTATGCTTTGATATATGGAATGAGTTTTCAAGACTTCCTTATGAAACCCAATTTGATAGCCGTTATGGTACGATTGGACGTTTCATTGAAGTGTATATCAATGACAAGTATTATGGCATATATTGTCTTAATGACCGTATCAACCGTAAACTGTTGGATCTTAAAAAGACTAAAGAGGAAAATGACGGTTCTGTGACGGTGCGCGGCATCTTGTATAAGAGTGGTACTTCTAATATCAATCCGCAAGAAAAGCCCGGTTATAATGAAGATTCAACGGCATGTGTAGTTTCATGGCACAATGCTTGGGAATTGACATATCCTGATGAATATGGCGGTATACAGGCTTGGCAAGCTTTACAGGATGCTTTTGCTAACGGTAGGAATGCAGAGTTTGTAAAAAAATACTTTTATCTGGAGAATCTTGCGGATTATCAGATTCTGATAATGGCGCTTTCAATCGGTGACAACTGGGGCAACAAGAATCATTATCTCTCAGTACGTAATATAAATAAGGATATTAATGATCCTGATCCGGCCGAAGCAGACAAACGTCGCTTTGTCCTTATTCCTTGGGATCTTGATACCAGCCTGGGCGGTAGATACGATGGAAAATATTATGATGGCAATTACTCTGTATGGGATGTGAAAAGTATAGGCAATAATGCTCTTTATCCGATTTCTGCAGTAATTGGTGACGCTGAATATAAGGCTATACTAAAACGTCGCTGGATTGAGGGACGTAAAGGTGCTTTCTCTATAGAATCCGTAAAGGCAAAACTTGAAAAATACCGTGACCTGTTCATTGAGAGTGGTGCATGGCAGAGAATGGTCACATATTTTGATAGCCAAAAAAGCAAACCAAAGTATGTTAATGACCTTGCGCGTGAAATAGAACTGATAGAAGAGTGGTATGAAGCACGTTTCCATGAGATGGATGCGTACTTTGGAATAGAGGATGGCGTGGAAATAATAACAATGCCGGACTCTTCTGATAAGGCCGTTTATGATCTTTGGGGACGCAAAGTGGAAACTCCGTTCCTTTATCCCGGTATCTACATCCGTGACGGTAAAATAATCGTGCAATGACACAGTAGGGTCGTTTCCCTGTGTCATTTGCCGATGCAGAAATGGCTGAATATGTTCTGCAGGGTTTCGCCGGGGGTGATGGCGCCGCCGGTGATATCGGCAAGGTCCTGGAGGACCAGGCGCAGATCCTCAGATATCAGGTCACCGGGCAGGGTGGAGGTTAGACCGTCTATTACGCGGGTCAGATTAGCGTGGGCGTTGTTAAGCGCTTCATAATGGCGTGCCTGGGTTACAATTACGGTGTCTGCGTTTATTTCAGGGATATCTGCCATTGAGTATATCAAATTCTCAAGTTCAGGAATGTTTTTGTTGAACTTGGCCGATATCTCTATTGTCTTGAAACTGTCTTGCGGAAGTTGCAGGGCAGATGCATCAAATCCATTGTAGCTCTGCAGGTCACATTTGTTGAATGCCAATATGAGTTTTTTGCCCTCCAGATGGGGAGTGATAGTTTTGATATCCTCTGCGGTGGGTTGGGCATCGGTAATCCAGATTACTATGAGCGCCTTGTCAATGGCAGCGTATGTACGTGATATTCCTATCTGTTCAATGGCATCGGCGGTCTGGCGTATTCCGGCGGTGTCAATGAAACGGAACGTTACGCCTTTTATCTGGATGGTATCCTCTATGGTGTCACGGGTAGTGCCGTGTATGTCCGATACTATTGCACGGTCATCCTTGAGCAAGCGGTTCAGAAGTGTGGATTTACCTACGTTGGTCTTGCCTACGATTGCTACAGGTATGCCTTCTTTCAGAGCCTGGCCGGTCTTGAATGAACGGGCCAGTTCCGTTATGCGGTCATCGGCACGGCGTGCCAGTGACAGCAGTTCCGTGCGGTCAGCAAACTCAAGTTCCTCATGATCGGCAAAATCCAGTTCAAGTTCCAGCAGGGAGGTGAGTTGCAGCAGTTGCTCGCGCAGTATGGAGAGTTCTGATGAGAAATGGCCTTTGAGCTGGCTCATGGCTATGCGGTGCGTGGCGCGGTTGCCTGATGCAATTAGGTCTGCCACAGCCTCAGCCTGGCTCAGGTCCAGTTTGCCAGCCAGGAATGCGCGTTGTGTAAACTCGCCAGGTCCGGCCTGACGGCATCCGGCTTCAATGAGCAGGCGGCAGACCTGTTCAAGTATGTATCTGGAGCCGTGACATGATATTTCCGTGCTGTCCTGTCCGGTATAAGAGTGGGGGGCACGGAACAGACTTACCAGTACCTCATCAACAATCTGCCCGTCAGCGTCAATTATCTGGCCGAAAAATACGGAACCGGCACTGCTTTCATTAAGTGTACGGCCTGATGCGGAGCGGAAGATGCTGTCTGTAATGCGGATGGCATCGGGGCCCGATACGCGTACAATACCTATCGCTCCACCGGTGGCGGTGGCTACGGCACAGATTGTATCGTTGTTGATTGTCACTTGCTCAGATGCGGTCAAGTACTCGGGTAATAAGACCTTTAAGCAGGGGCTTGTAGTCTGTGTTCATCTCCTTGGCGTAGCGGTTGGCTATTACCATGCATACTGTCATGGCGCGGTGCCCTAACAGTGCGGCCAGCCCGGCTACGGCAGAGCTCTCCATCTCAAAGTTGGTTATGCGGTAGCCCTTGTATTCAAAACTCTCAACCTTGGCGTTCTGATTGGGATCAGCCAGAGGTGCGCGCAGAACACGTCCTTGCGGGCCGTAGAATCCGTTGCAGGCAATGGTTACACCTGCTACCATTTTCTCATCATTAGCCATAATGCGTTGCAGCAACTCAGGGTTGGCGTTTGACACGTATGGCGCACCTTTTTTTGTGGACCATTCCATGTGGGCTATGAAGGCACGTTCAAACTCAAGGTCACAAACCTCGTCACGGCCGGCATAGAAATTGAGCAGTCCGTCAAAACCGATACTCTTTACAGAACAGAGATAGGTGCCAAGCGGGGTGAAGGGTTGCAGCCCGCCGCAGGTACCTATGCGTACTATGTCAAGTGTACGGTGCTCGGGTTTCTCCATGCGGGTGACATAGTCTATGTTGGCCAATGTGTCCAGCTCATTCATGACTATGTCTATGTTGTCACAGCCTATTCCGGTAGATTGTACGGTTATGCGTTTGCCTTTATACATGCCTGTAATGGTGCGGAACTCGCGGTTGCTTACCGTACACTCAATGGTGTCAAACATCTTGGCGATGGTATCCACGCGCCCGGGATCACCTACAAGTATTACTTTGTCGGCCAGTTGCTCAGGTTTGAGATGCAGATGGAAGCATGATCCGTCACTGTTTATTATCAGTTCTGATGGGGCAAAGTAGGTACTCATAGGCTATCGGTTAAGGTAGTTAATTTCTGCTGTCCGGACATCATTCTCCATTTTGATGACCTGTTTTTCTGTTTTCAGCACTTTATCTTCAAATTCCAGCAGTTGGGTACTCATTCGCTCTTTCTCTTGCCTGGATGCGTTTGCATAATCGTTGCGCTGTTTCTCAAGCTTGGCGGCATCGGTCTCATACTGTTTTTTCAGTTCTGTCCAACGCTCATAGAGTTGTGCGGCATCCTTGTTCTGGAAATCAGACAGTTCATTATATGTGGTAACGTCATCAATCATAAATGAGAATGAGCCTTGCTCTGCTTTATCTGCAAGTTCATAACGGAGAAGTGTGAGGCGTTGGCGTGCGTTGCGCACTTCACGCAAGTCAGTTTGGGTTTCAGATATGGACTCCAATCGAGCTGCACGGTGAATGGCCATTGTGTCACCCCCTTCATAGTTGTACTTGGGGCGTCCGTCATTGGGGATGAAAACATATATGCATACTGTATCCTGTGGCTGGCGGCGGTCTGTGGCAAACCAGCCCAGGTTGTTGGCCTCATCCACTACATAAAGATAGTCATTGGCCTCGGAGTTGAAAGGCATACCAATGTTCTCCGGCTTAAGATAACGGCCGGTGGCCGAGTTGTAACGTGATACAAAAATATCCAGACCGCCCAGAGACTCACTGCCGGTGGCGGCATAATATATGGTTACGCCGTCATTCATCTGGAATGGATATCGCAGGTCTCCGTCAGTGTCAAGGCCGTTTATGGGAGTCTCATCGGCCCAATGGTCAAAACTCTTGAACTTGGTGAACAGGCGGAACCGTCCGTCGGTATCCTTACGGCTGTAAAGCACGCTCTGTTCCATCTCGGGCAGGAAAACCTCGCCTTGGCTGCCGTCATCAAAAAACGCGTCGCTGGGGAACAGCGAGCCTGTGGATTCCCCTATAATATATGTGCTGAACAGATCGTCCTTGCTTACCCTGAAACTGTCTATGAAACATACCCGGCTGGTGTTGCGTATCATGCGGAACAGGGCCTTCAGGCTATCGGCCATAATGGTAAAACGCTCCTCCAGTGCCGGGTCGTGCAGTTCTTTGTCGGTGGATATGCCGCTTACAAACTTTTCAAAATTGGTTATGGCTGGCTGGTAATCCTCATTGTCCATATAGAATTCGCCCAGCGCGCGGTATGCCTTGTATATCTTTTTGGCAGCGGCTTTCTCCAGATACGGAATTGCTTTCTCCTGCTCACCGGTTTCCATGCAGCATACTCCGTACCAGTAGTTTCGGCTGGCATCATCGGGTTTCTGCTTGAGATACTTGAGCATTATGGGCTTGGCCTTCACATAGTCACCCTGTGAAAAATAATTACGGCCTTGCTGGAGAGTCTGCGATGATACTCCCAGGCTTACCAAGAGCAATAATATGGTGATTCTGATGTATTTCATACAGGCAAAGATATATAATTATTTGCTACTTTTGCACCGCATTTTATAATAGAGACAAATATGAAAGGAATTGCAACCGTATTGCTTCTGGTGACATCAAACATATTCATGACTTTTGCATGGTACGGCAACCTCAAGCTTCAGGAGATGAAAATAACTACAGACTGGCCTCTTATCCTTATTATACTGGCATCCTGGGGTCTGGCTCTGTTTGAGTACTGCTTTATGGTTCCCGCCAACCGACTGGGGTCCGATATCAACGGCGGCCCGTTCAACCTGGTCCAGCTCAAGGTCATCCAGGAGTGTATCTCACTCATCGTATTCTCACTCATTTTAGCCTTCTGCTTCAAAACCCAGTCGCTCCACTGGAACCACCTGGTCTCTTTCATTTTTCTGGTAATAGCCGTTTTCTTTGCATTCTTGAAGTAAAAATGTGTATGTTTGCAGTATTATAATTCAAAAATACTGCGAATATGAAAAGAATTGCGCGACTCCTGATTCTTTGTGGCGTAATGGTTCTGCCGGCAGGATTATCTGCACAGACACAAGCCACGGCGCGTATTGACTCACAGACAAAACATCAGCGCATAACCGGTTTCGGCGGATTCGTGTGTTCACCTCAGTTCGGGTATAACCACATGTCGACGGCCGAAATCGATAAGGTATGGGGTGACGGCAGCTCTGTGGGATGCAATATAATGCGTCTGTATATTCCAATCGGAAAAAATAACTGGTGGCAGTCTCTGGAAACAGCCAAAAGAGCCAAAAGCAAAGGGCTTATCGTGTTCGCATCGCCATGGGGCCAACCTGCAGAGTGGAAAACCAACGGCACTTCAAATGCAAAGAACGATGATGGTGAACTGGGCTACCTCAAAAAGGAAAACTGGGCGGATTATGCCCAGTATCTTGAGGATTATGTCCAGTATATGAGGAGCAACGGCGTTGAGCTTGACGCCATAAGTATCCAGAACGAACCTGACTGGCAGGCCAGTTATGCCGGTTGTCTCTGGTCCGCTTCGGATATAGCATCATTTGTCAAGACATACGGTCCTACCATAAGCTGTAAGGTCATGGCACCCGAAACGCTGGCGGTAAGTGACAGCTATGCCAACGCACTTAACAGTACCGATGTGCTGAACGGTTTTGATATTTACGGCGGCCATCAGTACGGTGGAATCCAGTCTGCCTATAAGAAACTGGCTGCAAAGGGCAAGGAGTTATGGATGACTGAGTATCTTATCAACTGGAACGAGAACCAGCCTTCGAACCGTAATTTTGATTTTTCTAAGGACTTCTTTGATTTCTTCCGTGCCATAAACGTCTGTATGCTGGGCGATTTCAACGCGTGGGTACATTATGCCGCCAAACGGTATTACGGTCTGTTGGGAGACGGACAGATGGGGACAACTAGCGGCGTGGTTACAAAACGAGGATACATCATGGCTCATTTTGCACGTTTTGTCACTGGTATGACGCGTGTTGACGCTTCATTCGGGGGCGGACTGGAGGGATCGGCCTACCTGTCACAGACTGGCGATACTGTGATTGTCGTTATGGCCAACTCATCGGACGTCAGTGTCAGTCTTACACTGGACCTTCCGTTCTATACATTGGGAGGTAAAATGTACACCACGTCCAAGACGTCAAATTTCAGTTCGACCAATCTTGCCCCTGAAAGCGAGACTTGCCGTCCGGTGGCCACTATTGCCCCGCAGTGCGTGACTACGGTTCTGTTTGTGAAAAGCCGTGAACGCCACGTATCGGATATGAAAGGCAGCACAACCCGTTATGACCGCCTTGATGACATGTATGCACTCAGTCTGTTCGGTACAAAATACAAGATGAGCGGTAATACCTTTACTTTTGACCACGAAAATCCGCTGATCTCCTCAAAAACCAATACGATTGACGGCTATGTAATGCTTAATGCGCGGTATGACAAGCTGGTGATGCACGTAAAAAGCGTATCGTCATCATACAACTACAGTTCGGCCAAGACCACTCTGATATATGTCAATTCCAACGGCTATGTGGCTTCACATGACTATGGTGACCTTGACCTGAGCAAAAGGGAGAATTTTGACATGGTGTTTGACCTCTCCTCGAAGACTCTTTCTGACGGTTGTACCGGTATCATCTCCATGACCAACAATAACTGGTCGTCAAAATTGAGCATCACTTTCGGTGATGTATATCTGTCCGGTGCCACTAATCCCTATTATGCCACTTTAAGCGGCGGATATGTGGAGGATGACGGAAACGTACTGGAGTATTCTTCCGATGCCAACTGTGTCAGTCTTGATATGTCAAAGGTGACGGATCTGCCTGTGACATTGCCATGGCTGTCGGGAAACAGGATAGTGTATGTGGCCCAAGACGTGAACTTAACCAATGCGAACGTGGTACGCGGTGACAGTTGCTCCAGACTGACCCTCACTCCCGATGGAGGTGATTTCAGGCCTATGCGTGCTTTTGCGGCACATCAGGCCGAACTTACTCTTGACGTTGATGAATACAGTTTTGTCATGGTTCCGTTCAATGCATCGGTCCCCGCCGGCACCGAAGTCTATGTGGTAACCTCAGAATTGGGACTTGAACGGACCGATACCATCCTGGCACACACTCCTGTGGTCATAAAAGGGCAGGGCACGGTAACCATCAAAGGCAGTGGTAATGTATCTTACCGTTCATTGGCATTATCGGCAATGTTCCGTGGCGTTTATGTGGAATCAAGCCTGCGCATAGGAGACTATGTGCTTGATTGTCAGGACGGCAGATGGGGATTTCGCAGGATAACTTCAGCCACTGTGCTGAATCCGTTCGGCGTATATGCACAACTGTCATCCAAGGAGTCATTCATCCCGTTGCAGGGTGACGTACTTAAGGTTGACTTATTTACCCGGCCGAAGGCAGAGCAGACTGTGTATGACCTTATGGGACGCAAGGTGGTTGGCGGGAATCTCTCTCCCGGCATCTATATCATAAACGGCCGTAAGGTCGTAGTAAGATGAAAAAAGGGGACGGATCCGTCCCCTTTTTCATTTTAATGATTCCTTATCACTTGCTGAGTGATTCGTGCATTGAAGCGGCTGCCTTGCGGCCGTCACCCATGGCCAGGATTACGGTAGCACCTCCGCGTACGATGTCACCACCGGCAAATATTGTGGGTATTGATGACTGCATGCTCTCGTTTACGGCGATGGTGTTCTTGCGGCC
>DBYQ01000039.1:37648-65408 GCA_002310015.1 Bacteroidales bacterium UBA1182
CCTGTGGGAACCGGGCTGCGACGACCGCTGGCATCGGGCTCTCCGAGCTCCATCTTCTCAAGTACAGCCTGCTTTACGCGGCCGTTCTCATCGCCGATGTAGCGGATGGGGTTGTGCAGAGTCATGAACTCGACACCCTCTTCCTTGGCGTGCTTAACCTCCTCCAGACGGGCAGGCATCTCCTCCTCAGAACGACGGTAAACGATCATGGCGCGCTCGGCACCCAGACGTAGTGCGGTGCGGACAGAGTCCATAGCGGTGTTGCCGCCACCTACTATCATCATCTTCTTACCGAATGTTACAGGGGTATCGGACTCCTTGCTTGCGGCATCCATCAGGTTGACGCGGGTAAGGTACTCGTTTGATGACATTATATTGATAAGGTTCTCACCCTCAATGTTCATGAAGTTGGGCAGACCGGCACCTGAGCCTACGAAAATGCCCTTGTAACCCTCCTGCTCAAGCTCGCTTACCTTGATGGTCTTGCCGACGATGCAGTCCTTTACGAACTTTACACCCATCTTCTGCAGGTTCTCAATCTCAACGTCAACAATCTTGTTGGGCAGACGGAACTCAGGAATACCGTACTTGAGCACACCGCCAATCTCATGCAGAGCCTCGAATACGGTTACATCATAACCGAACTTGGCCATATCGCCTGCAAATGAGAGGCCTGAAGGACCTGAGCCGATGACTGCTATCTTCTTGCCGTTTGATGCTGCAACCTCAGGAACTGAGATGTTGCCGCTCTCACGCTCGTAATCAGCAGCGAAACGCTCCAGGTAACCTATGGCAACAGGTTTCTTACCCATCTTAAGGTGTATGCACTTGCTCTCGCACTGCTTCTCCTGCGGGCACACGCGGCCGCAGACAGCGGGCAGAGCACTGGTGTGCTTGACTACCTTGGCAGCAGCCAGATAGTTGCCGCGCTCAATATTCTTGATGAATGAAGGAATCTCAATGTTTACGGGGCAGCCCTCCATGCAGGATGGGTTGGCGCAGTCAAGGCAACGCTTGGCTTCCAGAAGAGCCTGCTCTTCAGTAAGCCCCTGGTTAACCTCCTCCTTGCGGCTGTGACGACGGTAGTCAGGTGCCAGCTCGTTCATGACGCAGCGCTCAATGGCGGTGCGGTCCTTGGGTTTCATGGTAGCGCGCAGATCGGCTCTCCACTGGGCGTTGCGGTCAGTGAGAACCTCAATGGGCTCAACCTCAGCCTTAGCCTTGCTACCACCGCAGCAGCATTCAGCCTTATCGGCGGCGGGAGCAGCAGCAACTGACTCCTCAAGTTTCTTCATCTCCTCGCGCTCGGTCTCCTTGAAGGCGCCCATACGCTTCATCATACCGTCCCAGTCAACTTCGTGGCCGTCAAACTCAGGACCGTCCACGCATACGAACTTGGTCTTACCGCCCACACTTACACGGCAGGCACCGCACATACCGGTACCGTCCACCATGATGGTGTTGAGTGAAACATCGGTAGAGATATTGTATTTCTGAGTGAGCAGGCAGCAGAACTTCATCATGATGGCGGGGCCGATGGCAAAGCACTTGTCAACCTTCTCGCGGTTGATTACCTCTTCCATGCCTACGGTTACCACACCCTTGTTACCGTATGAACCGTCATCGGTCATGATGATGGTCTCATCGGCATACTTGCGTACCTCATCCTCAAGGATTATGAGCTCCTTGGTACGGCCTGCAAGAACTGCGATAACCTTGTTGCCGGCCTCCTTGAGAGCCTTGATGATGGGGAGCATGGGAGCTGTACCTACACCGCCGCCGGCGCAGAGCACTGTTCCGAACTTCTCAATATGGGTGGCCTGGCCCAGAGGACCTACCACGTCTGTGATCATATCGCCAACCTCCAGCTTGCAGAGCCTGTTAGTGGAAAGACCTATGCGCTGAACAACCAGTGTTATGGTGCCGCGCTTGACATCGGAATCTGCTATTGTAAGCGGAATTCGCTCACCTTTCTCACCGATGCGGATGATTACGAAGTGACCGGCCCTGCGTGATTTTGCAATGAGAGGGGCCTCTACCTCAAACTTGAAAACGTTCTCTGAAAACTGTTGTTTGGATACAATCCTGTTCATATTGTTGATAATTTCTTGTATATTCGATTTTTTATCGCGCAAATTTACCTAATTTATGCTTTTTGTGTTTATATTTGTGTAATCTAATTTTGAACAGGGACTATTATTTTGCATTTATTTGCAGAATCAGCGTATAATAAACAAGACTATATACAAAACAAATGAGTTATCTGCGTTTTGAAAAGACATTAATGACCAATCTGGAAGAGACACTTCCAAGGGAGATTCTGCGTACCAACCGTTCAGGCGCATATCACTGCACTACCATAGTTGACTGTAATACACGCAAGTACCACGGTCTGCTGGTGGTTCCGCTTCCTGAACTTGATAATGAGAATCACGTACTTATCTCCTCTCTTGATGAAACGGTCATTCAGCATGGAGCAGCATTCAATCTGGGATTGCATCAGTACTGGGGATACAATTTCAGCCCCAGGGGACACAAGTATATAAGGGAATTCAACTGTGACAAGGTTCCTACCACCATATATCGTGTGGGCGGTGTGCTGCTCAAGAAAGAAAAGCTGTTTGAGCATAATGAGAACCGCATACTTATACGATATACACTGCTCGATGCACACTCTGAGACAACACTGCGTTTCCAGCCATTCCTGGCATTCCGTAGCGTGCGTCAGTTTACTCATGAGAACAGTAATGCCAGCCGTGAGTATCGCCAGGTGGAGAACGGCATAGCTACCTCAATGTATCCGGGTTATCCGGAACTGTTCATGCAGTTCAGTAAGGAGAATGAGTTTGTGTTCCGCCCTGACTGGTACCGCAAGTTCGAGTACTCCAAGGAGCTGGAGCGCGGATATGACTTTAATGAGGATCTTTATGTGCCCGGCTATTTTGAGATGCCTATTAATAAGGGTGAGAGCATAGTATTCTCCGCGGGCTTATCGGAAGTAAAGACTAAAGGTCTCAAGCGTACCTTTACCGTTGAGGCCAATGAGCGTACCCCGCGTGACAATTTCTACCACTGCCTTAAGAACGCCGCACACCAGTTCCATAACAAGGTTGGCGGGCATCACTATATACTGGCAGGCTACCCGTGGTTCAAGTGCCGCGCCCGTGACCTGTTTGTGTCATTGCCCGGACTTACCCTCTCAATACGTGAGGTCAGTGAGTTTGAGAGCGTGATGAATACTGCCCAGGAGGCTATACACGCATTTATCAAGGGTGTGCCCAGTACGCTCCAGATTTATGAGATGGAGCATCCTGATGTATTCCTGTGGGCGGTCTGGTGTATCCAGCAATATGCCAAGAAGGTGTCAAGGGAACAGGCATGGCACAGATACGGTAAGCTGCTTACGGATATGATGGATTTTCTGCGTCATAACCGCCATTACAACTTCTTTGTGCACAGCAACGGGCTGGTACACATAAACGGTAAGGAGAAGGCTGAGACCTGGATGAACTCTACGGCCAATGGCGTTCCGGTGATACCGCGTACCGGTTATGTGGTTGAGATAAACGCTCTATGGTATAACGCCCTGATGTTTGTGGCAGACCTGACCCGTGAGTTCGGTAAGGCTGATTACTCAAAGCGTCTGGAAAGCCTTGCTGCCCAGGTAGGCAAGTCTTTTGTAAAGACATTCCTGAACCAGTACGGCTATCTGTATGACTTTGTTGACAAGGACGCCCCTGATTGGAGTGTGCGTCCTAACCAGATATTCGCGGTGGCACTTGATTACTCACCGCTGGATCAGAAACAGCAGAAAGCCGTGGTGGACATAGTGACCAAGGAATTGCTTACCCCCAAGGGACTGCGTTCACTCAGCCCCAAGAGCATGGGTTACAATCCCAACTATGTGGGTCCGCAGCGTGAGCGTGATTACGCCTACCATCAGGGTACGGCATGGCCTTGGCTGGCCGGGTTCTACTTTGAGGCATACCTCAAGGTGTTCAAGCATAGCGGTCTCTCATTTGTGGAACGCCAGATGATAGGTTATGAGGATGAGATGACATCGCACTGCATCGGTTCACTGCCTGAACTGTTTGACGGAAACCCGCCGTTCAAGGGCAGGGGAGCGGTATCATTCGCCATGAATGTGGCTGAGATACTGCGTACCATTAAAATGATTAATGAATTTGAATAAAAGATAGCTATGAGGGTTTTGATGTTCGGCTGGGAGTTCCCGCCCCATATCCTGGGAGGATTGGGAACAGCCAGTTTCGGATTGACAAGAGGACTGGCAAATCAGGGGAATGTGGATATCACGTTCTGCCTGCCCAAACCGTGGGGCGATGAGGATCAGAGCTTCATGAAGATTGTGGGCATGAACACCGTGCCTGTGGTATGGCGTAATCCTGATAACAGCGTTCTGAGGTCAAGGTATCCGTGGATGGACTCAGAGGACTATTACCGTTTCCGTGACCACATTTATGCTGATTTTAATAATCTGTACACCAATGATTTGGGTTGTATAGAGTTCTCTGGCCGATATCCGGATAATCTGCATGAGGAGATAAACAACTACTCAATCGTGGCAGGTGTTGTAGCACGCACGGAGCAGTTTGACATAATCCACTCACATGACTGGCTTACCTATCCCGCAGGCATACACGCCAAGCAGGTGAGCGGCAAGCCGTTGGTGATACACGTGCACGCTACTGATTTTGACCGTAGCCGTGGTAATGTGAATCCCACCGTTTATGCCATAGAGAAAAACGGTATGGATTATGCTGACCACATAATGTGTGTGAGTGAACTTACCCGCCAGACGGTCATCAACAAGTACCATCAGGATCCGCGTAAGGTATCAACCATGCATAATGCCGTGGAGCCTCTGCCGCAGGAGATTCAGGATATAGTTCCGCAAAAGAAACCTCATGAGAAGGTGGTTACATTCCTGGGGCGTATCACCATGCAGAAAGGCCCCGAGTATTTTGTGGAGGCTGCGGCGCTGGTGCTTAAGCGTACCCATGATATCAGGTTCTGCATGGCCGGCAGCGGTGATATGATGAACGCCATGATTCTTATGGCGGCTGACCGCGGCATTGCAGACCGTTTCCATTTCCCGGGATTCATGAAAGGCAAGCAGGTATATGAGTGCCTCAAGGCCAGTGATGTCTATATCATGCCTTCAGTATCGGAGCCGTTCGGTATTTCACCGCTGGAGGCAATGCAGTGTGAGGTACCCACCATCATCTCCAAGCAGTCAGGCTGCGCAGAGATCCTTGAGAAATGCATCAAGGTGGACTACTGGGACATTCACGCTATGGCCGATGCCATCTACTCCATCTGCAACTATCCGGCACTCTACGAGTACCTCAAGGTGGAGGGTAAGAAAGAGGTCGATGCCATCACCTGGGATAAGGTGGGAGAGCGTATTCTGGCACGTTACAAGAAACTGCTGGGAATCAAATAATTGGAAATAAATAAAGAATCAGGATATGAAAACAATCTGTCTGTATTTTGAGATTCATCAGATAATCCATCTCAAGAGATACCGTTTCTTTGACATAGGCACAGACCATTATTATTTTGATGACTATGCAAATGACACGAGTATTAACAACATAGCTGAGAATTCATATGTTCCCGCTCTCAATACGCTTATCAATATGGCCCGTGAGAGTGAGGGCGCATTCAAGCTGGCTCTGTCTCTGTCAGGCGTAGGTCTGGAGCAGCTGGAACGCTATGCTCCGCAGGTGATAGACCTGCTGCAGGAGCTGAACGGAACCGGATGTGTGGAGTTCATAGCAGAACCGTATTCACACGGTCTGGCTTCACTTGCCCCCAACGGCGAGCAGTCATTCCGTGATGAGGTGAAGCGTCAGGTTGACAAAATCAACCAGCTGTTTGGACAGAAACCCAAGGTGTTCCGCAACTCCAGCCTCATCTATGATGATGAGATAGGTGGTATGGTGGCCGATATGGGATTCAAGGGCATACTTACTGAGGGTGCCAAGCATATACTCGGCTGGAAGAGCCCCCATTACCTGTATCACTGCGTACAGAACCCCAACCTCAAGGTGTTTACCCGTGACTACAAGCTGTCTGATGACATAAGCCTGCGTTTCTCAAATCCATCATGGGAGGCCTATCCGCTTATGGCCGATAAGTATATGGACTGGATTGCCCAGAGTCCGGAGGAGGATGGCGTATTCAACATCTTCATGGAACTGTGCGCACTTGGCATTTATCAGCCGCTCAGCTCCAACATACTTGAATTCATAAGCAATCTGCCCGCAGCCGCTAAGGAACGTGGCATAGGCTTCCAGACTCCATCGGAGGTAATTAAGACACACAAGTCAGTATCAGAGATAGAGGTGCCGTACCCCATGTCATGGACTGATGAGGAGCGCGATATCAGTTGCTGGCTGGGTAACGTGATGCAGCGTGAGGCATTCAACAAGCTCTATTCAATAGGTGAGCGCGTTATTCTTACTGGTGACAAGCATATCCGTCAGGACTGGGATTATCTGCAGGCAAGCAATAACTTCCGTTTCATGACCACCAAGAACAACGCAGTGTCAATGGATCGCGGAATATATGAATCTCCGTATGATGCATTCACCAACTACATGAACATACTTGGTGATTTCCTGCAGAGGGTCAACTGGGCGCTGCCTCTGGATATTGACACTGAGGAGCTCAATGCTTTCCAGACTACTATCAGTAATCAGGATAAGAAGATCCAGGCTTTGGAGAAACAGGTGGCAAGACTTAAATCTGCTGCAGGCGAGAAGCCTAAAGGTAAATAATTAACCATCCGGCGGGCGCTCGCGCCTTTGGCGCTCGGGTGTTTTGGGCTTTAGGCGCCTTTGGCTAAAAAGCCTCGGGATGGAAACATTCTGCGTATTTGAAACAACCTTTTTTTAGTTTCCTTCTGGAAACGCGCTTCGTTTCACTTCGCTTAGCTCCCTCCGGTCGCGTAAAACTAAACCCTCACTTGCTTTGCTTGTGAGGGTTTAGTTTTACCTGGTGCAGCTGGAATCCAATGATATATTGAATCCTATGATTGCCCAGAAGCCGGGTTGGGGTATGGAGCCGTAATCAAAGTACTGTTTGTCTGTCAGGTTGTTTCCCTCCAGGTAGATGTTGTAGGGGCCGGAGCTCCATTGCAGGCGGGCATCAAGGATGCTGTATGGCTCATATGGGCGTACTTGGCCGTCAACATCGGTAAATGAGCCGGCGCGGTCCTGGTAGCGGCAGTTCACGCCGAGCTCCAGGTTAAGCGGCAGGTTGAAGTGCATTCCAGCCACCGCCTTATGCTTGAGGTACTCAAGGGTGGTGCGGCTCTGGATGTCAGGTACGTTAACCTTCTCCTGATTGATATAGTTGTAAGCCACATCAATTGATTTGAATAGACGCTGGCCGGGGAACAAGGTCTCAAGGCTGATGTTTGCTGTAAGTTCAGCACCAAATGAGTTTATCTCAGTGAAATTGACTGATTCCCAGTGACGCTGATCCTCAGGTTGTGTCAGGTCCATTATCCAGTCAATCATATTGGAGCAACGGTTATAATAGAGTGATGCCGATGCCTGAATGCCGCGGTAATCGGCATACTTAAGGCCCAGATCTACGGCTTGCAGTTCCTCAGGCTTGAGGTGCTTATCGGCCTTGTAACCGCCTACGCTGTAATAGAGTTCAGTGACCGATGGCAGGCGCAGCGATGTGTTATATGTGGCAAACAGCTTGAGACCGCTGCCCAGCCTCACGCTCAAGTCAACACCGGGATAGAAACGCATATCCATACCGTTCCATGAGTTTTTCACTCCTATAACGCCGGCGCTCAGGGCAAACCGCCTGATATTCAGGTTATGCTCCAGAATGAAGCTTATGTTGGTGCGGTTAAGGCCCAAGGTGTAATCACGGTCTGTGTCTTTTATATGCTTGGGCTCCGCCAACGGCTCACCCAGATTGCCGCTTACAAGATTCTCATTCTTGAGTTCAGCGCCTATTGCGGTGCGTCCCAATGTCCAGTCAAACCAGCTGTTGAAACCTACGCCTGCTACATCAGAGCGGTGGTAGTTGAACTTGACGGCATCCTCACTGCCGCGAATCAGTTCAAAGCGGTCTTCATTATGGTTCCACCAGGCGCTGGGGTGAATATGTACCCGTCCCACCTTGTTCTCAGCCTGCAGGGCGGTGTAAGTCTTTACGGTATGCTCAAACTGTTCATCATACTTGGCAGAGTAGAAGGTGTTGCTGCCCCAGTCCTTTATGCTGGCGCCGGCGTGCCAGTTTACCTGGATGTCATTATCGGTGTATCCGCCTTTATAGAAAACCTTCTTGTACTCCATGTCTGCGTTAAGATGGCCTGCCTTGCTGCGGCTGTATCCGTCACTGCGACCGTAATTGACCGTCAGCATATTGTTCCAGCCACCATTAACCGCAGCGGCTCTGGCACCGCCTGCAGCATACCCCCAGCTGCCTGCCTCAAGATGTGCCTGGCCCGATGTATGTACAGCAGTCTTAGTGACTATGTTGATGGCTCCCATGAGTGATGAAGAGCCGTAAGCCCTGCCTGCCGGCCCCTCAAGCACCTCAATATGGTCTATGTCGCTCATATCCACAGGGAAATCAAATGAGTTGTGGCCTGTCTGGGGGTCACAGATGTTTATGCCGTCAAGCAGTATGGCCACCTGCTCAAAGTTGCCTCCGCGCACTCCTACATCAGTCTGCGCACCCATAGGACCACGCTGGCGTACATCAACGCCCACTGCATATTTCAGTATGTCATTGACAGATTGCACCGGGTATGTTCCTATCTGCTCTTGGGTCATTACGCCTATTATGCGTGATGCATCAGGCAGTGCTGTCTTGATGCGTGAGGCCGTAACCTCTATCTCCTGAGTCTCAATGCTGGCGGAATCAGATGTAAGAATAATTACACTTTTCTCTGTATCAGTGATATGGCTGGCTCTGACATATTGGCCGGTCGTGATTGCGAATATTAGAGTAATACAGGTAAAAATGCGCTCAAAAGTATTGTTCATAGAAATGTTTTTTCATTGCGAGCGCAAATGTAAAACTTTTGCTTGGATTCTAATTGCGGATGTAGTTGAATTCTGATATATCGGAAAGCGGTTCTTTTTCTTTCCAGTGGCTGGTCACCCGGCAGAGTTCCTGGCCAAGGCCGTTGGTTGTTATGCACAGGAATGTGTTTGGTTCCTCCGTGGGATAGGTGTGATTCATTATGGTATCACCCATACGTGATTCATGTATAAACCTTATGCTGAGAGAGTCCGGACGGTGTTTCTCTATGAAATCCGGCTTAAAGCATATAAGAGCCATCTGGACATATCGGCGGTTATTGGTGTGGCCGTTGAAATCCAGGTCTATCAGGTTAATGGTATGACCAAGGGTGTCCGATGGTTCTTCGGTCATGTTCAATTGTTTCCTGCGGCGATGCGGCCCCAGGAGCATATCCGGCACCAGTTCATCCGGAGGAATAATGCCGTCGCATGATACAGGTTTGCGCTCAGACATGGAGATGAGTGACCAGCAACTGTTGCCGCAGGCAGCCATTCTCCCGGTGTGAGATTCTACGGCGGTAAACTCAAACCATATCCTCAATGATGACATCTCACTTATCCACACCGTCAGTATGATATCCTCAGTCCAGATGGCGGGCTCACCCTGCAGGTCAAGATTGATCTCTGATATAATCCATGTCTTGTCCTGTTTCTGCATGTCAAATGCCGCCAGGCCCAGGCTGGTGAGATATCGTGCAACAGTATTTTCATGGAATGACAGGATGCCGTCTATGGTAAGCCGGTAATTACCGTCCATCTGCGATGCCGTTATGGGATAAGTGGTGCTGTATTTCATCTGTAAGTCTTTAGGCCGATGCAAAATTATGAATAACGGCACAATAATAGTGTATCAAAAACTCCCCTTGTTGTATTTAAATCACACAGCAGGGTCGTGACACAGTAGGGTCGGTTCCCTGTGTCATTTGTATAAAATCCGATAATTGATTACTGCGTATCAGATACCTCAGCCTTTGTGCTTTCTCGGCTCAGTGCAGAGGAAATCAAAAACTGGTGAGCAAGTGCCCACCAGCTATTTATAGTATAGTAAGAGGGTGGTTATGGACAAACGGGTCGTATGTAATGACACTGACTGCGAGATTTAGAACCAATCGTATATGTGCCATCGTTATCTGATGATAATAATAAATGTGACGCTGCATATGATGAAGTCATCCACGAATCTGGATCGTCATCTAGCGTACTTGCCCAGTAATTACCTATAGGTATAAGTATAAAATGACCTTTAAATCCATCCTTATTACTTGTTACTTTAAAATACGTATAGGATTGATTATAACCAAAAATATTATTCTTAATACATTCAATCTTTTCCCATGTACAATTATCAATCAATTCTTTCATTTCATCTTTTGTAGGCATACGCCATTCACCGCCCCACATAATATGTGCTGCATCATCTTCTGGTTGTAGGGTGGTTAAATTATCTACAAATCCTTCATATCCATATGAACTATTTGTACAGTATTTAGTCAGTTGGGTTTCACTGCCGTTCTTGCAAAATCTGTTTTCTGACCAACCATTATTATAATTATAAGTAGTGTCACCCCATTGAAATGTGCCTCCAGAATATTCAGGATATGATGCTCCTATGTTACATGTCGCCCACTTTACACTTAATCCAAGATCTACATACTCGCTAACAGCATGTTTTACAATAACTACACACTTGGCGGTTACACCCATACATGTTGCAGTAATAGTAGCTGTGCCTTCAGACCCCAGGATTACATACACAGCTCGACCTGTAATATCATTATACCCCCATGTGGATGCAGAAAGTGATGCGACATCAGGATTATCTGATTTCCATATAATTGGGAAATAATTGTAACTAACGCTATCTATCTTGGCATCAGCATATAATTCAAGAACCTGGTAATCTTGTAAAGCTACGATAGTATCTTTATTTAATTCTACGCTAGTAATACCTTTCCAAGTTTCAGATTTACATACAGGTCTTACATAACAATTACGACAACGTTCTGCGGAACTCAATATAAATCCCATCTCATTATAATCCCTATTCATAATTTGAATGGTTTGTGCACCTTTACCCCAACCATCATTTAACCAGTATTGACCATATGCGTAATAGAGACTTGCACCACTTTTATCCAACTTGGCTGGTATAAAAATAGATTTGTCAGTATAACCATCAATTTTACTTGTAATCTTATAGCCATTAACATCACCTTGAGCAACCCATTCAAAAATGGTATTTCCTATAAGTTCTTGATATTGTTCAGGTGTTGGTATTTTCCAATTACCACCCCATAAGACATGGGCTACATCATCCTCATCATCCAATGGGCTAGATAAATAATTCTCGCCATCGTATTTAGCTAAAGTAGGGATACCACTTATATACCACTTGTAAGTATTCCAGTTATATTTACTTTTGGTTTCAGTTTCGCCCCATGCATAATAGTCTCCAAGGTCTTCAGGTTTTTCAGCACCCACATTACACGTCGCCCAATTGACACTCAGACCTAAGTCAACATATTCTGTAACGAGCTGAATAGTAAGAGTGTTAAATGTTTTGACTTCTCCTTTGAACCATACGCCACCTTGATATACAAAAGCACAGTAGTAATACTTACGGCCAGCTTTCAAATCTGTGGCTGTCAGGGCGTAGTTGTTGTTGCTGTCTAATTCTTTAGCAACTAGTTCTGTGCTATTATAGGATGTAATGTTCTCTTCCAGAGAATATAGTATGCCTACTTTGATCTCACCATTACCAGGTGTAATATTTGCAGTTCCAGATAATACTGCCGTATGTGTGGCAACTTCAGTAGCATCACCGGTTACAACCACAGCTTTTTCTTGTGTTTCTAAGCTTTTCTCATCATCACAAGATACTATTCCCAGGAATAGAGCAGATATAGAAAGTAATGAGATAATCCTTTTCATATTTAGGTTCTTAATAATCCGCAAACATATAAAAAAATACCTGCATTACAATATATTCTTTGTCCAAGCATCAAGAGCAGGAACTCTCTAGAGCCCACCGTACCAACCGAGCAACTTGGGATGCCATTGACACAGTAGGGTCGTTTCCCTGTGTCATCTTTGGATAATTGCATATAATGACATATCTTTGCTCCATCTGATACCAAGGGGCATTCCACAAGGCATATGTGTGTCAGATGGGATGCCCCTTGATTGTTATGGATACCATTATTGTTTAACCAATTTATTGTTTGCACTATGAAAAAGCAACAACCAGTGAGTGAGAATGAATCGCGGCTCCTTAAGATGGCAGCGGAGTTAGGAATCACCTTTATCGATTTGAAGCGGGATTTTGCGTTCAAGTGGACCTTTGGTACACAAGGGCATGAGGATATTCTGCTGTTGCTCCTTAAAGGTTTATTGCCTGAGAAACATATCAAGAGTGTTCAGTTGGGGCCCCAGGAGCAGGAACCCGATAGAGAGGATGCTCAGGGTGGTATATTTGACATCTATTGTGAAACCGATGACGGCTCATCGCTGACAATAGAGATGCAGGTTTGCCCTCATGATGATTTCAATGACCGCATGGTATTCTACTCCAGTTATCCTATCAGGAACAGGGTAGGTCAGGGCGCATCCCCCATGGGAAAACATCCCAACTACCTTAGGTATAAGCTGCCGCCTATATATACCATCGGAATATTGGATTTTGAGCTTCAGGGAGTTAATAAGAGCAGCAGGGTAATACGTCATTTCAGTATTCGTGAGGATGAGGATGAAAATGCACAGTTTACAGACAGTGTTCACTACATTACGGTAGAACTGCCTAAGTTCCGTAAGACTACGTCAGAGTTGTCATCATTTCAGGATTTTATACTTTATGCAATTAAGAATATGGGTGTGATGAAGGTAATGCCGAAAGAATTTCTTGGAAAAGGTTTGGATAAGTTCTTTGAAACGTGTATGTTTGCTCACATGAATGAGGATATGCAGATGAAATATGTACGCCAGATGATGGCTGAGATGGATCGTGAGAGCCAGCTCGCCACAGCCATCATGCATGGTGAAGCTAAAGGACTTGCTGAAGGTATAGCTAAAACTGCTAAAGCGATGAAGGAAAAAGGGCTTGACTTATCTCTGATTTCTGAGATTACAGGCCTGACTGAGGAACAGATCAAAGAACTTTGATATAATGACACGGTAGGGTCAGTTCCTTGTGTCAAAAAATAGAAAGGCCGGACAGTTTTGATAGCTGTCCGGCCTTTTGGTCACTACTGTGTCATTTGATATGGTATAGCAGGAGTACGGGATTTCCGTCGCTGCTGTCTATCTCTTTTTTTATCTGTCGGCCCAGAGGTGTGAGTTCTTTCTCATTTTCAATCTCGCTTTTGAATAATGAGTTGAAGACCGTGACATAATAACCGCCCAAGACAGCGTTAGGGTTCAAGTATTTATCAAATCCGGGTAATGTAACATGGTAACGCCTCACATCGTTATTCTTTATGATGTTGAGGACAAAATAATCTGATAAGCTCCAGAACATCAGTCGCCCATCAGAATAAAACAGGTAAGTACCGCCGTTGCAGAACGGCTCCTTCATTCTGTATTGTCCCAAAGCAATCATTTTTTGGATTCTGGCGGCATCACTTGCGTAATCTGTGCTGAGTTCCCTTATAAGCACGCTCTCCGGTATTCTCCATTTGTCTTCATATCTGAATGTGAGTAGCGGGCTCAACTGCTCATCTTTTAAAAGGTAAAGAACATTGTCATCATCACCCGGTCCGGGTATGATAAACATGATGGAATCAGCGGTCTGGTATATATTGCCGTTATAGAAAGAATGCTGGGCATAATCCATAGGGCAGACATTCCTGCCTATTTCACCGGTTTCAGCATCTATCAGATACAGACCTTGATGATGAATGTTGTCATCTCCCGGTACGGAACTTTGGGCAAGCAGCGTCCTGCCGTTTAATGCATATAGTCTTGATACTCCCGGAAAATCAGAGCACTCGCCCATGTAGTTACAGTTCAGGCCCTGATACCTTATCAGCCTGTTATCGGTGGTACGGATAAACAGGATGCTGTCATCAGGAGTGTATGCACAGCTTTCAATCCAGAGATACTCTCCGTGCCCCCTTCCATATTTGTCAAGCTTAGCTATAACCGAGTCTCCTTTTATCCAATATATAACCCGATGATTCTCTGAAATGCAGAACAACAGATCGCCTATACCCTGGCACGTCTCTATGCCCTCCATCAGATAGGGACTCTTAACGGAGAATACCCGGACATCACAGGCGATGTCTTCAAAATTCACATCCTCAATAATGTCATCAGGTAATAACAAGGAGGTACTCTTATTTCCGGAACATCCTAACAGGGATAAAAATGCAAGGACTATAATAGGTTTCCTCATAATTAAGTGTGGAATTGGTTACAAACAAGGCAAAGATAACACATTATTTGAATTCTATCTCCGGAGTTATCAGGTCTGTGCGGCGGATGCGGCGGAAACGTGGCATGCGTTTTTCTATGAAGGCCCGGATGTGACGCTCTTTCTTTTCCAGATTAATCTCGCTGAAACGGATCATCAGGCCGGTCTCAATGGCATCTGACAGTTCATCATTTATCGTGGAGCCGAATATCTTCATGGTTGATGACGTGTTGATGTATGAGTTGATGAGCGGCGGGATGTTTGTGCCCAGGCGGTGTACGGCATCCTTTAGGTTGCGGTAATCGGCCTTGAGGCGGTCATCATTAAGGAGCAGTTCAAGAATTCTGGGGTCTGTATCAGGAACCATTGTCTGATATGGACGTACCAGGCAGTCGTTGTCAGGGAAATGTTTCTCCAGAAAGTGCAGTATCAACTCACGGGCGGCTTTGTCATATGAGTTGTATATGGTCATCTTGCCGAACAGATAGTCTATGCCGGGACTGCTCAGTACCACTCCGGTTATTCCGTCCCAGAGATTATCAAGCGTAAAGAGTGATTTGCGTCCGGCTGCCGCAGTCTGGTACTCCGGCTTTACGAATGAACGGCCCAGCTCCATAGTATATGGAAGATAATCCCTGATGAACTTGTCAGTAAAGTGATAGAGATGTGATGAGGTAACCTTGGGCTGGCCTTTCTCATCAAAGCCTACATCAGTACCCAGGATATAGCGGTAACCGCCTATGATGGCCTGTGCATCAGGATCCCATACTATTATCTGCTGATATGGCTTATCCATCAGGTCATACTCATCAAGGTCCATTGACTTTCCCGAGCAGCCGCCGGCGGCACGGTAGGTAATCTCACGCAGGCGTCCTATCTCACGGAGCGTATTGGGGGCATTGTGACAATCCACCACATAGAGTTCGTTGCCGCCTTTGTTGGTGTCCATAAGTTTGCGCTCATCCGTAAGTTCTGCCTTGATAAGTTCCAATGCTACCGGTTCAATTATCTTTTCCATGTGTTTGTCTGTTTTTTACAATCCATATACTATATCTTTCATATAATCAGTCCATTGGGTGATGCTTCGGCTTTCGTCGAACGTGCTTGCCGGTATAGGGCTGCCTATTACGACCCTGTATGTTTTGCCTTGAGCACGGTACATCTCATCGGGCAGGAAGAGCATGCCCAACGGAAAACGCAGCTTGAAGTATTTCTCAAGCCGGCCTATACGGTAGAAACGGCGTGAGTTGGTACCGTAAAAATGTATGGGAACTATCGCTCTGCCTGTTTCAATGCTCTTTTGCAGGAATGTCTTTTTCCACTTTGGGTCCCGGATTACACCGTCAATCTTTCTTGATACCTTACCGGCGGGGAGAACCAGCATATTGGCACCGCTGCTGAAAGCGTTATCTATGTTGTCTTTCAGGGCGCGGCTCTGCATTCCCACCTTGTTTACGGGGACAATCATCGGGGCAAGCCCCTGAATGTTGGTCAGGAAATCATTTCCCAGCATCATCACATCCGGATTCTTTGCCCCTATGATGTGCAGTAGGGCCAATCCGTCAGCGCCTCCCAGCGGATGGTTTGATACAAATGTGTACGGACCGCCCTCCGGAATGGTGCCCTCTACCTGGAGTGATATGTTCAGGTACTCCAGCGCCTTGGTGCAGAATTCCACACCGCTGTAGCCTTTTGCAAAGAATACATTCAGGAAATCCTGATGAATAAGACGCTTAAGGTACCACGTGAGCAGACGCGGCGCCTTGCCGAATTTCTTCTGCAGGATCAGTTCAATGTCTATCCCTTTTGCCTCATTCATCCAGTGGTGCGGTTTTGTGCATCACAAAAATAGAATCTGCCGAATAAACAACCTAACTGGCCGGAAAATGCGGAAAAAGTGCCAACAATGTGTTCTCTGTGTAGAATCTGATTCTAAATGGAGGCTAATATTGGGGGCGTTGCAGAACGACCCTACTGTGCTGCTGTGTCATGGTTGGTCATTGCGCAGACGCAGGAGTCTGACCAGACATTCTCAGCAGTCTCTACCATATCAATGATGGTGTAGATGGGCAGTATTATTCCAAGAATGGCTACAGGAGCACCGATACCTGACATGAGTGAGAGGGTGAGGAAGAAACAGCCCATGGGAACGCCGGCATTGCCTATTGCCGATACCACTGAGATGAGAATCCAAAGCAGTATGGTTCCAAGCGTGAGCGGCGTTCCGCCATTCTGCATCACAAAGAGCGATGTCACCAGTATAAAGGCTGCGCAACCGTTCATGTTGATGGTGGTGCAGATGGGCAGTACAAAACGTGACACCTCCTTGCGCACGCCAAGACGGTTCTCTGCCGATTCCATAGTGACCGGTAGCGTTGCGGCACTGCTCTTGGTAAAGAGAGCCATCAGGACGGCTGGCATCATACGCTCCAGAACATGTATGGGGTTTAGTCCGCGTGCCAGCAGGAACAGCGGCAGCACAATGAAGAACTGAATGAAATTGCCGCCAAGCACCACCAGCACATATTTTCCGATGGAGTCAGCAATCACGCCGGCCGATATCTGGGCTGACAGCTGGGCCGAGAATGCCACGATACCCAACGGCAGAGTCCAGATAAGACCGCGGATAAGCAGGAACAGCAGGTCCTGCAAACCCAGCAGCCCCTTTACAATGACAGCTTTGTTTTCTGATTCGGGCAGCTTGGCCAGACCTATGCCTATGGCAAAGGCCAGCAACAGTAAAGAAAGCACATTGCCTTCAAGAACAGGACGTAATATGTTGTTCGGTATAACGCTAAGGATGTGGTCGTAGTAGGATAATTGAGAATCAAGAGTTGTTATTCGGGAATTGTCGGC
This sequence comes from Bacteroidales bacterium UBA1182, assembly GCA_002310015.1. GTDB lineage: Bacteria > Bacteroidota > Bacteroidia > Bacteroidales > Bacteroidaceae > Colenecus. The sequence continues at coordinate 54,992 of DBYQ01000039.1, forward strand.
CAGACTGATATCTGCCACAGGAAGATTGCCCGGGGCGATGAGAACATATAACAGCGCTCCCACCGCAGCGGCTGCAAAGGTGGTGAGCAGTGTATAGGTCATTGTCTTGCCGAAAATCCTGCCTGAGCCTTTTGAACCGAACGTGGCAAAAGTGGTGATTACAGCCAATACGATTGTAGGTACTGCCAGCAGTTGGAACAACCGTGTATAGATTGTTGCCACAAACTCCATCAGCTGATTCAGCGGATGAATGCCCAACACTCCGAGAACAGCACCTATGACAAGTGCTCCAATCCAAATAACGACTTTTTTCATTTACAGTTCTACAGTTAAGTTCAGAAAAATATTACGCCCCTTCTGCGGTATGTTGTTCCAGTCGGAATATGAAGAATACTTCTTGTCAAACAGGTTCTCGATACCGGCACGAATAGACAAAACTGACAATTGATATACCGCCGACAAATTTACGATATTCCAGGCCGATGTCTCCGTCTCCCCGTATTTTACCGCATAATTTTTCTGGCGGGCATTGCCGCGAACTTCAAGTTCTGACAGCAGGCGATGATAGTTGTACTGTAATCTGCTACGCCATGCTATGGGTGAGATCAGAGGCAGAGGGTCACCCTCATCATCACTTCCATGACTGTAACTAAACTTTCCGTTCCATGCCAGGTTCCCGGTAATCTGCCAATCAGCGGTAAGTGACACATTTGCAATTGTGGCATGATCCAGATTGCCATATACCTTCACTCCTTCGGCACCCACAGTCATGGCCGACAGACGCGGGTCGAGATGACCGATGATGTAATCCTTGAAAAAGAATACATTTGCATCAACTGAAATTGAGAATTCAGAATTCTGAATGGAGAATTGGGAATTGAGCTCAAAGGCCGACTCATTGCTCAGGTGCGGATTACCCATGTAATCGTACTGGTCAAAGGTATTGTTCAGGTAATAGCCGTAGGCCTCGGTTACCGAGGGGGCACGGCTTCCCCAACCACTTCCAATTGAGAATTGAGAATTGAAAATTGAAAATTGATAGCTAGCGGCTATGCGGCCGGTGGTCTGATGGTAGGAGTCGGTCATGAGTGGAAAGAATACTTTCTGACCGCTATACCCCTCCTCATTGTTGAGACGCTGCTGCTGCCATGCCAACTTGCCTGACAGGCGCAGAGACTGCCTCTCATCAATACTCACGTTATCCGTCACAGCAAGGCCGGTATTGAGTGTACCGACATCGGGCCAGGTTACCATATACATGGGTGCGGCACCGCCGGGATACATGGTCATGTCAGCGAACAGACGATTGTAGTACAGGTCATAATTCACTGCTATATCATGCTGATAAGATGATTCATAATCACCGAATGAGGTGGTCAGCAGACTGTAAAGGCCTGTGGTCCGGCTGTCGCCGGGCATATCCATGTGAATCGCCACATCGGGACGTGTGGTATCGTCCATGATATGGATAATGTGATTGTAGTAGGCCTTGGTCTCCCAGCCGGCCTTGCTGAAACGGTGTTTGAATGAGAGGGAGGTAATGAATCCCTGCGCTTTTGAAACGTCCATGTTCAGCGCCGGGTAACCCACGTCTGTGGCACGGTCAAATATAACCGTGCTCTCCAGAACGTCGGTGTCTGTAAGGCGCACTCCTGCGTTGGCAAAGAGATTGACCTTACTGAATTGTGAATAGTTGAGCAGCTGTCCGCCGCCCTCCTGGTAGCAGTCGGCAGCACGAGAAAACACACCGGTGTTAAGGTAAGCCCTGCGGCCGCTGAATGCCGCATCGGCACCATAAACCTGCAGATGTCCGTTCCACTCGTGTCCTGCCGACAGATTTATCTGTCGTGGATTGGCTTCAAAACCAATCTTACGCAGTTTCAGGTCAAGACTGCCACCTATGTTCCCGGTAGCCTGCGGGTTGCCGTCCAAACCTGAGTTCAGACTGATGCTCTGCAGGTTACCGCTTTCCACGTAAGAGGTGACAGGGTCCATCTTGTCGGTGCAGGCGTAGAATATCTTCATGCCGTCAATGGTAGTAGAGAGCCTCTCCGTCTGCATGTTGTTGACAACGGGTTCCCATGCGTATGATCCGCGACGGACCATATTGACATTACGCAGTTCACCCAGATGTTCATCAATGCTGGCAACCTGCCCTTTGACAGAGCGCTGCTTAGCTCTCCCTTCATAGGACACGATGAGCACTTCGTCAAGGTTCTGAACCTTGTCGGGTACCAACGAATCGGCTAACAGGACTGATGTCAAAAGGACAGTTTCCAGCATCTTGAAAAAAACACAAAACTTGGTTATTTAAATAGTTACATCCCAGTAGAGCGAGCTGAATCCGTCGCTCAGATTATCGCCTCCTGCTACCACATTACCCTGTAAATCCCTTACGGTCAGGTGTATGCGCCACAGTCCGGTCATTGTTAGGTTCACAGTACCCTGATAGCTGCCGTCAGCCTGTTTGGTAAGCTCGGTGTTATCGGGTGATGTATGGTTACCCATATCGGGCATACGCGGGTCAATATCAACCTTGAATGACTCTGTTGCAAGAGTGTACGGAGTTGTTGCAGGGCTGCTTTTCTTGGAGATATAGGCCTTGATGGTGTTGGCTCCGGTCTTAAGGTCAAGGGGATTCACTACCGATATGTAGTAAGTGTCATTTCCCACTTTGAAAGACTTGACCCAATCCTGACCGGCTGGCAGGGGATCTACTGTAATGTCAGCCTCTTCTATGCCGCCTTTGGAACCAAGAACATCCAGATTATATCCAATTGTCCATGAACCGCTCTCGCCCGAACTCATTATGAATGATACCCAAGCGCGCTTGACTGCAGGATAAGAGTCACTGAAACTCTCAGCCGGGCCCGATACAGGGGTACTGTGTTTCATACCCATCTTTACCATGAGCATGTGTGGCGTAAGGCCTGTTACCTCAAAGTTCTTTACATAGTTGCCGTTTTTCTTCTTGGTAGCTACAAAATATATTTCATTGTAACCGACATTGAACTTTCCGGTACGTGAGTAAGCAAACACATTGTATTTGCCGTCAACTACCGTAGAGAGATCAGGGATTATATTCACAGTCTCCAGAAAACGGAACACCTGTAGAGCCTCCTCGGCCGAGCAGCAGTCTATATCTCCGTCAAATGTCACTCCGGGTATGCTAATATCCTGGCTTCCCAGATCATCATTGGAGTTGCAGGAGTCTGCTGATGCTATCAGTAGCGCTCCCAACAGTATCGGGTATAATCTGTTAATTCTCTTCATATATCAGTAATGTTAAATATTTAATGGACAATGGACAATTGTCAATTCTCAATTTAAAACGTTGGGGGCAAGCCCCCATCGTTTTATTAAAATCCCGGATTCTGAGCAATACCCAGGTCCTCACGAGACAGTCCCAGTGGAATAGGCTGACGGTAGTTGCGGCCCTTTACGTTGTTATACTTAGCCTTAAGATGGTTGTGAACCTTCTCAAAGTATTGGCGCTCAGCATCAGTGAACTCCTGCTTATCTTCCCAGTCATCGGCAAAGTGCTTGTAGTGGCTTACCTTTTTTACAGAAGTGATAAGGTCTTTCCAACGCAGGTTGTTGTAGAGTGAGAACTGCTCGTATGTGAACTCATAGTCCCACTCACGCTTGATGACCTCCAGGTTGAGAGTGTTGGCGGTTACACTTGCAATTCCGGCACGAGTACGGAGCTGGTTGAAGGGAGCCACAGCCTCTGCTACACGACCAAGCTGAACAAGAGCCTCTGCCTTGATAAGAAGTACCTCTGCGTAACGGATCTCAATGCGGTCAACAGAGTTCTGCTTGATCTCCAGGTTCTCAGAGTTGTCATAGCTCTGGTCAACGCCCTTACCGTTAACGGGAGTATAAACAGGTGAGTAATACTTGTAGGTAAGTGAATCCTCAGGGTTGAATACCTCAGTCAGGTATGTCTTGGCCAGACGTTTGTCGTTAGGCTGCTCAGCCTTCCAGTCATCATAGAGATCATCGTCGGCAACCTCTGTGTGGTTCTGAGAGTATCTCTTGCCGTTCTGTCCGTTCTGGAAGGGGAATGTCCATGAGCAGTGTGTCTGATGGTTACCCTGAGCATCTACCTTGTCTCCGTCATGAGCGATTGTGAACAGGTGTTCGTTCTGCCCCAGTTTGTTGCTCTCATAATCGCGACCGAACAGCTTTGAGAAGTCGGGGGCCAAAGCCAGAAGACCGCTGTTAATAACCTTGTCGGCATACTCTACAGCCTTCTCAAGATAAGCGGGAGTTGTAGTGAACTCGGGATCTGTCTGGGTACTTGCAATGGTTGCCACCTGATCATATGTAAGGGGGTTGTCACCAAGCACCAGGTAGGTACGGGCCAGCAGAGCCTGAGCTGCCTGTTTTGAGGGGATACGGGGATCGCCATTGTAGTTCAGAAGCAGACTCTCGGCATCGGTCAGGTCCTTGATGATCTGAGCGAACACCTTGTCCAGACTCTGACGCTCGGTAGTGCTGCCACCATTCTCGGTAAATACAGGGATCTCACCCCACAGCTGAGCCAGCTTGAGGTTGGCCAGACCGCGCAGGAACTTGGCCTTACCTACAGCTGCGTTGTAACCTGCCTCCGATACCTTGCCAAGAGCCTTTGAGTTGTTGATTGTAATGATGGCATCATTGGCCTGGGCTACACCAAGCAGAAGATGGTTAAAGATCTTGATCTGATACCATGTGTCGGGACCCTGCTCAAAACGGCTGTTAAGCGGTCCCTCCTTGTCTTCAGTACCCTCAAAAGAGATGAGCTTGTTTGAGTTGAGCTCAATGATGAATGAGAATGATGAACTCAGCGGCTGCCAATGGGCGTAAATACCGTTTACAAGTGCAACTGCACTGGCATCGTCATCAACAACGTTGTTTTCATCGATAATAAGTTGTTCTACTACTTCGTCATTATTCTTATCGCATGACGAAAATCCTGCTAAAATTGTTGCAGCAATGGCTGCGCTGAAAAGAAAACTTTTTTTCATGATTCTTATTGTTTAAATGGTTAATGTTGTAAATGATTTATAATGTCACGTTAATTCCAAAACTTATGGTTCGGGCCGATGGATAGGCACCACTGTCCGTTCCGCTGCTTACCTCCGGGTCATAACCCTTGTATGGAGTTATTGTAAAGAGGTTGGTTGCTGTTGCATAAACCCTGATGCCTTCTATCTTGAATTCGCTGCCAAATTCTATTGGCCTGAACCGGTATGCTAAAGTCAGGTTCTTGAACTTAAGGTATGATGCATCCTGAACATAGCGGTCATCAATGTAAGAGATGGTACGGGCGGTCGATGCCAGAGGCAGTGTGTTACCTCCATTCTGGGGAGTCCAGGAGTCCTTTATGGTTGAGAGCACGTTGTAGGAATCACCTGTCATCTCAAGCCTGCGTCCCAGAGCATTGTACAACTTATTACCGTAACTACCTGCAAATGAAAGGTTAAGGTCAATCCTACGATAACTGAACTGTGATGAGAATCCAAAAGTAAGATTGGGCTGGATACTTCCAAGAATGATGCGGTCACTTCCGTCTATGCGGTTGTCGTGGTTGATATCGGCATATTTAACATCGCCCGGTTTGGGAACGAGTCCGTTTACGGTAGGCAGCTTGCTCACATCCTCGTCTTTCTGGACGATTCCAAGGAACCTGAGTCCGTAGAATGAGCCAAGAGACTCTCCCTTACGCAATATCTGCTGGCTGTCAGATCCCTGAAGGACATCGTTGGTTGACCCCATATCGGTAATCTCATTCCTGTTGAGTGATACGTTGGCGTTAAGGTTCCACTTGATGCGTCTGCGCTGTATGAGAGCAGCGGTAACTGAGAACTCAACACCCTTGTTTACCACATTGCCCACATTCTGAAGCTGTGTGTTTACACCTGTGGCAAATCCTGTAGGAACCTTGAGCAGCAGGTCACTGGTCTTCTTGTAATATGCGTCAAACACCAGAGTTAGACGGTTGTTCCACAGCCCAAGGTCAAATCCTGCGTTGTAAGATGCGGTTGTCTCCCATTTGAGACTTGTGTTCTTGGTGTTAGACTTGGAGTAACTGCTGCTCCCTCCGTATGAACCTGTTGAAAATGTTGTGGAGAATGCATAGTCGGGTATCTCCTGATTACCCACCTGACCGCCGGATATACGGACCTTGAGGTAATCGATGCTGTGGATACCGCTTAAGAAATCCTCCTTGTCAACGTTCCATGAAAGGCCTACAGAGGGGAAGTAACCCCAACGGTGTCCTTTTGAGAATCGGCTTGAGTTATCGGCACGGAATGTGGCTGTCAAATTGTACCGATCCTTGAACGAGTAGTTTACACGTGCCAGTACGGAATTGAGTTCTGACTCTGTGATTCCGGTCTGAGGGGTATATATGTTGGATCCGTCACCAAGATTGTAATGTTTGAGATTCTCATTGGTGAAGTGGTTTGTGCGTATTGAACTGTAGGTCGATGTGGATGTCTGGCGAGTGTAACCTACCAGAATATCAAAATAGTTGTTAAAGTCTATGTCACGTGTGTAGCTGGCGGTATATTCCTGCTGCCACACATCGGTCTGACGGTTACCTGTACCGCCAATACCCTGAGTGGCCAGACCCAGCGATGTGTATGCTCCCGAGAAATAGTTCTGGGTCAGGTGCTCGCTGTTAAGACCTACTGTAGCCTTGAACAGAATGCTTCCTACTCTGAGACTGGCCCATACATTGGTAAGAAGGTAGTTGTTGGTGTTTTCGGCTACGCTCTCCTTAAGGTCATAAACAGGATTGGCTGAGTGGTCTCCTATGGCAAAGTATGCATACTCATATGAGTTGCTGAAATTATAACTGCCGTCAGCGTTGTAGATATCTATGACAGGTGGCATGAGCAGGGCATATACAAAACTGTTGGTTATGCCGGCTGAGTATGGTGATGAGTTGAATACCTGCTCCTCGGTCGATGTAAGTCCGTTCTGACGTGAACGTCCCAGAGTGGTGTTGACACCTAGTTTGAGGTTCTTTAGAAGATCCCAGTCAACATTGGTATGGAAATTGTAGCGGTCAAATCCGCTGTTAAGCAGGATACCCTCCTGATCGGTGGCACTTACCGAGAACGAATAGCGGCTCTTATCTGTTGCGCCTGTCACACTTAGGTCATGGTTCTGGCTTATTGCTGTCCGAATCAGCGCGCTCTGCCAGTCCGTACCTTTACCCAGAGCAGCAATCTGCTCATCGGTATAACCGCCGCGGTTTCCGTAGTAATCTTTCTGGAATCTGGCCCACTCCGATGCGTTCAACAGTTCAAGCTTACGGCTGATGTTGCTTACGCCTAAATCATACGTGTAACTGATATTGGCCTTGCCGGCACCAGCCTTACCCTGCTTGGTGGTTATCAGGATAACACCGTTGGCTCCACGTGAACCATAAATGGCAGTGGCCGATACATCCTTGAGCACCTCTATTGATTCTATGTCATTGGGATTTATGGTAGAAAGCGGGTTAAGTGAACTCTCTATGGCTCCCAGACCTGTACCGCTGTTGGCGGCATCCTTGTAGTATATGAATCCGTCTATCACATAAAGCGGCTCGTTGCTGGCATTTACGGAGTTACCGCCACGAATTCGGATTTGGCTGTCGGCACCGGGCTGACCGCTTGATGCTGTCACATTCAGACCTGCCACCTGTCCGCTCAAGGCTCCGTCCAGCGTAGGGGTCTTGGCCTGGCTTATGATATCAGACTTGATAGATGTCACGCTACCTGTAATCTGAGTCTGTTTCTGGGTACCGTAGCCCACTATGACCACCTCGCTCAGTGTATTGACCTCCTCGGTAAGCTGAATCTCAATGGGCTCAGAGTCATCATATACGTCAATCTCCTGTGAACGGTAGCCTATGTAGTCAACGGTAAGGGTGAGAGGCAGCTTCTCCTTGGTTTCAAAACGGAAGTTTCCCTCTATGTCTGTGGTTGTGCCGACTCCTTTGCCCGACTTGATATAAACCTGGGCGCTAATAAGTGGCTCGGACGTAGCGGCATCGGTAACGCTACCGGTAAGAACCGTTTGAGCATAGGTGGTTATAGATGCAACCAGCAGTATAATATGTGTCAGAATAAACTTTTTCATAAGTATAGTATCCTCCTAAGGAGCGGAGTTTTTGGGCCCCGTCCCGTTTTGAAAATTAAACCTGTATATGAGTTAAAGTATTAGTTTTGAGCCAGTTCCCTGTTAACTATACGCTGAATCTGAGCGGACAACTCATTCTGGGGTAAAGAGAGAAGTCCATAGTGGTGAAGCTCACTTGTACCGTTTGTAAGCACCCAGCTTACAAAATCATTTACCATGCGGTTGGTGTGGTCATAAGAGAATCCCACGGTACCTACCGGAATCTCGGCGTACTCCTGCTCTTCAAGAAGACTAATTATATTGTCTAGATTGGCGGCATCCAGAACCTGACGGCCGTGTTTGTCAAGGTCAAGCGGGAGTATTGTAAGATCGGAACCAGGCTGACGGCTTTCAATGTCAAATATATTGGAAAGGTAGTTTACTGTTACACCCAGAGGATCACGGCTTATGGCAGCGATCAGGTATGAGTCATCGCCCGAAATCTTCTTGCCTTTGTATGCATTCACCTCTTCTTTAAGATATGTGGCATATACGCGTGATGCCGACTGCTGACTGTTACCGGTATAGATGTGTATCTTTTGTTCAGCCTTGGACTGTTCCTCAAAATCCTCATCCTCGGCCACAAAGAACAGAGAGCGAAGCTTTCTGGCATTGAGGCGGTGTGATGCGGTCAGCTTTTCGGCCTCAGAACCTTTCACTACCACCGGAAGCACTGCAAAACGGGCAAAATTCACAGCCTGCTCATCGACGGTAAGTATAAGTATGTTCCCGGCATCCTGGCTCTTGGCCGATACAAAACGGAATTCTACTCCGGTGTGACTTTTGCTGTATTCGTTTGCCAGGTTCTCAACAAGAGGTTTGGCAAAACCGGGTACACGCAGTGAAATGGTCTCCACATCCTGAGCATTGGCTGCAAGCGTGAATTGCAGGCCAAGAATCAATGCAATCAGATAGGCTGTCTTTTTCATATTGTTTTCTGTTTTTTTCTGTTTGACGATGCAAAGGTCGGTCTAATAGTTATTCATTCCAACAAAACTTGAATAATTAGAAGAGAATATATATCATTTGATTTTTCCATAGAATAGAATCAACTAAAATGCCCCATATATCCCATTTTTGTAGAATAATCTTCTTCTGGCATAAAAAAGCCCCGGCACATTGCGGTGTCAGGGCATTCCAAAAACGGTTCACAAACCACTCACTGCCAATAAAAGCCGGTCAAGGGCCTGTTTGACCAATGCCCGCGGAGCACCTACGTTGAGTCGCATATACCCCTGTCCGCCCTGACCGAACATCTCACCGTCGTTAAGAGCCAGATGCGCCCTGTTTACGAACAGGTCAATCAGTCCCTTGTGGTCAAGTCCCAGTTCCCTGCAGTCAAGCCATACCAGGAACGATGCCTGCGGACGCACCGCCTTTATATAAGGTATATTCTCCTTAAGGTAATCCTCAACAAAACGGATGTTGTCCTCTATATAAGACAAGAGCTGACGGCGCCACTCCTCACCTTTACTGAACGCGGCGATAATGGCAATTATTGAGAATATGTTAGGTTCACTCAGTTCATTTGCATCGAGCCACTTAAAGAACCTGCGGCGCAGTGTGTCATCGGGCACAATGGCATAAGAGTTCACAACACCTGCCGTGTTGAATGTCTTGGACGGGGCTCCGAACGTGATGCTTATGCTGGCGGCCTTGTCGCTGACTGTGGCAAACGGAATGTGACGATTGCCGAACAGGGCCAGGTCGGAGTGTATCTCATCGCTTATCACGATGATGCCGCGGTCATGGCAGAAATCGGCCAGACGCTCCAGAGTATCCCTGCTCCAGCAGATGCCGGCGGGGTTGTGGGGGTTGCTCAGTATAAGCAGGCGGCACTTGTCATCGGCCACCTTGGCAAGATTGTCAAAATCCATCTCGTAGCCGCAGCCTTCTACCCTTTTGAGCGGATTGTACACCACCTCACGCCCGTTACCCTGAGGTACCAGACGGAATGGATAATATACAGGTGGCTGGATAATGATTTTCTCATCGGGCCTTACAAACACATTGATTGCAGACCCTACACCTTTCATCACTCCAGGGATGTATGTAATCCACTCCTTCTTTACTTTCCATGCGTGGTGATCCTCCACCCACTTGGCAATGGTATCCCATAATTCTGCCGGGACCGATGTGTAGCCGAACAGTGAATGGTCCAGACGTTTCCTAAGGGCATCGGTTATGAAATCCGGTGTCTCAAAATCCATGTCGGCCACCCAGAGAGGCAGCAGGTCATCACGGCCATAGCGCTCCT
>DBYQ01000025.1:0-17160 GCA_002310015.1 Bacteroidales bacterium UBA1182
TTCGTGTAAAGATCAATAACCTTTTGGTAATACTGATCTTTCAAAACAGTACGATTACTCTTCATTGTTAACTCGATTTTACGAGTCAACTTTTTTTAGGGCAAGACAATCTGCCACAATTCCTCACACCATTGCAACAACAATAGCCACCAATCACCATACCTCTCATCACCATACACTTTCCGCACTTTCCACACGAACGCCCCGCCTTTTCGCGTCCCTTCGTGCATAATTATAACCTTTTCACACATTCTTGCTAAATCTCCATCCACAAAAAATCAATCCGTTGGGTTGTGCTTTGAAAAGTTTTCTACATTTGTGCAACTCTAATGAAGAATGTTATGAAAAGGCTTCTTTGGTGTATAGGTTTTGCTTTAATGTCAATACCCTTGTTGGCTCAGAATACTCTGACTATTCATCAAAAAGATGGTCAACAGTTCAGTTTCGGGTTTGAAGACAAACCTGTAATCAAGTTTACCGATAATGAGATAGTATTAACGTCCGCCAAGACGGAGTTACGCTTCCAGTTTGCCAATGTGGCTAAGTTAACCTTTGATGATGTTGAGGATGCGGTCATAGGTATCAAGGCTGATGGAGCTAAGGCCAGCATTACCCTTGATGAATACACCGTGAGCATATCTGTCGCAAAAGTTGATGCTACAGTTCAATTGATAGCCTCTGATGGTAAGCAACTTCAATCCTATAAGATCGGTCAGGATGGCACTGCATCATTCAGCATTGCCGACCTGCCTGACGGCACATACATAATCAGCACCGAGTCATTAACTGTCAAAATCCTTAAGAAATGAAACATACATCATTAAAATCAGCTACAAAAGTTCTTTGGGCAACTATATTGTTGATTTTAGGGGCTGTTTCGGCATCAGCTCAATATTATCAGTTGAAAGTCCGTACAAATGACGGTCAAATTACATCTTTTAATGTTGAAAGTGTTGACAGTGTCTTTTTTGAACGTGTAATAATGCCAATAATGCCAATAGGTGAGGCTGTTGACTTGGGTCTGAGTGTAAAATGGGCTTCGTTCAACGTAGGTGCTTCAAAGCCGGAAGACTATGGTAATTATTATGCCTGGGGTGAAACTGAAACGAAAACAAATTACAGCTGGTTCACCTACAAGTATTGCAACGGCTCATATAATACATTGACCAAGTACTGTGACTATAGCCGTTATGGCAATAACGGTTACACTGACACCAAGACCACGCTTACTCTTGAGGATGATGTGGCCCACGTGGCATGGGGTGGCAGTTGGCGTATGCCTACACAAGCAGAAAGAAATGAATTGAATAACAGTGCCAACTGCACCTGGACCTGGACCACCCAGAACGGTGTGAACGGATATCTGGTCACGAGTAAAAAAACTGGTCATGAGGGTGCCTCTATTTTCCTGCCCGCAGCTGGGTACCGCGGCGGCACGAGCCTAGACGATGTAGGTTCCTACGGCAACTACTGGTCCAGTTCGCTTCGCCCGTACGACCCTAACTACGCGTGGGGCGTCAACTTCAATTCACGCGGTTACGGTGCGAACAGCAACTCCCGCTACATCGGTCAATCCGTGCGGCCCGTGTGCCCGTAGGATTTGTCCTCCCCAACTGGCAAGAGTACAGAGATAAGGAAACCCAAACCAAGCATTCAGCCGGAGGGCTGTGGATGCCAGCAGGCGGCCTCATGGCGGGCCGCCCAGCGGAATCCTCAGTCCTCCGGCTGCTATATGTATTGTTTAAACCTAACAACTTTTATAATCAACTTCAAAAAAACTATTTAATCTCCGTCCGTCCCGTCTGCCCATAAAATTTGTACCACCGTCACCCCAAGACACACCGTTTTTGTCACAGATTGATTGATTGATCAGGGTGGGCTTGCCAGCAGCTGAAAAGCTTACTGGAAGCCAACGCACCGGGGACGGTTCTGTTCGCGAACAGAACCGTCCCCGGTGCGTTTGGTTATTTCCTGCGGGGTTCTATTCCAATAAGAATGTCTTTAAACGTCATCTGCTTGCCGCCGATGGAGGGTACTATCATAGCACGGTAGTAACCGTTGTAACTGCCTCCCCATCCAAGATTATAGTGCAGGAAATCATTTTCATAACCATCGCATACCCAAAGGTGCTTATTGTCTGTCACTATCATAGGGCGACCTGATTCCAACTCATAGTAGATTGAAGCCAATTTACTGTAATCTGTAAAGTCTTCCATTAATCTGCAACCACGACTGAACCCCCAATACTTAGAGAAAGCTTCCCTGATATTTACTATACTGCTTGATGTTTCTTTTGGACTCATATCAGCTGAGATGGATATGGCACAACTGAACACAAGGTTTGCTAAATCATCATCAGAGCCATCCCAACAGACTTGATAATCTGCAAGATCTTTCCTGTATCTTTTACCAGATTTAGTTGTAACAGCACGTTTCCCCTTTAATGTTACAGGATGATGATAATAACTGAGTATTTGAGCCATAGCCACCGGTCCGCATCCTGCAACGCATTGTTTTTTTGTGCCTATATCATCACTTTGGTCATAAGGATACTGTTTGTTATAAGGATAGCCCTGATTGTACCTTATATCGCCCAGATAAGGACCCACTTTACTTGATTTAGGCTTATAGATGGATTCAAGCAAAAACTTATAGACCTCGTTATGCTGATATAAATGCTTGATCTGATAATCATAATATGCCAGAATTGTAAATATTGAGTTATCGGCATCGGCCGATGTTGAGCCCCATGACGATTCTCCGATACTGTAAGCCAATATGGGATTATCCATATATGGGATGTAGAAATCAGAGACTACAACGACAAAGCATTTGCTACGGCTATCAGAATATGCACAGAATGTCTCCGCTTTGTATTTAAGGCTAAGCACTGGTGACTGAACTCCATGGGCAACCAAAAAATCATTAGCCGCATCCAGTGATTTAGCATAACCCTCAACAGGAAGGACTTCTACCTTTATATCATCAAAATAAAGGTTGTTCTCTCTACCCTCAGAAAGACTTAATGCCAACGTCCTGATGTTATCATGTCCTACCAGAAAGGTGTGATTATATGTTGTCCACTCTGTTGAGAAATTGATTTTTTTAGATATGTTGTCAATGTAACCACCTGGAGTTGACTGTAATTCCATTCTTGACTCCTGATTACGGTCTGCCTTTATTTTCATGTTTACGGATACATCACTGCCCATTGGTAACGGTTCAGGAAAGGTTATGAAAAGCTGACTGTCATAATCATGGCTAGGGTTATTGTTGGATGTTACAACTATGAAATGATTTGAAGATTCGTCAGACATAATTCTTGGGGGACGACGTGCCCCCCAGTTATTATTCGCAAAATCTTTTACGATGAAACTGACCAACTCAGAACCTTCAAGATCTCCATTGATTACAAGATTCTGTGCAGATAAAGATGCAAATAACAAGCTCGCAATGCCTAGTAAAATAATTCTTTTCATACGTGCAAAGATAGGAATGAAATGTCTGTTACGGACAGACCAGCCTATGATAGGTTGTGCTGAATACGGTTATATGGCCGTCGTGACGGAAACCCAGACGGGTATAGAGGCGGTAAGCGGTGTCATTGTCTGGGTCAACGGCTATTGTGGCCAGTGGGGTGCCGGATTCATCACGCATGCGGAGCATCTCCTTAATCAATGCATATGCTATCCCCTTACGGCGATACTGGGGCAGGACGGCAAGTGAGTCCAGATAATATTCACCAGGGCGGGCTTCATCGTCCATATTGGCGTAATCATCACCAACATACATCCGGATCATGGGAAATGTGATGTTACGCATCCTGCTGTATCGGGCCCCGTCATATGCAACCATCAGGCCGGCAGGAACATCATCATAGAGTGCAACAATAGCGTTCCGCCAGCTGTAGAGGGTATCTTCGCGGCGGCATATCCCAGCCAGATGCTCTATATGCGACTCATCGGCCTCCTCAATGTGGAGCGCACGCAGCACATTCTCAGCTATGAACCGCGCATCATCCGCCGTAGCTTTCCTTAATGAAATCTGTCCGCTCATTTGATTATGGCAAAAATAGCGAAATAGTAAGAAATGAGTGAAAATAAACCTATTTTTGTAGTATGGAGAACAAGGGCAGGATATACGCGGCTATTGACCTCAAATCATTCTATGCATCAGTAGAATGCGCTGAGCGGGATCTTGATCCGCTTACCACCAATCTTGTGGTGGCCGATGCCTCACGCACTGACAAGACCATCTGCCTGGCTGTATCACCGTCACTCAAGACATACGGCATAGGCGGCCGTGCACGCCTTTTTGAGGTGGTGCAACGCGTACGTCAGATTAATGAGGAACGCCGCCGTAATGCCCCTGGCCATAAACTTGGCGAGCCTTCAAGCGACAACCTTAAGGTTCTGTCTGACCCTACCGTTGCACTAGGTTACATCACCGCCCCACCCCGGATGGCCCTTTACATGCAGGTAAGCAGCAAGATATACTCCATTTACCTCAGATATGTAGCGCCAGAGGATATTCATGTATATTCAATAGATGAGGTATTCATAGACCTGACGGATTATCTCAGGATACGCAAGTGTTCCGCCCATGAACTCACCAGGCAGATGATAAGCGATGTGCTCTCTGAAACAAACATTACAGCTACGGCAGGCATCGGCACCAACCTCTATTTGGCCAAAGTGGCAATGGATATAGTGGCCAAGCATACTGAGGCCGATAAGGACGGCGTGCGCATAGCTGAACTTGACGAGATGAGCTACCGCCGGCAGCTGTGGAATCACCGCCCGCTCACAGATTTCTGGCGCATAGGGCGTGGAATAGCAGCCAAGCTTGAGAGCTACGGTATGCGCACCATGGGTGATGTTGCCCTCTACTCCACATATCCGCAGTGGGAAGAGCAACTGTACAGTCTGTTTGGAGTAAATGCAGAGCTCATCATTGACCACGCCTGGGGATGGGAGCCCTGCACTATGGCAGAGATAAAGGCCTACAAGCCACAGGTAAACAGCATCAGCTCCGGCCAGGTATTGTCTGAGCCGTATGATTTCAAGAAAGGACGCCTCATAGCCAAGGAGATGACAGACTCCCTGGTGTTTGACCTTGTCAGCAAACGTCTTGTCACCGACCGAATAACCCTCTACATAAGTTATGATTCCGGCAATCTGGAACAGCCAGGCATAGAGTATGAGGGCCCCGTAGCAACCGATTATTACGGCCGGAAGATACCCAAGCCGGCCCACGGTTCAGTTGACCTGAACGGACATACGTCATCATCAGAATACATACTTAAGGCTGTCACAAAACTGTATAACCGCATTGTCAACCCTAAGCTAACGGTACGCAGGCTTAATGTGACGGCACAGAATGTAATCCATGAGGCCGATGCCCAGCCGCGACAACTGGATATATTTGGTGAGAATGCGCCCACTGACGGGCGTGAGCGGCGCCGCCAGGAGGCGGTGCTGGCCATCCGCAATAAATACGGCAAAAACTCAATCTTAAGGGGGATGAATTTTGAGGAGGGCTCAACGGCTCGGGAACGTAACAAACAGGTAGGAGGACATAAGGCGTAAAAAATTGAGAATTGAAAATTGAGAATTTTTGGAGCAGTGAGAGCCACCAAGCTTGCTTGTTTGGCCGAGTCGCGACAAAAATCATGGAACGTAGTTACATAATTGAAAATTGAAAAAAAGCCATGCGGTGCGTAGCAAGTGAGAAGTAACATAATTTATGGATAAGAGATACGAGAATATTTTGGATATGCCGCACCATACATCGGGCATACATAAGCCCATGCCGCTCTACAACCGGGCGGCACAGTTCTCGCCGTTTGCGGCCCTGACCGGCTATGAATCAGTTATATCGGATGCTGAAGAGCAACATGTGACCAGTATGAATCAACTGAACATTCACAGCGATACAGAGGATATGAATCTGGAAATAAAGTAATTTTGCAAATCATAAAGTGTTACTTATGAAAGTAAAACATTTACTATCTGTTTTCATAGCAATCGGGCTCACAATAACCTCATGCTCACACAATAACGCATCATCTGATTCCAGCGGTTTTGTAACGCTCACAGACGTGATTCCCGATGCAATTTTAGAGATCAGATATTTTGGAACTTATAATTTTGTAGGTCAAAGGATTGACGGATATCTGGAACCTACAGCCCTTTTGACTCGCCGTGCAGCTGACAGCCTTAAGGCCGTCAGCGATGACCTTATACGTCAAGGCTATCGGATCAAGATATTCGATGCATACCGTCCGCAATGTGCAGTGGATCACTTTGTCCGTTGGGCTGCCGATATTACGGATACACGCATGAAAAAATATTTCTATCCCGACCTTGACAAATCCGTTCTGTTTGAGCAGGAATATATCATGGAAAAATCAGGCCACACACGCGGATCGACAGTGGACCTTACGCTGTTTGACATGAAACTGGAGAAAGAAGTTGATATGGGCGGAACATTTGACTGGTTCGGTCATGAGAGCCATCCCGATTACTGCGGAGACCCCACAACCCAGACATATACAGGCGGAGAACTTACTGAGGAGCAGTTCTGCAACAGAATGATTCTGCGCACAGCAATGATAAGTCACGGATTCAAAGCACTTGACAGTGAATGGTGGCATTTTACGCTCAAGGATGAACCCTACCCCAATACATATTTCACATTCCCTGTCAAACAACTTAAAAGATAACGATACTATCCTCTAATGAAAATCTCAATAGTACAAAATGCCCCGGAGAAAGGTAACTGGATACAAAACCTTACAGATCTGGATCAGATAATAGGTGGTGGATGTGGTGCAGACATATATGTTTTACCGGAGATGTTCGCTACCGGACAATATATTGACCCCGCAGACGTGGTCCAGACTATGGACGGCCCTATCGTTAACTGGCTGCAGGACAAGGCATCAAAACTTAATGCTGCTATCTGCGGTACACTGCCCGTAACAGAAAACGGCAGCATTTATAACCGTCTCTGCTTTGCCATGCCTGACGGCACAATGGCCTGTTATGACAAGCACCATTTATTTACATACTCCGGTGAGGCTGAGCATTTTACAGCCGGCTCAGACCGTGTTGTGGTCAGTTTCAGAGGTCTGAGAATACTGTTGCTCATCTGCTATGACCTGCGGTTCCCCACATTCAGCCGCAACCGTGATGACTACGATGCCGTTTTCTATCCCGCCAACTGGCCCGACAAACGCATCCTGGCATGGGATACCCTACTCCGCGCCCGCGCCATTGAGAACCAGTGCTATGCCATCGGAGTAAACCGCTCAGGCAGTGACGATTTTGGTTTCTATCCCGGTCATAGCGCCATCATCACTCCCTACGGCGAGACTCTAATCCAGACCGATGAACGTCCGCAGATGCTCTCTGCAGACCTTGACATGGAGCGTCTTGCACGTTTCCGCACCAAGTTCCCTGTACTTCAAGACGCTGACAAAAATGAACTCTGATAACAACAACGAACTCTTTCCCATAGTTGATGAGGATGGAAACGTACTGGGCAAGATACTGAGAGGTGAAGCCCATGACGGCCGAAAGGTGCTACACCCGGTGGTACATCTGCACCTGTTCAACTCCAAGGGAGAACTCTATCTGCAGCGCCGCCCTGATTGGAAGCCTATCCAACCAGGCAAGTGGGACACCGCTGTAGGCGGCCACATCTCATACGGAGAGACCGTTGAGCAGGCTTTCAGACGAGAGGTGATGGAAGAATTAGGCATCAGCGTTGAGAACCCAGTCCCCATGGGCCACTACGTATTTGAAAGTAAGGTTGAAAAAGAGCTGGTCAACGTTTTCAAGACCGTCTATGACGGCCCGGTAAACCCCAGTGCCGATGAACTTGACGGCGGCCGCTTCTGGACCATGCAAGAAATAAAGGATGCCCTCGGAAAGGACATCCTTACACCAAACTTTGAATCCGAGTTTCGCCGCTTCTTTCTCACCGGGGACGGTTCTGTTCGCGAACAGAACCGTCCCCTTTGCGGAGAGTTTATTTGAATCGGAACTCTAACAGAACGGGATTGTCATCATTCTGCTTCTTAAGTTCGTCAATGATCTGCTGTGCCAGAGGTGACATCTTAGCGGTCTCATCAATGGCATCCTCACCCAGATTCTCAATGATAGCCACATTACGGTTATCATGACATCCTGTGGGCTCTATATCCATAGCCAGGCCAGGTATGCGCAAAGACTTGTATGCTTTGGTTCCGGTTTCATTATGAACCCAATACAAAAGATTAACCCCTTCTTCACCGATCAATCCCTTAGGATAAAAATTCAACCTGAAACTGATGGTGCCTTTATCAACAATGATATTGTAAATGTTATCCAGGTAGGGACCATTTAACAACAATCCCAGATAATCATTATTAAAATCCTCAGTAGGAACCTCCTCGAATGATTCTTCTTTCATATATTTTTCCAGCACCTGATTGTCATTTGAGGCCAGCATGAAACGATACACATCAGTAGTTGAATCATTATTAAAAGTAACGATCCTGTTTACATAACCGGGAAGACAGAATGACATATTCTGGGGATTTACATAGAAAAGCTGAGGAAAACCGAATATGCTCCTGTGATAATAGCTGTGCTGATTAAGCACGGTAGAGTTATTCTTAATATCCCACTCACCCCTATCGGTCAGAACGACAGACGCTGTGGGATTGTAATTTTCAAGCGTCTGCTGTTTTCTGGATTCATCAATATCTAATCCGTAATACAGCATCTTGTCACCCACATTCAGAAGATTCTGAATATCATAAGAGACAAATTGTTTACGGATAAAACCCATGGTCTTGGCATCATAGATACAGATGAGTGAATCATTACCTACGTAGATAAGGTCTTCTTTTGCATCGTATGAAAAATCACTCAGATATATATACTCACCAGGACCACGCCCCAGTTTGTTCAGCACGGCATAGAGATTGTAATTGTCAAAACAGAGCAGTTTCCTGTTGTCATTGGAACGGGCAAAAGCCTTGTTACCCCAAAACTTTATACCACCGATACCATCAAGCGGTTCGTTTGATTTAAGAGGTTTTACAACGAAATCACAGGCAATTTCTGTAAGGTCACCTTCATCATAGATATCTGAATCAGTCAAAACATCAATTTCGCCTGGTGATAATGATGTTGAACCTGAACACCCCATTACGGCTAATGCTGATAGTGCAAGCAAAGAATTAAATACTTTTCTCATAATTGAACAAGGAATTATTGATTTGTTACTAAATAAATGACCCATACATGGTCGCCCCAAAGATAAACATCTTTTTTAAGAATCTGTTTTACTTTGTATGCATATATTGCCCGATGAAACAAAATTGAACAGATTCGGAACCCTGGCTAAATGTACCATTGGGGTCTGTCCCCTTTGGTACTCTTTTTGAAAATGATACCAAAGGGGACAGACCCCAATGGTACATTTATTGTAACTTGCGGTAATGTATGCGCTTGGGCTCCTGGTAGCCTAATTGTTTGATCTTGTAGTCTTCATAATCAGAGTATGAACCCTCATAGAAGACAACCTTGCTGTCTCCCTCAAATGAGAGGATGTGAGTGCAGATACGGTCCAGGAACCAGCGGTCATGTGATACAACCACGGCGCAGCCTGCAAAGTCATCAAGACCTTCCTCGAGGGCACGCAGGGTGTTCACATCAATATCGTTGGTAGGCTCGTCAAGCAGCAGCACATTGCCCTCCTCCTTGAGTGCCATAGCCAGTTGCAGGCGGTTTCGCTCACCGCCGGACAGCACGCCGCACTTCTTCTCCTGATCAGCACCGGTAAAGTTGAACCTACCCAGATATGCGCGGGCGTTCACATCACGACCGCCCATGCGGATAATCTCGTTGCCGCCGCTTACCACCTGATAGACACTCTTTTCAGGATCAATATCCTTATGCTGCTGGTCAACGTACGCAATCTTTACGGTCTCACCAATCTCAAATGATCCGGCATCGACCTTCTCCAATCCCATGATCAGGCGGAACAGCGTAGTCTTACCGGCACCGTTAGGGCCGATGACACCTACAATGCCGTTTGGCGGCAGCGAGAAGTTCAGGTCATCAAACAGCAGCTTGTCACCGAATGCCTTAGCAACTCCGTGAGCCTCAATGACCTTATTGCCCAGACGCGGACCGTTGGGGATGAATATCTCCAGCTTCTCCTCCTTGGCCTTGACGTCCTCATTCATCAACTTGTCATAAGAGTTCAGACGGGCCTTACCCTTGGCCTGACGGGCCTTAGGAGCCATCCTAACCCACTCCAGCTCACGCTCCAAAGTCTTGCGGCGCTTTGAAGCCTGCTTCTCCTCCTGAGCCAGGCGCTGTGATTTCTGCTCCAGCCATCCGGAGTAGTTACCCTTCCATGGAATACCCTCACCGCGGTCCAGCTCAAGAATCCAACCAGCCACATTATCAAGGAAATATCGGTCATGAGTAACGGCAATAACCGTACCCGCATACTGGTTCAAATGCTGCTCCAGCCACTGAATACTCTCAGCATCCAGATGGTTGGTAGGCTCGTCAAGCAACAGGATATCAGGCTGTTGCAAGAGCAGTCGGCACAGAGCCACACGGCGGCGCTCACCACCTGACAGCACGCCAGCCTTCTGGTCCTCAGGCGGACAGCGCAGAGCATCCATCGCCTGCTCCAGACGGTTATCGATGTTCCAGGCATCGGTAGCATCAATCATATCCTGAAGTTCAGCCTGACGTGCCATGAGCGCATCCATCTTGTCCTGATCCTCATAATATTCAGGTAACTCAAACTTGTGGTTCACCTCATCATACTCCTTGAGCACGTCATATATCTGCTGCACGCCCTCCATCACAATCTCCTTGACCGTCTTGTTGGGGTCCAGTTCCGGCTCCTGAGGCAGATAGCCCACGCTGTAACCCGGGCTGAACACCACCTGTCCCTGATAGCTCTTTTCAATACCTGCAATTATCTTGAGCAGCGTTGATTTACCGGAACCGTTAAGACCGATGATACCTATCTTGGCTCCGTAAAAGAAACTGAGGTATATATCCTTGAGTACCTGTTTGTTGTTCTGGAAGGCCTTGCTCACGCCCACCATCGAGAAAATAATCTTCTTGTCGTCTGTAGTAGTCTGTGCCATTATCTTAAATCGTTTACTGCAAATTTACATATAATCTGCCGATTTTTATGTAAGTTTGCTAAACCAAAACTAACCATAACCTTACAAGTATGAAAATAGGAATCATAGGAGCAGGCTGGATTGCCGATAAGATGGCAGAGACACTGACCGGTCTGGACAGCACAATGAAGTATGCAATTGCAGCACGTGACCTCAACCGGGCACAGGAGTTTGCACGCCACTGGGGTTTTTCAAAAGCATACGGCTCTTACAAGGAACTTGTTGAAGACCCGGACATTGACCTGGTATATATAGCCACCCCCCACTCACATCACTTTGAGCACGCCAGCCTGGCCATCAACGCCGGCAAGCCCGTACTCTGTGAGAAAGCATTCACCGCCAATGCACGTGAGGCCGATGCCCTTTTAGACCTGGCCCACAAGAAAGGCATTTTCATAACTGAGGCCATCTGGACCCGATATATGCCGCTCTCCATGAAAGTAAAGGAACTGCTTGACAGCGGCGCCATAGGAAAGCCCCGTCTGCTCAACGCCAGCCTCTGCTACATGATGGAATTCAAGGAGCGAATACTCAGACCTGACCTGTGCGGTGGAGCTCTTCTCGACCTCGGGGTTTACAGCATCAATTTCTGCCGCATGTATTTTGGGGCCGATATAATCAACGAAACATCAAACTGCATCAAAAGCAGCACAGGAATGGATATGCATAACTCCATAAGCTGGTCATACTCTGACGGCCGGATTGCAAACATCCAGTCCAGCACCCTCTGTCTGTGCGGACGCTTAGGGCAGATATGCGGCACAGAAGGATACCTTATAGTAGATAACATAAACTGCCCTCAGAGGATAACCGTATATAATGACTACAAGCCGGTTGCTGTATTTGACAAGCCGGCGGGCCAGATAACAGGCTATGAATATCAGGTTCTGGCATGTAAGGATGCCTTGGCCAAAGGATGGCTTGAATCACCATATATGCCGCATCAGGAGACTCTTGAGATAATGAAAATAATGGATTCCCTGCGCCGGAAATGGGGAGTAGTCTATCCGATGGACTGAGCAAATAACACAAAAAATTCAAGCTATTGCATAGATTTCATTTTTTTGTACCTTTGCGAAAATTTTTCAATAATGGTTACAATAGTCCTGGCTGTTACAGCAGTCGTTGCATTCGTACTTTTTCACGACATTTCTGACAGCAACTGATTTAAGCAAAGAACAGAGCGGATCATATCCGTGACATTTTTGTTTCATCTTATCTTTTACAAGTCAACATGTAAAAGGTGAGACTTATGTTGTCTTTCCTGTTTTAAGGTTCATTTCCTCATTATAGACATAGGTAATGCCGAAAAATGTTAAAAAAAGGATTTGGTGTAACAACGACTTGAAATGTTACATACCTTTGCGCTCAGAATGAAAGCAATTAACGCATATTACTTTTACTTTTGGTTTACCAGACAGTTTGCCGGGTAATTTGTTGTATGCGTACAAACAAGAAATAACAGAGAGCCCGGATCGATGATTCGGGTTCTTTTTTTGATATACAAAACTGACGGTAATAAAAGCAAAAACATATGATAGCAGTACTGAAAGCAGGAGTCTCAGAGACTCAAAAGAAAAACCTCATCAACTGGATCAAAGGCCAGGGAGTAGATGTACACATATCAGAAGGTCAGTTCCAGACGGTTATAGGTCTGATTGGCGATACCAGCCGCATTGACCCCGACCTGCTGAGCGGTCTTGACATCATTGAAAGCGTAACCCGCATAAGCGAACCTTTCAAATGCGCCAACCGCCGTTTCCACCCGGCCGATACAATAGTTGAGATTGGTGAAGGTGAGAACAAGGTCAAGATAGGCGGCGGCAACTTTGCAATGATAGCAGGTCCATGTTCTGTGGAATCAGAATCACAGATAACCGATATAGCCAAGGCCGTGAAGGCATCGGGCGCCACACTGCTGCGCGGCGGCGCTTTCAAACCCCGTACCTCTCCGTATGATTTCCAAGGCATGGGAGCTGACGGACTGGAGCTGCTGCGCAAGGCACGTAAAGCCACAGGACTCCCCATAGTAACTGAAATAATGAGTGAGAAACATCTGGATCTGTTTGAGGATGTTGACCTTATTCAGGTGGGTGCGCGTAACATGCAGAACTTTGAACTGCTTAAAACTCTGGGCCGTACCCGCAAACCCATACTGCTCAAGCGCGGTCTTTCAAGCACCATCAAGGAGTGGCTCATGAGCGCCGAGTACATCATGGCCGGCGGTAACGAGAACATCATACTGTGCGAGCGCGGCATCCGTAGTTACGATACATACACCCGCAACGTGCTTGACCTCTCTGCCATACCTGTTGTCAAGGAGCTTTCACACCTGCCCATAATTGTTGACCCCAGTCACGCTACAGGCAAGTCACGCCTGGTGCCGTCCATGAGTCTGGCAGCTGTTGCAGCCGGTGCAGACGGTCTTATCATAGAGGTACACAATGACCCGGAGCACGCCCTGTGTGACGGTGCTCAGTCACTCACTCCGGCACAGTTTGATGAAGTGGCAAAGAAGGTAAAAGCCCTTAAAGAGATCGTATGATTAATTGAAAATTGAAAATTGAGAATTGAAAATTGAAAATTGGGAATCGCGACAAAAATCAAAAACGAACTTTTTAATTGAAAAATGATTGTAGGAGTAGTAGGATTAGGATTGATAGGAGGTTCGCTGGCTAAGACCTACAAGGAGGCCGGCTGGACGGTCTATGGCTTTGACCTGAATGAGTCAGTGAGCACGTTTGCTGAAATAGAAGGTACCCTTGACGCAGTACTTGACAGCAAGAACATTAAGGAATGTGACCTGATTCACATTGCAGTCACCCCTGATGCCGCTTGCAAATGGATTGAGCAGCATGCTCCTGAGATAGCCCAAAACACTGTGGTGATTGATGACTGCGGCACCAAGCGCAAGATAGTGGAGTGCGGAATGAAAGCCGCCGCCAAGTACGGATTCACATACGCCGGCGGACACCCCATGGCCGGAACACATCTTTCAGGCTACAAGAACTCCCGTTCCACCATGTTCCAGAACGCATCGATGATTATCATCCCGCCTACTCATGATGATATCCAATTGCTGGATCATATCAAGAAACTTCTGGAGCCCATGCAGCTCAAGCGCGTGGTATTTACCACACCAGAGCAGCATGACAGCATGATAGCATTCACCTCACAGCTGGCGCATGTGGTATCAAACGCCTACATCAAGAGTCCGTCAGCACAACAGCACAAGGGTTACAGCGCAGGCAGTTTCCGTGACCTGACACGTGTGGCCTGGCTCAACGAGAATATGTGGACAGAGCTGTTCCTTGAGAACAAGGACAACCTGCTACGCGAGATACATACCTTGATAGACAACCTCACGCAGTACGCCGATGCCATGGAGCATGATGATGCCCGGACATTGTGCGCACTGCTGCGTGACGGCCGCATTGCTAAAGAACTTTCAGAAAAATAGATATGGCTACCACTACCCGAATCACAGTCAAAGCCTCCGGCACGTATGATATACTGCTCAACAAAGGCAGCCTGAGTGACATAGGCCAGGCTCTTAAAGAGCGTTTCAAGCCCTGTTCCATTGCTGTTCTGAGCGATGACAAGGTATTCCCGCTCTACGGCAAGACTGTAACAGAATCTCTTGACAAGGCCGGATTCACCACCGTAAGCCATGTGATTCCCAACGGTGAACAAAGCAAGACTCTGGATAATGTAACCTCATTCATCAGCCGTATGGTTGATGCCCAGATAACCCGTACCGATATGGTAATTGCGTTGGGAGGTGGAGTGATAGGCGATATGGCGGGATTTGCAGCCGCAATCTATCTGCGTGGCATCCCGTACATCCAGGTGCCCACCACCCTGCTGGCTGCCGTTGATTCATCGGTAGGAGGAAAGACCGCAGTTGACATCAGCGCAGGCAAGAATCTGATTGGAGCATTCCATCAGCCCGCTCTTGTCTATCTGGATACAGATACGCTCTCCACGCTTGATCCACAGGTGATGCGTGACGGATTTGCCGAGGTTATCAAGTACGGCATCATTCTGGACCGCAAACTGTTTGATACGGTTGCCAAAACAGGCTCATTTGACCTTAAAAGCGTGATAGCCCGCTGCATAGAGATAAAACGTGATGTCGTTGAGGCCGATGAGTTTGACAAAGGCATGCGCGGACTGCTTAATTTTGGACATACATTCGGTCACGCCATTGAAAAGCTGAGCGGATTCACCATCACCCACGGCAGTGCTGTGGCACGCGGCATGATTGTTGCCGCAAAAGTGGCAAGGGTTTACGGATTCACGGATTATACTGATGTAATCACTAAAGTTGTCAGGGACTACGGATTTGAGACTGAGTGTCCCTACTCCGCCGATCAACTCTACAGCGTGATCCTGTCAGACAAGAAACGCGCCGGAGCCGATATCACACTGGTGCTGCCCAAATCAATAGGTGCATGTACACTTGAAAAGATGCCTGCCACGCAGGTACTTGAACTTATGAAAAAAGCAGGATTATGACACTCGAGGTATCAGGAACACCGTCCGGAAACGTACAGGTGCCGCCGTCAAAATCAGTGGCACACCGCATGCTGATATGTGCTGCCCTGGCCGATAAGCCCTGTACAATCATCTGCCGTGGCATAAACCGCGATATGGAAGCCACAGCCGCATGTCTGAACGCTCTTGGCGCAAACATTCTCTATGCAGACGGCAGATTCAACGTGAATCCTGTAGGTGATATAAAAAAGGAGGCTCTGTTGGACTGCGGAGAGAGCGGTTCCACACTCAGGTTCCTGCTGCCTGTAGCTGCTGCACTCGGTGCCGATGCTGTATTCACAGGACATGGCCGCCTGCCGGAACGCCCGCTTTCACCTCTCTATGAGGAGATGACAGCCCACGGCATACACATGTCAGGGAACGGCCATATGCCGCTTACCTGCCAAGGAACTCTGCCGGCAGGAACATACACCATTGACGGCGGTGTCTCATCACAGTTCATTTCTGGACTTCTTATGGCTCTCCCTATCACAGGTAAGGAGAGCACCATAACCATAACCGGAAAGCAGGAGAGTGCATCATATATTGGACTTACCCTGAACGCGCTGAAACAGTTCGGAATTGAGGTCCAGGCTACCGGATAAGGGTTACTTTATACCCGGCGGACAGAAGTACGCCACACCTGACGGACCGGTAGCTGTTGAGGGTGACTGGTCAGCCGCTGCATTCTGGCTCACAGCAGGCACAGCAGGTGCAAAACAGATTACCTGCACCGGACTTGACTACGAGCACTCTGCGCAGGGTGACCGCCGAATAGCAGATGTGTTGCGCCAGATGGGTGCCGACATCTCTACTGCAACAAACAGCATAACGGCCCGCCCGTCAAAGCTTACGGCTGCACAGATTGATTGTGCCGACATTCCTGACCTTGTACCTGTAATGGCTGTAGCTGCCGCCACAGCACAAGGAACCACCGTGTTTGACAATATCAGGAGACTGCGTATCAAGGAGAGTGACCGGGTACAGTCCATTCTGGAACTGCTCTCCGGAGCCGGTATTTGTGCATACGCATCTGACAACACCCTTACCGTTACCGGAGGACCGGCCAGAAGTTTTACATATGACCCGTCAGGTGACCACCGTATGGCTATGGCTGCCGCAATCCTGGCATCAGTCAAAAATGTAAGGATAATTATTAAAGATGCAGAGTGTACATCCAAGTCTTATCCGGCATTCTTTGATGAGTTCAACGTCTTGGGCGGAAACGTGGAAAAATTTGAAAAACAATAAATATATGGACCTTACAGATTACAGAAAANNAGAAAACAGATTGACTCGATTGATGATGACATCTGCCGCCTTTTCCAGCAGAGAATGGAGGTAGTAAATGCCATTGGCGAGTTCAAGAGAGAGAACGATGTACCGGTGAGCGCCAGTTCACGTGAACGTGAGGT
>DBYQ01000025.1:17165-17374 GCA_002310015.1 Bacteroidales bacterium UBA1182
CTGGCACGTATTTCCAAACAGTTGCCTGAAGACCTTGAAGATTTCGGACGTGTTTTATACCGTTCGATGTTTGATATAAGCAAAGCGTATGAGGCTATGTATAAAGAGAAGGATTCCCCACTCTACAAAGCTATCTCAAGCCTCATCAACGCTGATCCCGCGCCATTCCCCAAGCGTGCCATAGTAGCCTGCCAGGGACGTGAGGGCGC
>DBYQ01000074.1 GCA_002310015.1 Bacteroidales bacterium UBA1182
ATCTCAATTCCTGATACACGTGGTATCATCGACGCTATCCTGGATGGCAGCATCCTGAAGGCTGAGACCAAGAAGATCCCGTACTTTGACTTTGAGGTTCCCACAGCTCTGCCTAACGTAAATCCTGCAATCCTTGATCCTCGCGACACTTACGCTAAGGCTTCAGAGTGGGAGGAGAAGGCAAAGGATCTGGCCGGCCGCTTCATCAAGAACTTCAAGAAGTATGAGGGTAATGAGGCTGGTAAGGCTCTCGTTGCAGCTGGACCGAAGCTCTAATCTTAATTAGACATATTATTTTAGAGATACTCTTTCCGGCGCATAACTGGAAAGAGTATCTTTGCTATAAAGCTTTTACTACCAAATATTTTTAACACAAAACAATGAAGAAATTACTTTTTACAATTGCAGCTTGCCTTGTGGCAGTAATTGCATCAGCACAGCCCATGGGCGGACGTCCAATGGGTGGTCGTATGCCTATGGGCGGTCCCATGGGAGGAATGCAGAAACCATTCTATGAACTGGAATCAGACTCTATCGCCAACGCACGTATAGTTGACGTGGCAGGCCGTCTTGACCTTACCGAGAAGCAGCTTGACAAAATGGTAAAACTCTATGCTCAGGAGTTTGAGGAGATTTGCCGTAACCTCCAAATGGCAGTCAGAGAGTTTGAGATGATGCAGAACGGAGGTTTCCGCGGACGTGGTAACATGAACATGATGGGTGCACAGACTCCCACAAACGTTCAGTTTGATACTGCAGCGGCAAAAAAGACATATGACCAGATCATAGCCAAATTTGAGAAGCGCTATAAGAAGGCTCTCAACGACTCACAATATGAGGTCTGGAAAACTCTTTCTGCAACAAAGCTTGACAATAAGTTCAGCAGCATACTCCAGCACGTACAGGAGAACACACAGAGCATGTTCTGATAAACAAATACCCTAACATGAAGATAGCACTTATAGGATACGGTAAGATGGGCCACGAGATAGAGAAGATAGCTCTGTCACGCGGCCACGAGGTTGTTTGTAAGATTGACATTGACAACCTCAATGACTTTGACAGTCCGGAGTTCAGAAATGCAGATGTGGCTATTGAGTTCACCGCTCCCACGCAGGCCTACAGCAACATTCAGAAATGTTTCAAGGCTGGCGTAAAGGTAGTGAGCGGCAGTACAGGTTGGATGGAGGAGCATCGTGATGAGATGAAGGATCTCTGCAAGGACGGCGCCAATACCTTGTTCTGGTCAAGCAACTTCAGCATTGGAGTAGCTCTGTTCTCCAAGGTAAACACATATCTTGCCAAGCTTATGAACAGCTATCCCATGTATGAGGTACGCATGTCTGAGACGCATCATATCCACAAACTTGATGCGCCCAGCGGCACAGCCATCACATTGGCAGAGGGAATAATATCACAGCTGGACCGTAAGACCGGCTGGAGCAAGGGTACCGTACTCAATGCTGACGGCACTGTGACCGGCACAACAGACTATGCGCCCTCTGATATCCGCGTAGATTCCATACGCGAGGGTGAGATAGCCGGAATACATGAGATTACCTATGATTCAAATGCTGACTTCATTAAGATAATCCATTTTGCAAAGGACCGCAGCGGACTGGCTCTCGGTGCAGTGCTGGCTGCAGAATATACAGCCGATAAGAAAGGATTCCTCTGCATGGACGATCTCATGAATTCACTCTCATAATCATTTGCAGCGTAGATGAAACAGTTTAAGGAGATAACAAAGAAACAGTGGATCAAGGCAGCCATATACCTGGTCCTATACATTCTTTTCCTAATTTGGGTAAAGAGTTGGATAGGTATAATAGTCATACCGTTCCTGATTGACGCATGCACTACCCGCATAATCAGATGGGACTGGTGGAAGAGCCTCAAGAACAAGACCCTCTATCAGATAATGGGTTGGGTTGACGCTATCGTATTTGCATTGGTTGCTGTCTATTTTGTGAATCTTTACCTGTTCCAGAACTACGCCATTCCCACTTCATCCCTTGAAAAATCACTGCTCATCGGTGACCATCTCTATGTAAGCAAGGTGGCCTATGGTCCACGCAAGCCCATGACCCCGCTCACCATGCCGCTCACGCAGAACACATTTCCAGGAGGCGGCAAGAGTTATTTTGACAAGCCGCAGTGGCCGTATGAGCGCGCCAAAGGTTTTGGCAAGATAAAGCAGAATGAGATTGTTGTATTCAACTTCCCTGCTGGTGACACCATAGTAAGCAATCCGGAAGTGATTGACTACTACGCACAAATATACCACGACGGCAAGGTCAGATGTGAGGAAGCCAACTACAGGGTTGACCTGGACACCCTTTCCGCATTGGAACAGCGCCATGTATATGATTTGTACTACAATGTGGGGTACAATCTCATTAAACGGAATGAGCATATCTACGGAAAGAAGATAAGCAGACCTGTTGACCGCAGGGAAAATTACGTAAAACGTTGTGTAGGACTGCCGGGACAGACTCTTGAAATCAAAGATGGTGTCATTTACACTGACGGGGTTGCCCAGAAACAGCCTGACGCAGCACAGTTCAACTATGTAGTCAGACTGCTCAGACCCATTCCTGAGTCACTCAGAGAGAAAATGGACCTCAGCTCTGACGGTTTGAAGCAATTCAAGAATCATAAAGGAGTAGTTGAGATTCCACTGACAGCAAAGGCTCTAGATATCTTAAAGAGTCAGGAAGGTATATCTGACACTATCATTCCAAGCAAGAACCTCAGAAGTTCGGATTGGTTATATCCCTTTAACATGAATACCCATTGGGCCAAGGACAACTACGGTCCCATATGGATTCCGGCTAAGGGTGCAACAATAGATCTTGATATTGAGAATCTGCCCGTTTACGAGCGTGTAATCAGGGTGTATGAGGGTAATGACCTCAAGGTGAAGCAGGATGGCACCATACTCATAAACGGAGAGGTTGCCCGCAGCTACACCTTCAAGATGGACTACTACTGGATGATGGGTGATAACCGTCACAACAGCCTTGACTCCAGGTACTGGGGATTCGTACCCGAAGACCATATCGTAGGCCGTCCCGTATTCATCTGGCTATCGCTCAATCAGGATAAGAAGTGGGGGCAGAAAGGTAAGATCCGCTGGAACCGTATGTTCCGCGCCGTCAAGAACTACAATTGATGGATACACTCCTGCTCTGCTCGGCATATCTGCCACCCGTAAGTTTCTTCACCGCCATCAACAGTGGCGGTGATGTGCTTATAGAGCAATATGACAACTACTGCAAACAGACTTACCGCAACCGGTGCAGAATAGCTACAGCAAGCGGAGTCCAGACCCTGACCATCCCCATAGTAAAGGCCGATACTCCCAAGCAACTCATGAAAGACGTCCGCATAAGTGACCACGGCGATTGGCGCCGCCAGCACTGGAACGCGTTGGAATCGGCCTACATGAACAGCCCGTTCTTTATGTACTATCAGGATGATTTCCGTACGTTCTACGAAAAAAAGTATGACTTCCTGATTGACTTCAACACGGAACTTACCCTGCGTATAATGGAGCTTGCTGGGATAAAGAAGAATTTACGGATGACCGGATCTTACGGAAATACGGAATCAGGGAATCAAGGTATTATAGATTTACGGGATTTGATAGAACCAGGGAAAGGAGAACCGAATAATCCCAAAACATACTGGCAGGTCTTCAAACAAAAACACGGCTTCCTTCCCAACCTCAGCGCCGTAGACCTCCTCTTCAATATGGGACCGGAGTTTTCTTGTTACATTTAGATTCTGAAAAGAAGATTCCTTCTGTAATAAAGATTCTAAATGCACAGAACTTTTTGGGGTATCGGTACCTGATTCTGCTATTTGCAGTAGCAGGACTATCGGTTTGGGGAGCATCGTGGAGAGGCGTGAGCGGAGTGCCCTGGAGGATCCCGTTAAGAACGGCGCTTCGTATAACGACTGTTAAGCCCCGAAGGGGATTAAAAAGGAGGCGTTCGACGTTTAGGGTCCGGAGGGGTACGTAGTAGCCTCGGAGCGTTGTCTCCCCAAACTGATAGTTCTGCGTAGTTTCAGATACTGATACCCCAAAAAGTTCCCTAAAATAGCGAACTAAAGATATTTCTTGACTTTAGTGAAAACGGTATCAGGATCGATACCGGTGAGGCAGCGGTAATCACCGTACATGCACTCTTTTTTTCCGTAGATGGAGCACGGGCGGCAAGGAAGGTCTATCTGGATGCAGTCATCAGGATTCTGCCCCCAACCCATAAACCCGGCAGCAGGATGCGTAGCACCCCAAATTGAAACCACCGGCGTACCCGTAAGTGAAGCCAGATGCATATTTGAAGAATCCATAGCCAACATAACCTCCATGTGACTCATAAGAATAAGTTCACCAGCCATGCCCAAACCGTTGTCTATTATCTCAACAGAACGGTACTTATCAGCCCAAGCCTGTACCTGAGCAATCTCCCTGCCGTATGCAAAGACAAACTGACGACACACACCTGCAGAGTCAAGCTGTGCAACCACCTCCTCCATAAGATAGAGCGGATAAATCTTGCCTTTATGGGCGGCAAACGGTGCAACACCTATCCACGGACAATCCTTTGTTCCAATAATATGGCTGATAGACGAAAGGTTTCCCTTACCCTCTCCGAATATGGAACGGAATCTGACCTCAAACCTGAAGCCAAGTTTCTCCAGAACGATACGGTAACGGTCAAATGACGTCAGCCTTGGGGTAAGATCCTTATTACACTGGCGGGTAATGCGCTTGCGTGAACGACGGTCTTTATCTATACGTTTTACCTTGGTGAAAGACAGCCTGTAGAATATGGAAAGGGCGGTAGTACGCAAAACTCCATGCAAATCAGCTACAGCATCAAAATGTTTCTTGCGTAGCTGGCGGAACAGTTTGAACATGGCCCCGAATCCATGATAATCTTTCTTGAGGTCCACGCCCCAAAAACTCACGTTGCCAGGCATCTGGCTGAAAAAGGGAGCAAACCGACCAACAGAAAGCATCGTGAAATGCACATCAGGATAGGCCTCGGCAAGTGATTGGATTACCGGGACGGTCATAGCCACGTCTCCTATTGCAGAGAAGCGGATAAGAAGTACATTTCTGTATTTAGGGGTTTTATTTTGAGCCATTCTGGCCGTAAAGAACGGGATTAAGAGTGGGATCGTTGTACATTTTCATCTGCTTATAGACTTTCATGAACTTACGTCCCGCTGCCATATCGTCAAGCAGCATGTCTATAGCTGTAGAAAGATCTTTTTTCTGTTCCAAAAGAACTGACAACTTATCTTGGCAACGTTTCTGCTGATCTGCCGGAGTATCCTTACGCTCTGCCTCTATTTTCATGTGGAATATCTTAAGGGCCAAAATGGAGAGACGGTCAACAGCCCACGCAGGACTCTCCGTATTTATGGTTGCGTTCGGTAAAGGTTTAACAGACCTGAATTCATCCAGAAAATAACTGTCAATGAGTTCAACCAGATCAGTACGCTCCTGATTGGAACGGTCAATGCGGCGTTTTATTCCCAAAGCCTTAACAGGATCTATTTGCGGATCGCGTATGATATCTTCCAGATGCCACTGCACTGTATCAATCCAGTTCTTAAGATAAAGATAGAATTCTATGCTCTTCTCCCGGTACGGATTAACAATGGGAGCGTCTATATTATCAGTTTTGTGATAATCCAAAATAGCACGCTCAAAAACCTCAAAACTTTCCTGGCTGAATGTCATATCAACAGTAACTTCTCTTAGCGATGCAAAAATAGCGGTAATTTTCTGAATAGACAACCTTTACAGCCAAATAAGCATTACACACATTTGGGGGGTTTGTGCATAGCACAATCGTTTTGGCTTTTCAATATTTGCGGCACTTGCTGAAAATGGGTTTCTTTGCATCCAAATTCATTTTAAATACTTAAAATTTACAATTATGGCAGATTCACAGATTGCAGAGAGAGTTCAGGCTATCATCGTTGACAAACTTGGTGTTGAGGCATCAGAGGTTACTCCGGAGGCAAGTTTCGCAGCTGATCTGGGTGCAGATTCACTGGATACCGTTGAACTCATCATGGAGTTCGAGAAGGAGTTCGGCATCTCAATTCCCGATGATCAGGCTGAGAAGATCACAACCGTAGGTGAGGCTATCGAGCTCATCAGCCAGGCAGCTACAAAATAAGTTGTAACAGCTTGATAATATGAATCTGAAAAGAGTAGTTGTAACCGGACTTGGTACCGTCAATCCTATAGGCAACACTGTCCCTGAATTCTGGGAGAATGCCTTGGCAGGAGTGAGCGGTGCTGGTCCTATTACTAACTTTGATATTAACGCTATACCTACCAAGGTCAAGTTCGGGTGTGAGGTAAAGAACTTTGACGCGGCGCAATACATTGACCGCAAGGAGTTACGCAAGTATGACAAATACAGTCATTTTGCCATTGCCTCAGCAACTCAAGCCATTGAAGATTCCGGATTGGATTTTGAAAAAGAGGATCTGAACCGGATTGGAGTGATTCTTGGTTTCGGTATGGGAGGTGTTGACTCTTTTCAGGAGGGCATGGATACCCTCAATGAGCAGATGGGATCAGGGCAGGACCTTAAAGTTACCCCCTTCTTTGTTCCACGCATCCTCGGATCCATTGCAGCCGGTTTGATTTCAATCAAATACAAGCTCAAAGGACCCAACTATGCAACATCATCAGCATGTGCATCAAGTACACATTCTATCATTGACGCAATCAACCTGATACGTTTGGGTAAAGCCAACGTAATAGTTACCGGCGGAGCTGAAGCTGCACTTGGCAAATGCGGAATAATAGGATTCGGGGTTATGCACGCTCTGTCCACACGCAATGAATCACCTGAGACCGCATCACGTCCCATGAGCGCAAGCCGTGACGGATTCGTGCTTGGTGAAGGAGGCGGTGTTCTCATTCTTGAAGAGTATGAACATGCCAAGGCACGCGGCGCAAAGATTTACGCCGAAGTCGCCGGATGGGGAGCTACAGCCGATGCATATCACATGACGGCACCTGATCCTGAAGGACTTGGTGCAATACGTGTCATGCAGGAGGCTCTTGATGATGCCGGACTGCAACCTGCAGATATTGACTATATCAACATGCACGGCACATCCACCCCGCTTGGTGACATCGCTGAATGTAAAGCCATTAAGGCCGTATTCGGTGACCATGCCTATGAAATGAATTTGAGTTCAACCAAATCCATGACAGGCCATCTGCTTGGTGGTGCAGGCGGTATTGAGGCTATCGCTACTGTGCTTGCAGTAAAGAACAACATCATCCCGCCTACCATTAACCATGCTGAAGGTGATGAAGATGAGCAAATAGATTACAAGCTTAACTTCACTTTCAACAAAGCCCAGAAAAGAGAGGTTCGCGCTGCGCTGTCAAACACATTCGGTTTTGGAGGACATAACTCCTGCATAATATTCAAGAAGATTACAGACTGAGTTGAATCGCAATCGCGACATAACCGTTATAATCTGCACTGCGGCACTGGCTATGACTGCCATTGCCGCAGTGTCGGGTTGTGCGGCTATTGGAAATCCTGATGGTGGACCGTATGATGAAAACCCGCCCAGCATTACAAACAGTCATCCCGAGAACGGTGCCACCGGTGTTAAAACAAAAAAAGTTTCCATTGACTTCAATGAATTTATCAAACTTGAAAATGCCAATGAAAACGTTGTAATATCCCCTCCTCAGATCCAACAGCCTGAGATTAAGGTTACAGGCAAGAAAATACAGGTTGAATTCTTTGATTCATTAAAAGCCAACACAACCTATTCCATTGATTTTGCAGACGGAATCAAAGATAATAACGAGGGTAATCCTTTAGGTAATTATTGTTTCCGTTTCAGCACCGGCGATGTAATTGATTCGCTCGAAGTATCTGGTTATGTGCTCAATGCAGAAAATCTGGAACCAATAAAAGGAATGACAGTAGGGTTACACAGTGACCTCTCTGATTCCGCTTTCATGACTAAAACTTTTGAAAGAGTATCACGTACTGACGCATACGGTCATTTCACTATTCGCGGCATAGCACCAGGCACCTACCGTATATATGCAGTGATGGACATGGACCAGACATTCAGCTACTCACAGCGTAATGAAAAGATAGCCTGGTTGGACTCCCTCATAGTACCTTCATCAGAATTAAGGTATCGCGTGGACACCCTGTTTACACCTGAAGGTAAGGTTGACACTACAGTCAACGTTCCTTACACCAAATATCTTCCGGATGACATTTCCCTGCTTGCATTTACTCCAAAGCCTATAATACAGTACATGACGGCAGCAGAACGTGCCACACATGAGAAATTTACACTGAGGTTTGCCCTGCCACTTGATTCCATGCCTCACATCAAAGGTGTGAATTTTGATGAAACAGATGCATACATAGTTCAGCACAGTGCAAGATTTGATACGCTCACTTTCTGGATGAAAGATACTTTGGTCTATTACAAGGATACATTAACCATTGGTGTTACATACCTTGCCACTGATACCAGTGGAGTTTTGTCACCAACTACAGATACCATTAATCTGATACCCAAAAGAAGCCGTGAACGCATACTCAGGGATGCTGCGCAAAAAGCCCAGGAAGAAAAGAAGGAACTTGACAGGAAAATACGCCGTCTGGAACGCAATGGAGATTCTTTAGGTATAGTAAAACTTTTAACGCCCAAAATAAAACACCTAGATTACAGTCTGACATCGGGCAATTCACTCAGAGTAAAGGAAAAAGAAGTTACACTGGTATTTAAGGAACCTGTTACATTTCTGTCTGATAATGCCATCCATCTGTATCAGAAAGTTGACACCCTATGGGAATCCATTCCCTACGATATAGAACAGGATTCAATAAATATTCTCAAATACTACATCTACGGAGAATGGAAGCCACAAAATACTTTCAAAATAAACATAGATTCCGCAAGCATACAAGGACTATACGGTCTGTACAATGACAATATTGAATCAATTATCAAATTCAGTCCTTTAGAGCAGTTCAGTACTCTTACCGTAAACGTACTTAACCCCAAACCCGGTTATACAGTCAGACTGCTTGACAACAAGGGAAATATAGTCGATACCGGAATTCTAGATAACGGGAGCGTAGATTTCTTCCTGCTCAAACCTTCCAAATATTTCGTTTCAATGTTTGATGACGTAAACGGAAACGGGATGTGGGACACTGGTGACTATGAAGAAAAACGTCAGCCAGAAAGTGTATGGTACATAACTAGAGGCCTGACACTTAAACAAGACTGGACTCATGAAACTGATCTATGGGACGTCAATGAAACTCCAATCATTGACCAGAAACCAGTTGAACTGATTAAGTCCCAGAGCAAGAAAAAAGTAGTTGATATCCACAAGAAAAATGTAGAAAGGCTTGAAAAGAAAGCAAGCCGCATAGCATCTGAAAAGAAAAAGAAAGAACGCAAACGCCAGGAACGTAAGGAGCGCCGCCAAAAGAACAAAGAAAAGTACCGTGCCCTTAGAGCACAGTTAAAGGAAAAAGCCAAAGCTAAGAAAAACCCTGAAAGAACTGATTCAGTTGCCGATAATAACACTCCAGACTCTCAGGAAGTTGCACCCCCAAATGAGTGACAGATCATCATCACTCAAACCCTCTGCCATAAGCCGCTCTGTAAGCCTTACAAACCACGAGGCATCTTCAAGGCCGGGAAGTCCGCCACCTCCGTCAAAATCAGAACCAATACCCACATGATCAATGCCCATCACATCTATCATGTGCATGATATGACGTACAGCATCATTAATTGTGGCATTTCCACCTTTTTTCAGGAACCCACTGTACAGGCACACCTGTGCTACGCCACCGCTTGAGGCAAGAGCACACATCTGTTCATCAGTGAGATTCCGGGTATGGTCACATAAGGCACGGCTTGATGAATGCGAACATATAATAGGCTTGGAACTGCACTCCAATGCATCCCAGAAACTCTTTTCTGACGCATGTGACAGATCAACCATCATACCCACCTTGTTCATGCGGGATACCACCTCCTTTCCGAAATCAGAAAGACCGTTATGCTCATGATTTCCCTTATGTGAATCACATATATCATTATCACCGTTATGGCACAATGTCATGTATGCCACCCCACGGTTGCGGAACCTATCCACATTATCAATGTCAAGGCCTACTGCATAACCGTTCTCTATACCTTTTACAACACTTTTTTTACCCTTGAACTTATTCAGCCACAGTTCCTGAGGCATAGTAGCAATGGCTGCATATCCACTGCACTCACCGATACGTTCATCTATAAGATTGAGCAGACGGTCAGCCTTGGCTACAGCCGCTTTCAGAGACTCAGCATCACGCTCATACTGGTGCAGATATGCCACCATAAAGCTGGCATCCAGACACCCTGCAGTCATCTTGTGCAGATCCACCAGCGGATTGTATCTGAATGTGGTGCTGCCGTCGGGAGAAGGTTCACCCACATATTCATACTCCACCTCCACGCCGGGATTCTTCTGATAGAAATGAGCCCCTTTATCAAAAAACATAGGACTGTCACAGTGGCTGTCCAATATAATGGTCTTACTATGCAGTTCCTTGGCACGTTTAAACAGAATTGCCTGCTCAGTAAGCCAATTGAAAATGGGTATCATGGTACGGTTACCTTCCAGAATGAAACATTCCGGATGCCACTGTACACCCAATATCGGTCTGAATGATGTTGATTCCATCCCTTCAATAATACCGTCTGGAGCGATAGCGCTTACACGAAACCCCTGAGGAACCTCTTTGACAGCCTGGTGATGGAATGAGTTCACAGCAAGAGTCTCTGTACCCATCAGAGAACAGAGCAAAGAGTCTTTATCTATCTTAACATCATGTGACGGCAACCCACGTGCAATAGTCTGGCTATGCTCAATGCTTGGCCTGTCATATTGAGTCTTTATATCCTGATACAGTTTACCGCCAAGAGCGGCTGTCAGCATCTGAATTCCACGGCAAATGCCCAAAACAGGAATCTGACGCTCCACGGCAAGGCGGACCAGCATCAACTCCTGAGCATCACGGCGGGGATTTACAGAGATGCAATCCAGCGGTTTTTCACCAAGATAATCAGGATCTATATCGGCTCCTCCCGACAGGACAATGCCGTCAAGATTATCAAGAAGTGACGCAAGTGCCTTCTCATCATCATAAGATGGTATTACCACAGGAGTGCCTCCCGCCTCAAGTACGGACATATAATATCCTTGGGCAAGAGTACAGTCTCCATCCCTGAAGTTTCCACTGATACCTATTACGGGGGAATTATAACCCAGCACATCAGTACCTGAATCCATACTTTTCAGCAAAGATTCAAGCTGCTCAGCCTTGGTCATGATTATTCAGTTATAGGAATCTCTTTCTTAATGCTCTCGTCAAGAGAGATAAGAGTCTCAGTAGCAGTAACACCTTTGATTTCCTGGATATTCCCATTAATGAGCTCCATCAGATGGGAATTGTCACGGGCATACAACTTTATCATCATGGTGTATCGGCCTGTAGTGAAGTGACTCTCCACAACCTCCGGAATCTGATCCAAGGCTGCTACTACCTCACGGTACATGGAACCCTTCTCAAGAGTAAGACCCACGTATGTGCAGGTATTGTAACCTATGCTGCGCGGATTCACATGATAACCTGAACCGGTTATGATACCATCATCAAACATACGCTGTACACGCTGATGGATAGCGGCACGTGACACACCACACTGAAGTGCAACATCACGGAAAGGTATTCTAGCATTTTGAGATATTATGCCCAGAATTCTACGGTCAAGTGAATCCATCCTTTCTGAACTGGATACAGTCTTTTTTGCATTCATATTGTAAGTTGATTCTTGATATTGTCCATAATTACCACCAAATATAGCAACAAAAAAAACAATGATGAATATTTTTTGCTTACAAAATGACAAAAAAGAGGGAACAGCCTTAACTGCCCCCTCTCTAATGGTATAATTTTCCTTTTATTTCTTGATGTTTACAAGTTCAACATCAAAGATAAGTGTTGCATATGGTTTGATGCCGCTGTAACCCTGCTCTCCATATGCCAGATTATAAGGAATAAAGAATCTGTACTTGTCACCTACACTCATCAGTTGCAGACCCTCAGTCCAACCCGGGATAACACCGTCAAGACTAAGTGAAACAGGAGTCTTTGACTCATCGAAAGTTGTTCCGTCAATCAACTCTCCGTGATAACGAACTTCAACCTCACTGGTTTCAGTCGGCTTGGGACCACCGTCACCAAGTTTCACAACCTTATAGAGAAGACCACTGGGAGTCTTGACAACATCCTCTTCCTTTTCTTTCTCTGCAAGATATGCAGCGTTCTCCTCACGGTATTTTTCATACTGCTTCAGACTAAAAGCCTCATATAGACGGTTTGCAGTTTCATCAGCCTCTTCAAAATCCATAACTTTCCAACTCTCAAGTAAACCGTCACGCATACCGTTCAGATAATTATCTTTGTCAAGAGTCTCATTTTCACCAAAAAGCTGCATAGACAGACCAATGAAAGCACGACTCATTTCTTCAGAACCCATCTCAAAACCAATTGCATATGCCAGTTTAGCCTTATCCTCAGGATCAGCAGCTGCATCAATGAAGCCCTTTACAAAAGACTTAATTGTTGTTGAATCAACAATATCAGGAGGAAGCTGTTCTTTATATACACGGACAGCACGTCCCATACCGATAGAGTATGAGATAGAGTCTTTAACATCATTCAATTTAACGCTACCTGTACCAGCACTGCCACAGGAGGCAAGAACTGCAACGGCCATTCCGGCCAATAAAACATTCAGTTTTTTCATTTCACTTTTTATTTTTTAAATACTTGTTCTCAGAAATTTTGTGCGAAGATAGCGCATTTTTCCTAAGATTGTTACATCCCACTTTCAATCAACCAAATTATTTTAATTTACTTACCAAACTGGCTGGTCCATTTTTTGCTGTCAGCTCACATCCTATACCAAAAAAAAACAGTATTTTTGAAGTTTGAAACATTATCCGGAAAAGACATGGAAATCTATTGCAAGAATAACGGAAAAACTGAAAGTTTCAACCCGGGAGTAACATTTACAGAGATATTCTCAACAATGGGTATCACCCTCAGGAGTTGCCCCATGTGCGTGTATGCCAACGGCATTGTAAAGGATATGGAGGCTAAGGTGTATGAGGATTGTGATGTGGAGTTTCTTGACGCCACCACAAGCACAGGCGCACGCTCTTGCCTGCTTGGTCTTGTTTTTGTGCTCTACAAAGCCGTAACTGAACTCTATCCCGGAGGCAGGATCAGGGTTTCAAACGCCATATCCAAGGGTTTTTACTGCCCCGTAGAGATAGGACGGCAGCTTACGGATGATGATGTCACACTTATAAGCGAACGCATGGGCAGCATAATCGGACGTTGCATCCCGTTCGTCAAGCATACGGCGCACACCGCCCAGGTGGCCGATATTATGGAGGAATCAGGCAGGAAAGACAATGCCCGCCTGCTCAGAAGCATCGGTACCATCTACAGCAGCTACTATACTCTGGAAGATCTTCCGGACTGGTTCTTCGGCGTATTGCCACCCCATACCGGATGTTTGAAGGTATTCGGACTGGAGCCTATGGCAGGGGGCGTTCTGGTACGCCTTCCTGATAAGAACAACCCTGAGCAGCTGGAGCCTCTGGTACGCCAGGACAAGATGTTCGGCATATTCAAGGAGCATCATGACTGGATGCGTATTCTGGGATTCTCCACACTCGGAAAGCTCAACGGAGCTGTATCACGAGGTGAGACCAATATGATTATAAACGTAGCAGAAGCACTCCAGTCACAAAAGATAGTGCATATTGCAGACCAGATAGTTAAACGCCGTGAGGAGGGTAAAGGACTAAAGCTTATCATGGTGTCAGGTCCTTCATCATCGGGCAAGACCACATTCAGCAAACGTCTCATGGTACAGCTGCTGGCCCACGGACTTACCCCAAAGGTGCTTTCACTTGATGACTATTTCCTGGACCGTGACCATACCCCGCTTGATGAGAACGGAGAGCATGACTTTGAGTCACTTTACGCCATAGACCTGCCGTTCTTCAACGAGCAGCTCAAGGACCTGCTTGACGGCAAGACCATACTTCCGCCCCGTTTCAATTTCAAGAAAGGCGGTGTACGTGAGTTTACCGAGCCCGAAATGACCTTGGGTGATAATGACATGC
The DNA here is from genome assembly GCA_002310015.1 of Bacteroidales bacterium UBA1182. Lineage (GTDB taxonomy): Bacteria > Bacteroidota > Bacteroidia > Bacteroidales > Bacteroidaceae > Colenecus. Next base: position 14,306 of record DBYQ01000074.1, read on the forward strand.
TGCTCATTGAAGGAATCCATGCCCTCAACCCCAATCTTATGCCCGATATCCCCGCTGAAAGGAGTTTCCTGATATATGTATCGGCACTTACCAGCATACGCATAGACCAGCATAACTATATTCCTACCACTGACAACCGTCTGCTGCGCCGCATCATCCGCGACCACAAGTACCGCAGTTACTCGGCCGTGGATACGCTGAGCCGCTGGCCGTCGGTACGTGCCGGCGAGGAGAAGTGGATATTCCCCTTCCAGGAGAATGCCGATGCCATGTTCAACTCCGCCATGATTTTTGAGATTGCGGTTATCAAGGATATGGTAGCACCGCTGCTGGACGAGGTTCCCGAGGACAGCCCGCAGTATGCCAAGGCCTGCCAGCTCAAGGATTTCCTCAAGCTGTTCAAGACCATACCAAGCCAGAACCTGCCGCCCACATCACTGGTACGTGAATTCATAGGAGGCAGCAGTTTCCACTATTGATTGACTAAATGGCCGGCTTAAGCAACATACAGACTCAGGTCCAGACGCAGACTCAGATTCAGACGCTTTCACCACAACAGGTGCTGGAAGCCAAGATACTGTCGCTCACAACGCTTGAGCTTGAGGAGCATGTGCGCACTGAACTGAGTGACAACCCGGCCCTTGATGATACCCCGTCAGATATGCCTGAAAAGGATTCTGATGAAAACAACACTGATGACAATGACCAGTTTGAAGATGAGGGATTCAATGAAAGCCCCGATCGTGATGACTGGAATGATGACGATGATGACTGGTATGACCGCTCTGATAGAGGCGGAACCGGGGCTGTAGCTGATATCCCGCTGGCAGATTCCCGTTCATTCTATGATGTGCTGTATGAGCAGCTGCGTGAACAGGACCTCACGGAGCGCCAGATGAAGATTGCGCTCTACATCATAGGCTCCATTGACAATGACGGCCTTCTGGACAAGGATGTCCAGGCCATATCTGATGACCTGGCTTTCTACCATGACCTGGATGCATCGACCGATGAAATAGAGCAGGTGCTGATGGTCATTCAGGAGTTTGACCCAGCCGGCATAGGCGCGCGTAATCTGCAGGAGTGCCTGCTCATTCAGATACGCCGCAAGGAGGATTCTCCCTCCAAGCAGCTGCAGGAGAAGATAATCTCCACCATGTTTGATGAGTTCACCCACAAACGTTGGGACAAGATTTCGGCCCGCCTGGGTCTTGACAAGGCTGAGACAGATGCAGTGATAGCAGAACTGGTCAAACTAAATCCCCGTCCGGGCAGTTCACTGGGTGAAACCGTCGGCCACAGCCGCCAGCACATAGTACCTGATTTCCTCTTGGACAATTATGACGGTGAGATACATTTCACGCTGAACAACAGCAACATACCCCAACTGCATGTAAGCCGGGAGTACTCTGATATGCTGGACAACCAGATAAAGAACGGTTCCTCAAGCCAGCGTGACGCCGCCGTCTATATCAAGAACAAACTTGACTCAGCCAAAGGGTTCATACAGGCACTCAAGCAGCGTGAGCAGACCATGACCCGCACCATGCAGGCCATCATTGACATGCAGCGTCCCTTCTTTACAGAGGGTGATGAAACCCTGCTCAAGCCCATGATCCTTAAGGATGTGGCTGAGAAGACAGGGTATGACATATCAACCATTTCAAGGGTGACAAGCGGCAAGTACGTACAGACCAGTTTCGGAACCTTTCCGCTCAAGTCATTCTTTACCGATGGTGTCAAGACCAGCAGCGGTGAGGAGGTCTCAGTAAAGGAGATACACCGGATACTGCGTGAGGTAACTGATGCCGAGGATCACGCAAACCCATTGACTGATGAGCAACTGGCTGATATACTGGCTGAGCGCGGTTACAAGGTGGCACGGCGCACAGTGGCAAAATACAGGGAACAGATTGGGATTCCGGTGGCAAGGATGAGGAAGAATTAACAATTGAGAATTGAAAATTGAAAATTGAAAATTAAATAAACAAGATATGAAAGCTGTAGTAAGTATAATCATGGGCAGCACATCAGACCTGCCCGTTATGGAAAAAGCAGCTGCCTTCCTGGACAGCATCCAGGTTCCGTTTGAGATGAACGCTTTATCCGCTCACCGCACACCTGCAGCCGTTGAGGAGTTTGCCAAGGGTGCTGCAGCACGCGGCATCAAGGTAATCATAGCAGCAGCAGGCATGGCAGCAGCCCTGCCCGGCGTGATTGCCGCCAACACCAACGTTCCCGTAATAGGTGTACCTATCAAGGGTATGCTTGACGGTCTGGACGCCATGCTCTCAATCATCCAGATGCCCCCCGGAATACCTGTAGCCACCGTTGGCGTGAACGGCGCACAGAACGCCGCCATCCTGGCCGCCCAGATTCTGGCCGTGGCCGACAATGAACTGGCAGCACGTCTGGCCGCCCACAAGGAGGGTCTCAAGGATAAGATTGAGAAGGCAAACGCTGAACTGAGTCAGGTAAAATACAACTACAAGACCAACTGATAATGGCCGTATATAACCGCAGGAAAACAATAAGCGTACGTGTGGGCAGTACCGCCATAGGCGGCAGTAACCCCATACGCCTGCAGTCCATGACCACCACCGCCACCATGGATACCCAGGGCTGCATTGAGCAGGCTATACGTATCATTGAGGCCGGCGGTGAACTGGTGCGCATGACCACCCAGGGCACACGTGAGGCTGAAAACATGCGCCTTATCCGTGAGGGCCTTACCGCCCGCGGTTACGACACCCCGTTGGTTGCCGATGTCCATTTCAACCCCGCCGTGGCCGATGTAGCCGCCCGATATGTTGAGAAGGTACGCATCAACCCTGGCAACTATGTGGATCCGGCACGCACGTTCAAGCATCTGGAATATACCGATGATGAATATGCGCAGGAGATACAACGCATACGTGACCGCTTTATCCCGTTCCTGAACATATGCCGCGAGCACGGCACAGCCATACGCATAGGCGTCAACCACGGCTCGCTCTCAGACCGTATCATGAGCCGTTACGGCAACACACCCGCCGGCATGGTTGAGAGTTGCATGGAGTTCCTGCGCATCTGCATAGAGCAAGACTTCATGAACGTGGTTATCTCCATAAAGGCCAGCAACACCGTGGTCATGATTGAGACCGTTCGCTTGCTGGTAAAGGAGATGGACCGTGAAGGCATGGCATTCCCCATACATCTGGGAGTGACTGAGGCCGGTGAGGGCGAGGACGGACGCATCAAGAGCGCCATAGGCATAGGTGCACTGCTGGCCGAGGGTATAGGTGATACCATACGCGTATCACTCTCCGAGGCTCCTGAGCGTGAAATCCCTGTGGCCCGCAAACTGGTTGACTATGCGGAAACCAGTGCAGAGGTACGTGCATCGGCCAGAATAGAGAACGGTGTTCTGTATCTCGATTACAATGACAGCCTGCTTGAGGATTTCCAGCTTCATGCTGCGATGGATGCAGGTGCACTGCTAATAGACGGCAAGGCAAAAGAGCTGAAACTCTCTGACCCCAATATACCGGCAGAACAGATACGCTCCGCTGAGGATGCAATAATGCAGGGAGCACGCATCCGCTTCAGCAAACCGGAATACATTTCATGTCCGGGCTGCGGACGGACACTTTATAACCTTGAAGAGACAATAGCACGCATCAAAGCCGCCACAGGCCACCTTAAAGGCGTCAAGATAGCCATAATGGGCTGCATAGTGAACGGCCCCGGCGAGATGGCCGATGCCGATTTCGGTTACGTAGGCGCAGGCCGCGGCAAAATCAGCCTTTACAAAGGCAAGGAGTGCATAGAGAAAAATATCCCCGAGGAGAATGCCGTTGACAGGCTCCTCAAATTTATAGAAGAAACAATGAGAAAATAATATGGAAAACAAATTGACCATCTACAACACCCTGACAAGAAAGAAAGAGCTGTTTGAAGCACTGAACCCGCCGCACGTAGGTATGTACGTGTGCGGCCCCACAGTATATGGTGACCCGCATCTGGGTCACGCCCGCCCCGCCATCACATTTGACATACTGTTCCGTTACCTGCAGCATCTGGGCTACAAGGTACGTTACGTACGCAACATCACTGACGTTGG
>DBYQ01000075.1 GCA_002310015.1 Bacteroidales bacterium UBA1182
TCCTCGTAATCATTTGCGGCACAAGTGTATTCACATCGTGTACTTCGGACAACGACGACAATCCTTCTCCTGAATCAGGGGCGAACGGCGAACTTGTTGGCCAATGGTATTCCGACGTGTCGGGGGCTACTCATGCCGCCTGGACATATGGCAAGGCATGGCAGCAGACGGAGCTGAAGTCCGACGGCACAGGTGTAACCAACATCTATTACCTCAGCGGCGATGTCGCCGTGGCGCGTGAGCACTATTCGTTCACCTACACAGCCACGGATGGCGTGCTGACGATGGACATCGCGGAGAGAAACACCAAGACCACTGCCAGATATGCCGTGAGCGACGGCAAGCTGACGATGACGGAGGGTGACCACCAACTGGCCATGCAGAAGATGGACGACGCGAAGGCTAAGGACTTTGATGAGTGGAACAGGAAGGACAGCCTGGTCAATGTGCCGCAGCCCGCCCGCTACACCGTCTTTGTCTATGGCAATGCGGGAGGCACCATGGACGCAATTATTGAGTACGGCTTCTGGGAGAAGATACAGCCGCTGCTCAAGGATCCGGGCAACGTCCGCGTGGTCTGCTTCTACAAATATGGCAAGAAACCGTCTGATGAGAACAACTCCTATTCAGGTAAGTATGCCGACCCGGGCGACATCGTATGGTTCGAGCTGAGCGACACGACCGACCTGAAGGAGATTCGCAGCGACGGATTTCAGGCGCATGGATTTGTCGAAGAGGCCAAGGCCATGAAACTGTGCGACCCCACGACCCTCAATATGTTCATCCAGATAAGCAGCCTGCAATGTCCTGCCGAGCAGTATGTGTTCAGCATCTGGGGACATGGCAACGGACTGAACCCCTTGACCGATGTCCCCGGCAAATACGAATACACCGCTGCTGCATATGCCACCCGAGGGGTCATTGCCGATGAGTGGAATGAGAGGGAGGAACTTGATATGTATGAGCTGAGTACCGTCATCCGTTCCGCAGGCTTGAACCGGCTGAACACAATCTTTTTCCACAACTGCCTGATGGGCAACATGGAGACGCTGACCGAGCTGCGCGGCCTGTCCGACTACATCGTGGCCTCGGCTCACCTGCTTGAGAGCGAGGGCGAGTTGCTCACGGAATACGTCCGCGGACTGCTGGAGAAGGGGAATACCGAGGATGCCATCGCACAGATGTTTGAGCGCGTGCATCCGACATGGGAACAGTCATATCACGGTTTTAATGACGTAGGCGATGGGAATAAGACAGAGTACTGGTACAACGGCGACTACAAACTCATCCGTACCGCCAAGCTCGATGCCATTATCAGTGCCGCCAAGCGCCTCGCCGACAGACTCCTCGCTCTCTACCCCACACAGAAGGAGGCCATTGACAAGGCCACCAGGGAGGTGTATCGGTTCCACACACCCTATCCGTATGTCGAGTTAACATTCTTTCATCCCTTCGTCGATCTGGCAGACTATGCTCATTTGTTGGCAAAAGAGACTGGTGACGCAGAAATGGCAGCCATCTCCAGTGATTTGGACAAAGCCTTCAGCGAGGCGTTCGTACATTATGCCGACGTCAGCACGAACGTACAACATTTGGACCACTACACGCTGAGCGTCTGCCTGGCCAACAACGAGACCTACACGGACGATGCCAGCAAGTCGCAGAGTATTAAACTAATTGTCCCTCACCCCCTGTGCAATTTCGACCAAGGCTACGAGCAGACCACCTTCCACAAACTGACGGGATGGGGCAACTGGCTGTACACCAACCAGCAACTGCTTTGGGACAATCCCACAAGCAACGGCGGTGATCCTCTCAAGTGAATAAAGAACAAGTATTGTCGCTCTCCATTAAAGCAAGAGCCCACTCATCCCGCGCAGGCCCTCTATGTTTAACCGGATTTATATCGGTTAAGATCTAGAGACAACGCTCCGCAGCTACGCTGGCGCGTAGCCTAGCCTTATTTTATTTTGCTACGCAAAAGAGGCCCCTCCGGACCCTAAACATCGAACGCCTCCTTATAGTCCCCTTCGGGGCCTAACGTTCGTTGAACGAGCGATGTTCTTAACGGGATCCTCCAAGGCCTTCCGCTTACGCTGCTCCACAATGCTCCCCAATCCGAATGTCCGGCTCCTGCAACTGGACGCTTACTGATTATCAGCGGAGCCTGAAACGTTCCATATTCAAACGCAAGAAATGACTCAAAAGGGACTGTCCCTTTTGGGTCACTTTTCAGTGTTGAGAGCCTGGGCGACTGCTGTTTCAACGTCTTCCATCTTATCAGCTGATTCAAAACGCTTAAGAATCTTTCCGTCAGTTGAAATCAGGAACTTGGTGAAATTCCAGCGTATGTTGTTCTTGTTCTCGGCATTGGCTTTGAGATAGGTGTAAAGAGGATGCTCATTCTCACCGTTCACTTCAATCTTGTCAAACTGTGTGAACTTGACGTTGTAGTTGGTGGAGCAGAACTCCTTGATCTCTGCTATTGTGCCGGGAGCCTGCCCTCCGAACTGGTTGCACGGGAAATCCAGAATCTCAAATCCCTGCTCGTTATACTTTTCATATATTGCCTCCAGATCCTTGTACTGTGGAGTGAATCCGCAGCGAGTGGCAGTATTTACTATCAGCAATACCTTTCCTTTGTATTGCTCCAGGCTTACCTCTTTACCCTGGTCATCCTTAACCTTGAAAGAATAGATATTCTCCTGTGCTGAAATTGCTGTTACAGCCATGATCAGCATGATGGCGGTGATAATCTTTTTCATATTAGTGTTGGTTTATTGTGTGAACATGATTATGCCACAAAGATAACTCTTTTTACATTATTTATGAAAAATATCGCTTGCGATATAAATATTTGTTGTAAATTTGCATCGTGTACGATATAAATAGCACGTATAATATTAAGACCCAATGATATATATGAAAAGGATTTTTGATTTTAAGGCCCAGACAGGAAAGGGCGCAGAGTTAGATTTCTCTCAGTTTGAGGGTAAGGTACTCATGATTGTAAACACAGCTTCAAAGTGTGGTTTCACTCCTCAGTATGACGGACTGGAGGCTCTCTACAAGAAGTACAAGGACCAGGATTTCACCATCGTAGGTTTCCCTTGTGACCAGTTTGCACATCAGGAGCCGGGTACAGATGCGGAGATTGAGGAGTTCTGCCGCGTAAACCATGGAGTAACATTCCAGCTGATGAAGAAGATTGATGTGAACGGGGCCGATGCGCATCCCATCTTTGAGTATCTCAAGGAGCAGGCTCCCACTGAGGAGTACAACGGACTCAAGGCCAAGGCCGCACTCAAACTCTTCAAGACAATCAGCAAGAGCGTGGAGAAGGAGAGTGACATCAAGTGGAACTTCACTAAATTCCTGATCAGCCGTGATGGTTCTGTTGTTAAGCGTTTCGCTCCTACTACGACCCCTGAGGAGATGGAGAAGGACATTCAGGAACTGCTCAAATGAAAGAGGAATTTAAACTGGACAACCAGCTCTGTTTCAGGCTCTACACGGCATCACGCCTGTTGACCCAGGCCTATCATCCGTTGCTGTCAGTGCACGGGCTCACATATCCGCAGTACCTGGTGCTGATGGTCTTATGGGAGTCCGATGCCCAGCCGGTCAATGACATTGCGCACAAACTCTATCTTGAGACCAATACGGTCACCCCGTTGTTGCAGCGCATGGAGAAGGAGGGCATACTTACCCGCCATCGCGGTGAGAAGGATGCCCGCCAGATGATAGTCTCGCTCACAAAAAAAGGCTGCGACCTGCAAAAAAAGCTGGCCGCAGTTCCTTTTACCGTAGGTAGTGCCGTTCTATGCGGCAACATAACCCTTGAGACTGCTCCTAAATTATTTCAGATGCTTGATGATATCATAGGAAACCTGAGTGACATCAAAAGATGTACAGATAAGACAGGTCAGAGTTGCAGTTGATGACATGCTCTACGGCACCGGTGACGGGGTCAAATGAGAATACGCCTGATTTGTCAACACCGTATGCGGTAAGGTAGAACTTGTCCTGATATTTGACTATGGAGCAACTGTGGCCATCAGTATAGGGTATTCCGTCAATCTTGCTGATGGTTTTGTTGTTGAGGTCTATTACCACGGCCATGGTGTTACGGGTGGTGTAGGGGTTGTCACCATTCAGCTCAAGCAGACCTACGTAGGCTACAAGTTTGCCGTTTCCCATATAGCATGTGTTGTAAACGGTTGCGGGCTTCCAGTTGTCAGTGCCCTCAATGACAGTGTTACTGATATCCCATGAGCGGCTTGGGTCAAACTCAGCCTGTCCGGCAGGAATGCATACGAATCCGTTCTTGAGATATGACGGATCATAGCCGAAATACCCTGTGCAGGCAATGTAAATGTCCTGCGCCTCATTCATGAAAATCATGTCAGGCAGGAACGGACGGGTGGGGAAACAGAGTCCGCTTTCAGTCTCTGAGATAAGCTTTACCACGGTATCGGCCTTGATATCGATAATTACTACATCGGCCTGGCGGTAGTTCTCAAAGGGCATCCATGTGGGGCCTATCTGGTCAAGTGTCAGGTACATGGAGTCTCCGCGTATTATGCCCATGGCAGGATCAGCGCACTGGTCGCTGAATGCATACTTGGAGAGGTCAATCTCACCTTTTACATTAAGAGTCTTGGGGTCAACAATCTGCACGTTGCCCTGGCCGTAAAGCGGAATATAGGCTTTGCTGTCATTTATCTTGAGCAGGGTATAGGGGCTTGAACCGGGCAGGATATGATAGGTGGCTGCAACCTTGAGCCCGTTCTCTGAGCGCTCGTAGCGTGTAAGGAGTTGGCTGCTCTTGGCCATCTCACCGGGGAACATGTAAACATCATTGCCATAGACTGAGAATGTGGCTGAGAAACCTATCTGAATGGCATTGTCCAGTTTCACGGGACTTCCAAATCCCTCAATCTGCATCAGATATGATGAACCGCTTGCACCGTCATCATTCTTGACTGTGGGCTCCAGCAGGATGTGGCCCTTACCGCCCCGGAGTTCCTCAGGGTCATTGTTTTCATCTTTTTCACATGACGTGAACATGAGTGCCATACCACACAGCATGGCTGCGCTGTAGAAAAGTGTCTTTTTCATTTTTGTTTATCAGTTTTTTAGTTTGTGTTGTTATCTGAGTATGTATCTGAGTTTTATGCCCAGGGTGCGGCCCGGCAGCGGGCAGTTGTATTCTGATATCACCTTGGCATCGGCCACATTCTTTATCTTGCCCGATATGTAGAGCCTCTGGTCAAAGAAACTGTGCTCAAAGCCCAGGTCAAATGTCAGGCTGCGCGGTATGCGGCGTTTCTCATTGTTAGTCAGTTCAAAGTCATAGTAGTACTCCTCAATGAATGACATATCGGCAAATAGGCGTGTGTTCTGGCCTGTGCCGCCAAACAGGTTCTCCCTATGGAACTCAAGTCCGGCGTTTGACATGAAGTAGGGTATGTTGGGCATGCGCTTGCCTTTGGTGGGGTTGGGCAGTTCCGTGCCGGCCTCATGCTCACGGGTGTCACGCAGGTCCTGATAGGTCACGTTGGCGTAACCGTATAGCCACGGGCATATATCGGCCTTGACCTCAGCTTCAACTCCTATGGTGCGCATCTCGCCAAAGTTCTGATACTGTGCGCCAAGTATTCCCTTGACAAAACGTATCATGTCATCCACGTGCATGTAGTAAGCGTTCAGTTCAATCTGCAGGTTGGAGTCATGCAGGCCGGTAAGGTCATACAGCAGTCCGGCATTGAAATTCTGGTTACGTTCCGGCATAAGCTGTTCGGCGGGCGTTATGGTGGCGCCGTCACCCAGCAACTCATTCTCTGACGGGATACGCACGTCATATCCTCCTGATAGCTTGGCCATCAGGCCCTTGGTGATGCGGTAACGCATGGCCTCGCTGAATCCGGCGCTTGTCTTGCGCAGGGTTATATCCTCTGCCGGGATGTTGACATAGAGGTTCTGGTATCTGGTGTCCATGCCGTACCAGTAGTATCGGCCCGTTATGGAGTTGAGGAAGCGCTGGTCAAGTGAACGGAAATCATATGTTAGTCCAACCACCCAACTGCGCATACGGGAGTCAAAATCAACCTTCTTACCCAGGCTCAGCACTTTGGTCTCATCACTTGGACGGCCATCGGCGGTCTGGATGAGTGAATTGAACGTCAGTGAGTGACGCTTGTTGATGAGGTACTCCATGTAGAGTTTGTTTAGCAGGGTGAACTTGCCGTTGTCAGAGTCTGACGCATAGCGGTTGCCGGTTATCTCACCTCCGTACGGTGATGGGGTGGCGTAGGCTCTGCCGTTCCAGTCATAATAGGTCTTGGCGGTATCAACCATGCTGTATCTGGTATAGGCAATGGCGGTTGACATGTCAAAATCCAGGCCCTCCACAAGGAAATCATCCTTAACCAGTTTCAGGTTGCACAGATAGCCTTGTGACTTGCTGTGAGCGTATCGGATATCAGTATCTATTCCCTGAATCTCATGATATGTGTTTACATATACGGGTTCCAGTTCAACCTCATCAAACCACCACTTGTGCGCCTTTATGCTGCCGCCAAGCATCACCTTGCGGAACGCATCATGGTCACGGTATATTTCCAGCCCGTCAATGTACGGTGAATCCATGGTGTAGTCATTAGCGGCGTAAGTGTAGCCGCCGCCTATGCCATATACTAGTCCGTGCTTGAAATCATTCTTCTTGATTACGGTCTGGAAACGGTTGGTGTTGTATGATTCACGCTGGTAACTTACATCGGCATAATGCTCTGGGTACTCCTTGATTACAATGTTTACGGCACCGCCCATTGATGAGCCGCCAAACTTGGCCGGAACCACACCTTTGTAAATCTCTATGCGGTCAATCATGTCAACCGGAATGTCATTCAGGTCAACAAAATCTGACTGGTCGGCCATTGGGGTCTCGTCAATGAAGAATCCTATGCGCTTGCCCTCAAGCCCGCGTACTGACAGGCGTGATGTGCTACCCAGACCGCCTGTGGCACGTATCGTTACGCCTACGGTCTTGGCCAGTATGCTCTGCACGTCACTCACGGTGCCCTGCAGCTGCTGCATGCTTATCACGCTTATGGGCATGGCCTGCTCACGCAGTATCCTGGCTTGGCTTTTCTCTGATATTATTACCTCATTCAGTGATAGGCTTTCAGGCTTAAGGCCTATGTTGTTTGATTTGGCTCCACGGTCTGTGCGGATCTTTCTTTCTGCCGGTTGGTATCCTAAATACTGAGCCTTCAGAGTGTATGTTCCTTCAGGTATTCCGGTTATCCTGTAAACACCTTCGCTGTCTGTTATTACGCCTATTCCCAGCTCCTCAATATAGACTGTCGCTGCAGGCAGAATCTCATTCTGGTTGATGTCATAAACGGTACCTTTTATGTCTATGTCCATTTCATTCTCATGGGCCAGGATAGGGGTGGAGATTCCTGTGGCTGTTACAAGTAGAAGTGTTCTCAATATACCTAAAACGCGGTATCCTCTTTTTGCATGCTTTGATGTGTTTCTATTTTCCATTTACCTGTCTTAATTTAATAGGAGAAAAACTCTTTTTCCTCATTTATTATGACAGGTGCAAAGGTACCGGCTGTCAGATGGGGCTACAATACCTTAAAATGGTGATTTGTGACACAGTAGGGTCGTTTCCCTGTGTCATTCCAAATGCGTTGAGGAACGATGACACAGAGAAACGACCCTACTGTGTCGCTACTGTGTGCGGCGGCGGTTGTAGTAATCCTTACGTTTGGGGTTCTCCGGGAACCAGCCACGCAGTACGCGTTTCTCCTGGGCTATAACCTCATGTATGCCCCAGAAACAGGAGAATGCGGCGGCGCCCATTATGGTTGATATTATCAGATTCTCTACAAAGAGTGAGATGACGGAGAATATTACTCCCGCCAGGGCCAGAACCCACCAGCTCTTCTTGCCCCAGTAATACTCCATCTTGATTACGATGGGATGACATATCCCGATGATAAGGAACACTGCTGCTCCTACAATTATTCCGTTCAGATTCATAAGGACCGATGTTGTTTTTAAGGCGCAAAATTAAAAAACAATCCGGTCTTATTCAACTGTGAGTATGAATATACTGAAACTTAGTGGCTCGATGGATGTGCTTATGCTTTTTCCCTCTGCATCAAACAGGCTTTCCACGGGCACTATGTTTGTGGGGGCTTCTATGGAGTTGTCCTCATAGAGTTTGTCACTGGACAGGTCTATCCGTTTGATGCCCTGTACAGCCTCCTTCTTTTTGAGACCGATGAAATTGAATGATAGGTCTTGGCCCTGCTGTGATGTGTTGATGACCTTTATATAAATGTCATTACCTTCACGAACCGCACTTGCAAACAGTCCGTTCTGTCCATCCTGGCCTGCTACAGGCTTGCTGTTCATGGTGAGCGTTAGCACGTTCTGGCCTTTATATTTGCTGTACAGCTGCTGTACGTACCAGCTTACGGTACGGAATGAGTTCAGATTGTCATACCAGATCAGGTCCGGGCGCCACTGCCAGCCCTCAACATGGGCAAACAGGGGGGCGTATGTGGCCATGTGGACTATGTCGGCATTACGCTCCAGATCTGTCATGAAAGCCGCCTCAAGCAGTGATGCATAGTAGTGGTTCCATTTCTTGCCCGATGCATGGCAGGCATACTCACCGGCAAACACCTTGGGCCCCTTACGGTCATAGTTGTCATATCGGGTACCCTGGCTCAGGAACCACTCGTAGGGACGGTAGAAATGCTCGTCAACCAGATCGGCCCCCAGACGTTTCATTTCAGGCCAGAGGTAGTCAAACTGCTCTCCCTCAGAGTTAGGTCCGGCAGAGCCTACAATCTTTATGTTGGGATAAGCCTTGCGGATGGCCTTGATGAATGGTTCCAGACGTTCAGGATAAAGTGAATCCCACTGCTCATTGCCAATGCCCAGATATTTGAGGTTGAAGGGTTCCGGGTGTCCCATATCGGCACGAACCTTGCCCCATGTTGATGTTGCGGGGCCGTTGGCAAACTCTATCAGGTCAAGCGCATCCTGTATGTAGGGATCAAGCTGGTCAACAGGAACATGGGCGTTAATGTCATTGTTCTGGAACTGGCAGGCCAGACCGCAGCTCAGTATGGGCAGAGGTTCTGCGCCTATATCCTCACTCAGCTGGAAGAATTCAAAGAATCCCAGTCCGTAGCTCTGGAAATAGTCCGGATAGAAACGGTGCGGGAACGTATATTCCCAGCGGTTCTCATTGAGCGGGCGGTTCTCAACCGGGCCTATGGTGTTCTTCCAGTTGTAACGTGTCTCCAGGTCAGTTCCTTCAACTATGCAACCGCCCGGGAATCGGAATATGCCGGGCTGCAGGTCTGCCAGAGCCTGCGCCAGGTCCTTGCGGAGTCCGCCCTCACGGCCTTTCCATGTATCGGTGGGGAAAAGGGAGATATGTTCCAGGTCAACGCTTGCACCGCCACGTGTCTCCATGAAAATGCGCAGGTTTGCTTTTTCAAGAGTCTGGTTGGGTCTGAGCGTAACCTTGTATTTTTTCCAGTCGCTGCTGTTTACGGCTATTCTCTGCTGGCATACATAATGGTTCTCACCCATTGAGGCGGTATTGACCAGCTCAATCCTCAGAATGACAGGAGTCTCTGACCTGGCCCATACGGAGAAACTGTACTGTTCACCTCTTTTGATGCCCATACCAAAGAATCCCTCATTGTCCAGTCCCGTATGCTTGTGTGCATGACCGGGATCGGTAAGACGTACATAGTGGGGGTTACGCTCAAACGGACCGTCATCAAGCACCTTTACATTACCGAATACTTTCCATCCCTGAAGCGCATTAGGGAATTCAAATGAGCGGTTCTTGACCAGTTCAGCGTACAGGCCGCCGTCAGCAGCGTAGTTTATATCCTCAAAGAATATTCCGTACATGGTGCTCTGTATCGTGGCACCTGTCTTCTTTACGTTGATGTCAAAAGTGTTCTCTGCTGCACTTGCAGGCATTGCTGTCATAGCGGCAATGGCGGCTCCTAAGAGGCTGATGGCTTTCATATCTGATCAATCAAATTTCTTTAATGCTCAAAGATATGAAAAATAATGCCTTTGAGTTCTTATTGGCATAAAACAAGAGTACTTTTGGGAAACTTAAAATGTTATGATACGTAAAGCGGAATGCAGTAGTCAGTATGCTCAATAAATGAAGTTTGTTATTATCTTTGCTGCCAACAAATCATAAATGCAAATGAGAACCCACAAGTTAATCGCAGCCGTAATGGCCGCAGCAATATCGGGCACTGCATTGGCACAGACCGTGCAGGGCTCAGCAGATGAAGGCTTTACCATCAAGGCCGGTAATGTGACAATGACAGTAAGCGCCAAGGAGGGCGGTAAGATTATGTCTTACAAGTATGATGATAAGGAGATGCTATCGCAGCTCAGGGCCGCTAACCAATACGGCAGCACTTTCTGGACCAGCCCGCAGAAAGAGTGGAACTGGCCGCCGGTAAATGAGTTTGACAGAGCTGCATACACTGATGAGACCAGTGCCTCCAATGCCGGAAAGTCACTTTTGCTGACCAGTCAGACAGGCCGTAAGCTCCCGTTCCAGATTCAGAAACTCTACACCCCTGATTCCAAGGGCAAATACATTAAAGTGGCTTACACCATAGTCAATAAAGGTGACACAGAGCGTAAGGTTGCCCCGTGGGAGATATCACGTGTCGTGGCCGATGAAAGCGGACTGATATTCTTTGACGCACCCGTTGAGGGCATCACCCCCGCCGGTCTGATCCCCTTCAAGGCTGAATCAGGTGCATCATGGTACTCTTTTGAGCAGGCTCCGCAGAACCGCAAGATCAACTCTGACGGCAAGGGCTGGCTGGCATACGCTGCCAACGGTCTGCTCATGATCAAGAAATTTGATGACCTGACACCATCACAGCCCGCTCCTGATGAAGCTGAGATTCAGGTGTATGTAAATCAGGGCAAGACCTACATAGAACTTGAGAGCCAGGGTGAATACAAGACTCTCGCTCCCGGCCAGAGCCTGACTTGGGAGGTGGTTTGGTACCTTATCCCGCTTAAGGATGCAGCAACACCATCAAAGAATCTCCTTGACCTGGTTCGCAAAACAATAAAGTAATATCAAAAATGACGCAAAGGGAAACGACCCCTTTGTGTCATTCTCATAACACGGATCTTGAAAAACAGACGGCATAATCTATACGGTATTCTGCTGCTTGGAATATTCCTGCAGGCGCTCATGCTTGCAAGCGTACACCGTCATGCTTTCAATCCGTCAGAGTATCATTTATCAGTATCGGACAGCGGCTGCGGCCATTCTGTTGACAATGAATCTGATAGCGGGCACTGCTATGTCTGCGATTTCCTGACCACTGTCCATCTTTATGCTTCAGCAGGATATCAGGCTGCCATAATCAGCTTTGAGGTTCCTCAATCCGTTGACTTAAGGCAAGAGCTGTCGCTGAGGCAGATCCAATCTTTTTCCACAAGGGCTCCCCCGATTGTATTCTGTTAATATAAGAATCTGTTTAAACTTGTTTCCATAAATTTCTTACATTCTCTTTTCCCCTCTGTTCTCATCGTTCCTCAGTCAAAATGGACCTCCATTATTCCCTCAAAACGATAAGAACAGAGGAAAAAATAGACCATAATAATCTTCATGGAACAAATTTAAACAGATTCTAAGGCCGTTTCTGCATAGAAGCGGTCAATCACTTTATTAATAACTGAATACAATTTTAAAATGAAGAAACATACTTTTATTGCGGGTGTGTTGTGCATATCATTGTGCACATCCGCATCATCACAGGACAGCACAGACGTTTTCTATAAACACCTCCGTCTTGATGAGGTGACAGTTACAGGTCTTACAGGAACAAGCAAGTTGAGCCAGACCCCATCGGCCATAAGCGTAGCCGATGCGCGTATGCTCCGTCAGAATGCCTCAACCAATATAATTGATGCCATAGCAACACTTCCGGGTGTGAGCCAGATTACTACGGGCAGCGGCATCTCCAAGCCGGTTATACGCGGTATGGGTTACAACCGTGTCATCCTGATGGCCGATGGCATACGCCAGGAGGGCCAGCAGTGGGGTGATGAGCATGGAATTGAGGTTGATGAGTCAACGGTAGGCAGCGTTGAGGTACTGAAAGGCCCTGCAAGCCTTATGTACGGTTCTGATGCTCTGGCAGGAGTGATAATATTGAACCCTGATCCGTTCCCGGAACCTGATGTTATAACAGCGGGTGTAAGCAGCGAATACCAGACCAACAACGGACTTGCCGCATACTCGGTTCACCAGAGCGGTAACAGGAACGGAACTGTATGGGACATACGTTTCAGTGACAAATACACCCATTCGTTCCGTAATGCGGCTGATGGCCTGGTTCCAGGTACACAGTTCCGTGAGCGTGCGGTGAGCGGCAAGGCGGGGCTGAACCGTGACTGGGGCTTTACGCGTCTTACACTGGGCTATTATCACATGACCCCGGGCATGACAGAGGGTTATGAGGATGGTGAGACGGAGCTGGAGGGCCCTACAGGTTATTCCACGGAGTTGCCTTTTCAGCAGATTCATCATTACAAGGCGGTATTGGATAACAGTTTCGTGATAGGGAACGGCAGTCTGAAAGCATTGGTAGGTGTACAGCAGAACCGCCGTCAGGAGTTTGAAGAAGAGGAGGATGAGGCGGAGCTTGATTTCAAACTGCGAACCGTGAATTATGAGTTGCGGTATCTCACTGAGGAGATAGGAGACGGCTGGAAGTTCTCAACCGGTGTGGGCGGAATGTACCAGCAAAGCAAGAACCTGGGTGAAGAGGTGCTGATTCCAGCATATAACCTGTTTGATGCAGGTCTTTTTGCCACCGCAACCAAGTCATTGGAACACCTTACGTTCTCTGGTGGCATCCGGGCCGATATGCGCCGTCTGGAGAGTTTTTTCCTTGAAGATAAGTTTGAGGCGTTCAATCGTAACTTTACCGGTATAACTGGTAGTATAGGTGCTGTTTTCTCACCGTCGGATGGTCTGAACATAAGGGCAAACATTGCACGCGGTTTCCGTGCGCCTAATCTGAGTGAGCTGGCATCAAACGGAGTCCATGAGGGTACCGTCCGCTACGAACGCGGCAATAACGGGCTTGAGCCTGAGTTCAGCCTGCAGGGTGACTTGGGGGCTGATGTCTCTTTGGAGCATTTGGCATTAAGCGCGGCGCTGTTCTGCAACCGCATAGACAACTACATATATTCAGCCCGTACGGGAGCGGTCATTGACTCTTATGATGAGTATCAGTTCAAGGCTACCGATGCCCTGCTGTATGGCGCCGAGTTTACGGTTGATTGTCATCCCATACATGCGCTGCATCTGGGTGCCGGTTTCTCATACGTGCGTGGTACCTTTGAATCAACTGACATGCCGCTCATTCCCGCTCCCAAGGTGGGTGCTGAAATCAAATGGGAGATAACCCATAGCGGCGGTATCCTGAACAACTGCTATCTTGCTGTCAATGCGGATCATCATTTCAGGCAGGACCACTATCTGGAGGGCACTGAGACTGCAACTGATGCATATACGCTGATAGGAGCATCGGCCCATACCGATATTCAGAAAAACGGCAAGCGTGTGGCAAGCATAAGCCTGATAGGTGATAACCTGACTGACAAGGTATATGTGGACCATCTGAATCGCCTCAAATATGTGGGAATACGCAATCCGGGTCGCAACATTACACTTAAACTTGAAATACCCTTGACGTTTTAAGAAGATTTAGACAGATTCTAAAAGTTTTTATTTATGTTTGTCAGTATAATCTTTTTAAAGACGTAATATGAGAAAAGTCCTTTTTATTATCATGACGCTGATATTGCCTGTCATGACATACGGCGTAGAGGTTGAAAGTATCAATTATGAACTGAATGAAGTTGACAAAACTGCCCAGGTTCTTAGTAGGAGTGGTAAAAGATATTCCGGTGATTTGGTTATTCCCTCGGAGATAACGGTTGATGAGGTTACTTATTCCGTTACCGGTATAAAACCCCTTGCTTTCAATTTCTGTGAAGGTCTTGAATCAGTTTCCATACCGGAGGGAGTCACAGCATTGCATAAAATGACTTTTAGTGGATGCAGCAAGCTGGATACTGTTTTCATTCACAAGAACCTGACATATATAGAATACGGAACATTCCGTAACTGCAGTTCCCTGAAATCAATAGTGGTTGACCCGGAGAATCCTGTCTATGATTCCCGTGAAGACTGCAATGCGATTATCATGAAAGATAACGATACTTTGATATTGGGCTGTAATACTACGGTTATTCCTGAGGGCGTAAGTTATATAGGAGACTATGCGTTCAACGGTTCTTTATTTTCTACAATTGCAATTCCTGATGGTGTTAAGGGGATAGGTGAGGATGCGTTTGCCGGTTGCAGAAACCTCACTTCAATCAATATTCCCGGAAGCGTTACGGAAATAAGTTCATGTGCTTTTATGGAATGTTTCTCACTTGAATCCATCTACATACCCAAAAGTGTATCATACATAGCTGAAAGTGCTTTTAGCCGATGCTCGGTGATTAACTCCATTGTTGTAGATAAGGATAATGCGTTTTATGATTCCCGACAGAACTGCAATGCTATCATTGAGACAGAAACGGACAAATTGATTGCTGGTGGTCTTTCCACTGTGATTCCAAGCGATGTCAAGATTCTTGGAATAGAATCGTTCGCACAACGCAATATCAGTTCAATCACTATTCCCGGAAATGTTGAAGTGATTAGTGATTATGCCTTCTATGATTGTCTTGAACTGACCTCTGTAACCATCAGTGAAGGTGTAGATAGCATAGGTGAATGTGCATTTTTCTTTGATGAAAAACTGGCTTCAGTCACCATTCCGAGTACTGTTACAAAGATAGGCAGTAATGCATTCTCATTATATAATGATCTAAAGGAGTTTACCTGTCTGGCTGATGTTCCTCCTGTATGTGGAATGTATGCGTTTGGGTACAATCAGCAAGAGTGTACCCTAAAGGTTCCTGAAAACAGCATCAGTGCGTATCAGACTGCCGATGTGTGGAAGAACTTTGGCCTTATTGAGAAGATAGGCGGTACAACCGGAGTGGCATCTGTTGACTTGGATAATCTCTCTGTACAGGTCAATGACGGCGTTGTCATCATATCCGGCCTGCAAGACGGCGAGCAGGTTAGTGCCTACACAATGGACGGTATCCTGCAGGGAACAGCCACAGCCATTGCCGGTACAGCCCGTCTGAACCTGCCCAAGGGTAAGGTTATTTTGACGCGGTCCTATAATGACAGCAGCATCAGTATTCTGGTAGAGTAACTCAAGATGACAGGGGGGATGAGGCGGTCTCCGTCTGCCGGGGCCGCCTCTGCCATCCTGTATTCTTTGTTACGATAAAAATGACTATTTTTGTGCCGACCAAATATAAAAACTTATGAAAAGAAAACTTATCACTCTAACACTGCTTGCCGCTACTGCGATTGCTGCAGTAGCAGCCAAACCAATCAAGGCTCCTGCAGGCGGTAAGAAAATCAGTAATGAACTTATCGGAATCTTCTTTGAGGATATCAGCTCATCGGCCGATGGCGGTCTGTGCGCAGAGCTTATCCAGAACGGTTCTTTTGAATTCAGCCCGTCTGAGCGTGACGGATGGGGCCCCGGTACCGCATGGCGTTCAGTACGTCCGGGTCATTCTCTGGGTTATATAGAACCAAAGCAGCAGGATCCAATCCATCCCAACAACCCCAACTACATGCGTCTCAACATAGAGCGTGTGGGTCATTATTATGACTATAACGGCTGGACTGGTGTGGGAATACAGAATGACGGTTATGACGGCATCCTGCTCAAGGCTGGTGAAAAATATGATTTCTCAGTGTTCCTGCGTAATCCTGACGGTAAGGACAAGGAGGTTCGTGCCGTGCTGGTAGTTCAGGGCCGCGGATTCCGTGCACAGCCCACTGTTATAGCCGATACCACCTTCACTGTTTCCGGTAAAGAGTGGAAAAAGTATGAATATACTTTGACCGCGGCTCAGGATTGCCCCAACGCATCATTCCAGCTGCTCTCACTGACCACAGGTGTGATGGATATTGACATGGTGTCAATATTCCCGCAGGATACTTACAAGGGCCACGGCCTACGTAAGGATCTGGCTCAGGCACTGGTTGACCTGAACCCCAAGTTCATGAGATTCCCCGGCGGTTGCGTGGTACACGGCGGTGGTGACGGATTCTGGGATACATATCGTTGGAAGACCACTGTAGGCCCGCGTGAGACCCGTCGCGGCATCAAGAACACCTGGGGCTACCATCAGAGCATGGAGATGGGATTCTTTGAGTACTTCCAGTTCTGTGAGGATGCAGGCATGGAGCCGCTGCCCATTCTGCCTTGCGGTGTAAGCTGCCAGGGTACCAACGGCGGTTGGAACATGCGTACACAGGCTCAGGATGTTGTTCCCATGGAGGATATGCAGGAGTGGGCCGATGAGGCTCTTGACCTGATAGAGTGGGCCAACGGTCCCGCTGATTCCAAGTGGGGTAAGGTTCGCGCCGATGCCGGTCATCCGGAGCCTTTCAACCTCAAGTATCTGGGCCTTGGAAACGAGGAGAAGATCACTCCTGAGTTTGAGGAGCGTTTCAAGTTCATATATGATCAGGTACGTGCCAAGTATCCCGAGATTGTGATTGTAGGTACCGCAGGCCCCGGTTCACACCCCGGCAACGGTGACTATGAGGAGGGCTGGAAGTTTGCTACTCAGCTTGAGGTTCCCATTCTTGATGAGCACTACTATGAGCAGCGCAACTACTTCCTGACCAGCCGTCAGTATGACAACTATCCCCGCGACCGCAAGACCAAGGTTTATCTGGGTGAGTATGCCGCCAAGGACAAGAAACTCATTGATGCTCTGGCTGAGGGTCTCTACCTGCTGCATGTGGAGCGTAATGCCGATGTTGTTGTAATGACATCATACGCACCGCTGTTTGCCCGTAAGAACACCAACAACTGGAACCCGGACCTGATCTACTTTGACAATGAGCGTCCGTTCTTGACCTGCAGCTATTATGTACAGCAGATGTTCGGCCAGTCCAGCGGTGACTACTATTACGGTGATTGCGTCAAGTTTGACCGTGCTGATGATAACCTGCTGGGCCAGTCTGTAGTTTTAGACACTCAGTCACGCAAGCTCTTCCTTAAGGTGTGCAATGCCGGTGAGAACGCAGCCAAGGCTACGATAGACCTGTCCCGTTTCAGCGGATTCAAGAGCGTAACCAAGACTACAATCAAGGGCCTGCCCGATGATGAGAACGGTTTTGATGCACAGCCTATAGCTCCTGTAACAGAGTCAGTCAAACTCAAGAGCAAAGCTACACTTGATGTGGAGCCATATTCAATTACACTCTACACAATTGCTCTTTAATTAAAAAGGGGGACGATATGACATAATCATCCCTCTTTTGTTTTATTTTTAGGGGTAGTTTCAAAATAGGTAAAATGCTTAGGGCGCAACAGTGGAATTCACAGATTTGGTTGAGCGGTTGGTATAAGGCTTCAATCACACGTGGCGGTGATGCCAAGAGGGTGCTGTTGACCAAGGTCTTTATGCACAATCTGGATATATTCCGCGATGGCGCCTACCGCACGGAGACTGACCGTGTTGTAACGCTGCCCGTAAGCGGCCGCTTCCTGGATGACGCTCAGATGTTCTCCGCGCCCATCGAACTAAAAAATGATACCAAAGGGGACAGACCCCAATGGTACATTTTTAATCAGGATTGCATTCTGGCTACGCGGGATCTGGTGGAGCAGGGGCTTAATCCGGCTTTGCTCAATATGGCCAGCCTGTACCATCCCGGAGGCGGGGTGCTGCAGGGCTCCAGCGCCCAGGAGGAGGATCTGTGCCGCCGCAGCAATCTTGCCATATCGCTGTATCAGTTCTCGCTACCTGGCGGCCGATACGGTGACCTGGCCGATATGGTTGGCGTAAAGCGCCGTGCTGAGCGTTATCCTATGGACAATACATATGGCGGAATCTATAGTCCGGACATTACTTTTTTCCGTGCTACAAAGGATGAAGGATATGCATTGCTGGATGAGCCCTTCAAGGCCGCGGTGATATCGGTTGCATCATTGAATTACAATCCCAAGCACGGTCATAATCAGCTTGATAATGGTAATATCCCCGAGGCCGATAAGCCCATCCTGAAAGAGAAAATACGCACCATCCTGCGTATCGGCGCCCTAAAAAATCATGACAGTTTAGTGTTGGGCGCACTTGGTTGCGGAGCGTTCTGCACTCCGCCCGCCCAAATGGCTCGCCTGTTCCATCAGGTCCTGGATGAGGAGGAGTTCCTGGGCCGTTACAGTAAGGTTCTATTTGCAATAATAGATTCACCTTCAAGCAACAATTTCAAACCGTTCCTTAAGGAATTCAGTAAATAAAGGACTATGTTGTTTCAAAAACGACGCAAAACGAAACGACCCCTTTGCGTCATTTTTGGGGATAATTATAATTATGGACTACGAAAAGATTAATCTTGAAGATTACGTTAAGACCGGTGAGGGCGGTCAGGGAGTGGCATATACCCACAAAACCGATAAGCGCCTTGCCAAGTTGTACAACCCCGGCTTTGAGGCCGATGTGGCCGTAGAGGAGTTTGGTGCCGCGCAGGCGATGTATGATCTGGGAGTCCCCACGCCCCGTCCCTACAGGCTGGTAACCGATGGCGAGAGGGTAGGTGCCGAGTATGAACTGATTGAAGGCAAGCGCTCGTTTGCCCGTATCATATCGCAGGAGCCCGACAGGATGGAAGAGGTGAGCCTAACCTTTGCCCGCGTGGCCCGCGAGCT
>DBYQ01000030.1 GCA_002310015.1 Bacteroidales bacterium UBA1182
GAAGATTGAACTTGCCGGAACATACGGATACAGGCGGATGATAAAGACATCATTGCCGTCCATACTGATGATGCTTGCCATATCGGTCTATAGCATCGTTGATGGACTGTTTGTATCCAACTATACCGGAACCACTGCCTTTGCCGCACTCAACCTGATTTGGCCCGCCATAATGATGACCGGTGCCATAGGACTAATGTTCGGCACAGGCGGCAGCGCATACGTGGCCATGATCCTGGGGCAAGGTGACAAGGAACGCGCCTGCCGCGCCTTCAGCATGGTTGTCAAGACGCTGTTCATTGTGGGGGTGATAGTGACAATCCTCTTCTTCATCTTTATCAGACCAATATCGGCCCTGCTCGGTGCATCGGGCCAGATGCTTGACTACAGTGTCCGTTACGGGCGTATCGTGCTCACGGCAATGCCGTTCTACATGATGCAGATGGCCTTCCAATCTCTCTTTATGACTGCTGAGATTCCGCAGCTGGGCACCCGTCTAACCCTGATCTGCGGCATTACCAACATAGCGCTCGATGTCCTGTTCATTGCCGTCTTCAAGTGGGGTCTGACAGGTGCGGCCATTGCAACAGCCGCCGGAATGGCGCTTGGCGGAATCTATCCGCTGTACTATTTCAACTCCAAACGCAACAAGACACACCTGAGGTTTGTTCGCACCAGCACAGACAACACCAGCATACTCCAGGTCTGCTCCAACGGCCTCTCAGAATACGTAGGCAACATCTCACTGAGCATTGTGAGCATGTGCTACAACCTGCAACTCATGCGCCTGATCGGTGAAAAGGGCGTAGCGGTTTATGGCATCCTAATGTACATAGGCTTTGTGTATGCATCGGTCTTTATCGGGTTCAACCTGGCCATATCGCCCGTAATCAGTTACAATTACGGGGCGCAGAACCATGATGAGCTGAAACGCCTGCTGCGCAAAAGCCTGGTGCTGCTCTTCTGCGCCGGCAGTGTGCTGACAGTCCTGTCAGAGGTATTGAGTGGCCCGATGGCAGGAATCTTTGTAGGTTATGACCCGGAACTGAAAGCCCTCACGGCACACGCCATACGGCTGTACATGCTCAGTTTCATGATTTGCGGCCTCAACATGTTTGTATCAGCCTTCTTCACTGCCCTGAACAACGGAATAGTATCGGCCGTAGCGGCATTCACCCGCACCCTGATCTTTGAGTTGGGCGCAGTATTCATCCTGCCGCTAATCTGGGGCCTCAACGGAGTCTGGCTCGCAGTAGATCTGGCCGATATCCTGGCCCTGCTCCTCTCAGTCATCCTCCTCTACTCTTTCCGCTCCCGCTATCACTATTGACACAGGGAAACGACCCTAACGTGTCAAAATGAAACGGTCGTTTTGGGCAACGGCGGTGATGTCAGTATCTGACTTTTTTTCTATGGAATTGCAGTGGGAGCAGCCGGGCAGATAGAACAGGTAGCCGTCTGTGCAGCCCAGCACAAAGCGGTCCATGCGGGAATCATATGCCATTGAGAGGGGCTGGTGTTCAAGGGATAGTGTCTGGCCACTTTCAGTGTAGGTCAGGGTGCGCTCACTCCAGATGTTGCCGGCGGTTGATGTATAGACGGCGGGGGTGCCGTCATCATGTATTCCGGCTATGAAGATGCTGTTGTCCGATGCACTGATGGCTCTGAAACGGGTATGGTCATAGTAGAGAAAATATGTGCCGTTAAAGTCCAAAGCCGTAAAAGATTTGCAATTGTCATCGGTGGATAATATAGTACCGTTCGCCGTAAGGATGAATGTCTTTTTGCCTGAACAGGCTATGCCTACCACTTTATCCGCATTATTGGTAATCTGCTTGCGGCACAGGCGGCTGCTCTTGCCGCTGCGCTCTACCTTAAGGATCATGCAGTCAGAAGTTACGGCAAGCACTGAGCCATCAGTTACCTCAATGCCGGCTAACTCTGTTTTAAGGTTCACGCTGTCCAGATGGACACCGTCAATATCTGTCCAGTAAAGCATTCCGTCAGTGGAGGCTATCACGAAACCGTCATCAAACGGTTTGGCATCAATAATCTGCGGGGTTGCGGCATACAAACTGAAAGCTGTCCCCCACCATAACATTATTATGGCAGGGAACAGTTTCCAGCTATGCTTGTGCCTTAAGAGCATCAGTGTTATCTGTTCTTGATCTTGAACCAGTCAAACCAGGCCCTGAACGGGGCGCTGTTCTGCTGAGCCGGTGCTGCGGCGGCAGCTCCGCCGGGACGCATACCCATACGCATGTTCATCACGCCCTGACATGCCATCACTCCAGCCTGGATATCCTTAAGCGAGATGTCAGCCTGACCGGCCTGAACCCAACTCTTTCCGTCAACTGAGTAATATGCAGTGTAGATACTGCCGTCCTTGTCAAGTTTAAGATATATGTTATTATTCTTGATTTCGGCCCCTGCCAAGCTCACACTTACCGTGCTCTTGGATGATCCGTTCTCCTCAACATAGAGTTGCACGTTCCCTGAAGCAGGTGCTGGTGCTGCTGCCTGCTGGCCACGACGGAATCCGGCGGCGGTATAAACCAGTTTTACAAAATGTGAATCATCCTGATAAGCTACCAGACCGGCATTCTGTGCAGAAACAGGAACAGCGTTTGTGGCGAGTCTGGTCTCAATTGTCCAGTCAGTATTGGCGCTCTGAAGAATCATGTTGGCTGCGTTGTCAGACGTACCGTTTATATCACCTGTCTCAGCGATAATCGACAACCAGCCGTTATCTATCACAAGATTCTCATCATTGCGGCGTATCACTTTCCACTGACTGCCCAGACTGTTGTTATTGAACTCATCAGGAACACCCTTAGTGCCAAAGTTCACATAGTAGCTCTGTACATCACCGGTTACAGGCTCTGATACTGTTACGACAGCAGTTCCGGGTACTGTAGGAGCCTGCTCCACGTTTACGCTCAGCTGCGGTGACTTGGCTGTAGCTGTAACCTTTGATGACATCTTACCCAGCACGCTGTACTGGTTACGGCCACGCTTGAGCAGAGACTTGCCTGCATTCTTGAGAGTAGCCAGTGAGAGGTCAGCGTTAACTTTTACTGAATAGGTATCACTTACTGTCTTGCCGCCGTATGTAACACTCACTGTTACGGTAGCTATACCGGGGCCTACTGCTGTAAGCAGGCCGGAAGCATTGATACTGGCCACAGCAGGATTACTGCTCACGTACTTGACGGTAGCCTTGTCCAGACCTATGAACGAGTCATCAGTAAGGCAGGCCGTTGTCTGCGTCTGGGCGGTCTGGCCAATCTCAAGGACTGACACGCGGCAATCGGCCACCACGGTCTTGAGTTGCGGGTTATAGCGTCCGTTCATATTGGCTGATACTGTGCCGCGGATATCCTTTGATGATGAACCTATCTCAAATATGTAACGGCCAGAATCGTATGTGATGCGGTCACTCTTCATATCCCAGAACCACAGGTCAGCGCAGTCTATCTCAATCTCCACCAGGCGGGTCTGTCCGCGCGGAATGGTTACGCGCTTGAATCCCTTGAGCCTCTTTATAGGACGCTGCAGTGATGCAGGGCTGTCTGGTGTGGTCATATAGATCTGTACCACCTCATCACCGTCAAAACTGCCGGTGTTCTTTACGTTTACACTGATGGTAATCTTGTCATTGGGAGTGATTGAACTCTTGCTTATGATAAAGTCTGAATACTCAAATGTGGTGTAACTGAGTCCGTAACCGAACTCGTATGATACCGGCTTGGTAAAGTACCACAGGGTACGGCCGGGTTTGCCGTTCTCTGCACGCAGGGTGTAATCTGTAATAGGCGGCAGATCCTTGACAGACTTATACCAGGTAGCATTCAGCTTACCGCCGGGAGTGACATCGCCAAACAGAACCAAAGGTATTGCGGCACCCTGAGCCTGGCCGTTGTAACCGGTCCAGAGTATGCCGGGAATGTTCTCCAGGTTCTTGAAGTCCTCAACCTCAACGCAACCAAGAGTCTGCATCACCACGATGGTGTTCTTGTTCTCCTTAGCAACTGCCTGTATCAGTTTCACCTGATTACCCGGCAGGCTCAGGGTAAGACGGTCAGCCTCCTCAGTTGCGGTGTTCTCATCGGTACCAACAAATACTATGGCTACGTCTGATTTACGTGCTGCTGCCAGTACATCCTCAGCAATCTCATCATCCTCTGGTGCCTTATAGACCAAGAACAGAGTCTGCGGGCCGTTGTAACCCAGGCGGTTTACCTTGCCCTCCATGGGGGTGCTGGCGCCATAAACGCCGCCTACCCTCTTGCCCGATGCACGGGTGGCCTCAATGGTGCTTATCAGGTTACCCTCAGGTGAGCCTACATGCACCTCAATGATACCGCCCTCTGTGGGGATATTGGCACCGATGGTTATCTTGTCAACATTGATAAGGTCAACGTTCTCATATGCGGTCCATGAACCGTCATCAATGGAGCGTACCTGCTCCTCTGTGCCCATACCCGAGCCAACGGTTATACCATCTGATGATGAACTATACTTGGTAGCGTCATGATGGCTCTTGCTGCCATCGGCCTTCTCAAGGTCAAAATAGGCTACGTAAAGCAGGTTGCTCTTGCTCTTGGTGCTTCCACCCTGTGCCAGGGTGACCTCAATATCCAAACCCTTGTCAGCAATGTACTTGCTGATACCGGCATATGGGCTTGTGCGACTGGACTGCTCAGGACGTCCTGAATACGGTCCCAGCTCAACGCGGTCAGCCTGCGGGCCGATGAGCGCGATGCTCTTGATATCCTTGAGGCTGATGGGCAGAGCCTTGTTGGTCTTGCCCGGAACCTGATCGTTCTTGAGCAGTACGGGAGTGCGTGTTGCCACCTCAAGGGCGATGGCCTGGCTGCGCTCAGAGTTCACGGTGCTGGCCGGATAGAGGTTGTAAGGCACCTTGGTTACAGGGTCAAACTCACCTGTACGCATACGTATCTCAAACATATTGACCAGGGCGCGGTCCATATCGGCCTCAGTGATAAGGCCTTTCTCAAGTGCACTCAGGGCATAACGCTGATATACGCTTCCGCAGTCAGAGTCAACACCGGCCTTGAGTCCGGCGGCGGTTGCCTCCTCAGCAGTCTCCACATAGTAGTGACCCGTGTAGATATCCTCAATGGCGGCGCAGTCACCTGTCACGTAACCCTTCATTCCGTATGTGCGGCGGGCGATGGTGTCCAGGTACAATGCACTGGCTGATGTAGGCACATGGTTCACAGCATTGTATGATGACATGATGGATGGCAGATTATCCTTCTCTATCAGTTCCTTATAAGGATAGAGATAGAACTCACGCATATCGCGGCTGTCCATATTGGAACTGCCCACGTGGCGGTCAAACTCACTGTTGTTGGCAAAATAGTGCTTGGCACAGGGAACGGCCTTCATATAAACGGGGTCATTGCCCATCATACCGCGCACGAATCCACTTGACATGACTGCAGCCAGGAACGGGTCCTCACCGTAGCTCTCACCGGTACGGCCCCAACGCGGGTCACGAATAGGCTCCACCACCGGACTCCAGAACGTAAGTCCCTTGGTGCCTGTCTGGAATATGGCGCGGGCCTCATCGGCTATGACTGATGCCTCAAGCTCCAGCAGATCCGGATCCCAGGTGGAACCCAGAGCCACACTGCCTGGAAATGATGTAGGTCCCTGCAGACCCACCGATGCGTTGGCACCTGACAGCACGCCGTGCAGAGCCTCACTCCACACGTTATACTGTTTTATACCTAAGCGGGGAACAGCGGCCATGTTATTGCCCAAAAGGGCCTGTTTCTCTTCTAATGTAAGGCGTGACACCAAGTCAACCGCCCTCTCCTGGAATGAATAGTTGGTGTTCTTGTAAACGGGAACACTCTCCTGCGCCAAGGCAGGTGCGGCACACAATGCAAATGCCGCAATGATGGTCAGTAATTGTTTAGTTTTCATACAGTAGGGTTTATGATTTGCGAATATACACAATCGGGACGGTTCCTTCTGCGTTCTTTCGATTTTTTTTGACCCAAAGGGGACTGTCCCCTTTGGGTCACTTTTGCGTCACTTGGAGCAGACGGCACGGACACAGGCTCCAACCGCCCTATTGATTGTACCGATATGGAACTTTGACCAGAATTCTCCCCATTCGTCATAACGGCCTCCACTCAATTTCACCTCATCAGTTGTTCCGAATTCAGAATAGTCCATAATAAAAGCTGCACAATTGGTTGTAGATATTGAGCTCAAATCAGCCGTCATATATCTGCCATCGGTCCGAAGGTTTACAGGATCCGGGATAGGAAAGAAAACGGAATTTGACGTATATCCCGGAACCTTGCTGGTGGCAAGAAAACCATTGACGCCGTTGACAGTAGCCTCAGTCCACTGGCAGTTCTCATACAGTTCCACATACTCCTCCTTGGTGGGCATTCTCCACTTTCCGCCCCAGTTCACATGGGCAGCATCATCTTCCGGTTCAAGGCGGGTCTTCCAGTCAATATATGTCTCACTATGATTAGCACCGTTTACGTACTTTGAGTACCAATACCAGTTTTCATTTTCAAAGTATTTCATGTGTTTGTAGTTACTACTGGCATAATAGGTCTTCTCTGTGGTCTCACCCCAAGCAAAGCGGGCTCCCAGCTCTTCTGGACGGTCTGCACCTACATTACAGTCAGCCCACATCACGCTAAGACCCAGATCCACCTTTGCATTATGGTTCAATGGCTTTACAGGATCAGGCGCAATACTGGGCTTGACATCTTTGGAATCATCCAGCACCGGCCTTATGGGATAACCATTAGACCTTAAAGAAGCAAAATCGCCCAGTTTGACAAACTGGTTTAAAGACCAATAGTTTGAGCCGCCACTACTTATCACAATCTCACCTTCCTTAGGTTTTGCGTGCGGAAAGTCATCTATAGAGCCTGCACTGGGTAGGAATATGCTTCGCCCCTCATACCCAGGTACATTACTGGTAATCAGATAACCTGTAGTTATTTTAATATCAAGTGACTCTATAGTATCCAACACTCTGGTCCAGGTACATTTGTTCCTGAGTTCCCAGACCTCATCGGCAGTAGGCATACGCCAGCCTCCTCCAAGCAGTACCGCTGCTGCATCATCCTCAGGGTCAAGATTCTCCTTGCAGTCTATCCGATAGATATTGTTACCCCTCCATCCATCATCATAATTATATTTGGTCCATCCGCCACCATTACGGTTATAGAACTTGTAGTTATAAACAGAATAGAGTCCCGCTTTTGGAGTTGTCTCACCCCAGGCAAAATAGGCTCCGTTATCACGAGGTCCCTTGGCTCCGATATTGGCCGATGCCCACTTGACGCTCAGGCCCAGGTCAACGGCATCGGGCATAGGCAATGTGACGGTTACGGTCATCTCAACCTTACGACCTTCAACCTGTGCCGTGATGGTGCAGTTACCCTTTCCCACAGCGGTAAGGCTACCGTTTGCCACCGCTGCCACACTGGGATCTGTTGAACTCCATGTTATGTTCTCATCATTGACCGTACGCCCCGCAGGCATCATCTTTACCTCCATCTCCCTTATCTCGCCATAGCTCAAATCCCAATGCTCTGCAGGCAGTGATAATGATGTGAACTTATCGGCCGGATGACTCTTTACGGGACGTATGTTCATTCCCACATACCTTAGTTTTATACTATTGATCTCAGGTATCAGCCCTGTTCCGTCTCTTCCAAAGCGAAATTCACTTGACTCAATATCGGTGGTCATATACGCACTCTTCAACCCTTGCGCTACAGTTGATGACCAAAGGTAATACTCACGTTCCCTGCCTGATGTCTCACTGCCGTCTATGCATCCTGAATAGGGAATGAAAATGCTCTTATCCTTAAATCCCGTAACATTGCTCCTGAATTCAACGCCCTTGACACCGTTTACCGTCTTGATACTGCAACTGCAGTTGTCTGTCAGCTCCCGGAAATCAGCGGCCGTAGGGATATGCCATTCTCCCCCTGACAGCAACTGAGCCACATCATCCATAGACTCAAGATGGCTCAAGTTATCACCATTACGTACATTTTCATACCAGATAGTATATTTGTCCATTATCTGGGTTCCGTCAAAGGTGCAGTGACTGTAGTTGTCCCAATAGAAGCTCTCCTTAGGCTCCAGTTCAGCCCACGCATAAAAACCGCCGTCATCAGAAGGCTTGTCGGCACCTATGTTACAGCTGGCCCACAACACGCTCAGACCCAGATCCACAAACTCCATCTCATGGGGTGTGACCGTAACGGTACACTTGGCCTTCTTGCCGTAAGCATTTGCCGTGATTACACATTTGCCCGGTTTGACAGCCATAATAAGGCCGTTTTCAGTAACATGTACTATTGATTCATTGGCCGATGTCCAGGTACATGCGCTGTTTACGTTACGCTTGCCTTTATCCATAGTGACATTGAGCCTGGTGGTTGAGCCCTGACTGATTGTGAGCTCCTTTTTATCTAACGATATGTTTGTAACATCACGCCTGGAGACAGGCATAACCATACGCACGGAATACTGCGCATCACGCCTCTCAACGTGCCATTCGGCAAACTCATTTGTCATATTCAGGAAATAAGCCGATTCATACAGCGGCTGCACACCCGCATCATGACTCCAATATGATGCATTTTTCATCTGATTGACGATATTGCCAGCCTTCAGCCAGCCGGCAGCCGGCAGGAATATACTCCTGTCAGTATATCCTTCTATATTGCTTGTAACAAGATAGCCTGTTATATCATTCTGTTCAGTCCACTCCCATGTGCAGAAACTGAACAGTTCATTCCACTCAGCCCTGGTTGCCATACGGCTTCCGTCAGAGTTGCTGATGGCCATAGCATCGGTCCATTTACTATACCAACCGTAGGGTCTGAATTCTGTAGTACCCTGATTGACCGTACTCCACTTTACACTCAGGCCCAGATCAACATAATCATTCTGAAATGACTCCTGTGCAAACACTATGGTTGCGGCTGCCTCAACCAAGAGCAACATCGCAACGGAAAAGAATCTTGAAGTCTTCATATGCTTTTGTTTTTGTGACAAAAGTATCCCTCCATTAATCCTGATGCAAGAAAAAAGCGTTGCAAAAACGTTGCAATCTGTGTTTCCCTAAAAAAGGTTG
>DBYQ01000059.1 GCA_002310015.1 Bacteroidales bacterium UBA1182
TATGTTGTAAACACACGCCAAGGCCTATTGGCACTTAGCGGGCGCAAAGATAGCACTTTATTATTTAAATAAAGGGATTTTGGCAATCTTTTTTGACCGGAGGCGGTTAGAATCCTGCATCAAGTGTGTAGGGTACGCCAGATGATGTTATGCCGGCTGCCTCAACATTGAAATGCTTGGTAATGGAGCTGTTATAGAACTCCACATTGACGTTTCCATTCTCATCCGTGATTACGTTGGGGTTCCAATATAGGGTACGACGGTAGTCAACATCGCCGGGTATGGGGCCCGTGGGATATTCCGGTGAGTAGAAACTGTACGGACGTGAGAAACCGTCAACGGTGGTAATGCGTTTATCCAGATTAAACAGTTCTTTACGGGTGCTTAAGGCGTCATCCTCTTTCATTTGAATGTCAACCATTGTCACGCGGTCATATCTACCAGGGTTACTTTCAATGTTTTCCAATGTGCGTGCCAAATGGTCCAAGAATAGAGGAGCCAGCATCCATGCCTCTTTTTTGAAAAGAGGTTGGTCATATACCAAAATGCTTTTCACGTCTCGGGTGTCAATTTTTGTAGGCGTTTCATATATACCGGTATATTTATATGTCTTGTTGTTGTGAACGTAGAAGAAGGGTTCAAATTCATTGATGGACTCAATAGAGTCAGTGCCATCTTGGGCAGTCGAGAAGATTATTCGATATCCTTTTTCAATTAGATAACCCAGAACATCGGTAGTATATTCGCCTTTGTCAAGGTCAAGTTCTACATCTGACATAACATCGTATGCCTTAAATGTATAGTAATCAACATATTTGCGGTGCTCGTTTATTTCTACATCAGGTAATACAAAGCCTTTTTCTTCATTTATAATCATAGGCAATCCGTCATCAATGTTTTTTTCAACTTTTCCTTTGTGGGAGTTGATGGCGGAGGAACTGGTGAAAATCTTTTCACCAGGCTCATAAGCCCTGACCTGTGGTTGCATTGAGCGTTCAAACATTATTCTGGCTGATGTGCTCAATAGTCTTTTGCGTCCGGTACTTACGCTAATTGTGAGACGTGCTTTGTCGTAGAACTCGGCACCAATGTCAAAGCCGAAATATCCAGTCTGGTCTGTATTATACGTATATGTTTCAGACATGGTTTTGTCTCTGGGCATCATGGCGGCGTTAACTTCAACATTCTCCATTGGTGCATTACCTGCCGGGTTCATTATCCAACCGTTCAGTGTAAGACCGTTTTCCTGGCGGTGTACCTCCTTGAACTCATCCACACCTGCCATCATACGCCAATCATACCGTTCCCAGCCTTGAACCATGCAGAGCAGGTCAAGCTGTTCCATTCTGTCAGGATTTTCCGGATTGAAGTACCAGTATGGGTTCTCTATCAATCCCTTTAAATCCGATGAGAGCAGGAGTGAAGTACGCAGATCATCGTGATAAATGCTTGCTTGGCTGCGTGAGTCCCTTACTGCTAGACAGAAGCGGTCACGGAACGGAGCTCCTTTGCCGTCAGAAAGAGAAAATGAAAGTGATACTTTTTCAAATGGGGCGTATGATTTTTTATCAGAACTAACAGAGAGTGTAGGTATAGGGATATTGGTGTTGCTATGATAGAATGAGCGGGTGGCCAGAATGACACCTTCTGTATTGAATAGTGTAATACGATATACGCCCTCAGGCATAGACTGAAGTTTGAATTCATGTCTATTCTGCTTTTCATCCGTGCTGATAGCAGCAAAGTCCATAAGTTCACCACGACAGGTTACGGTTATTCCCAATTGTTTGTTGCGGAATGCATCCGATGTGCTGATGGTTAAGGATATGTTGTCATCAGGGGTTACATCAGCCCGCAAAGTACATCCTTCAGTCTCGGCATCAGGCAGTTCAAATGTACGGGAACTGCCTCCTACCGTAAACTCTACATTGTTGTAGCGTTTTTGTGGGGTAAACTCAAACCAACCCATTCCGTCATGCATAGTACTGAATGACAGGCCGGTATCGTTAAGGATTCCTTCTGCATCTACTCCGAGCCCGTCTTCGTCGGTAACCTTGAAGGCAACGCGACAAGGTTGTCCTATGATGATGTGTCCGCCTTCAGGATGAAATGTGGCATTTATCTTACGTTGTTTGGGCGTCTCGGGACGTCTGGATTTCACATCTGATTTGCGGATATTGATAGTGGGGCTTTCCTCATAGTAGTTTCCTTCTTCCGTAGGCTTCTCATAAACGGCAAAAACACGTGAGAACAGGTTTTCATTGCCAAAGTTTAGCATGAAGTTGGTATAGGCCCTTACCTCATAAAACCCGCTGGGGTATCCAAGAACACCACGCAGGTCACGGGCCTGTGCTGTGGAGCCGTCAAGCAGAGGCAGTGAACCGTCGGCCTGTCCGGCAACTATCTTTAGTTTCTGCTGTTTGAGAAGCACTCCGTCCGGTGATATGAGATCCACATACAGTACCTTGCTCTGTGCGCGGCCAAGCGTGGAGGCGCTTACTACAAATGCCTTGAACCAAATGGTTTCACCTGTGTAGTATGAGGTATTGTCAAATTGCAGATATACTTTCTCTTGCGGAAATATGGAGTTGAACTGATGAATATTCCCGGCATATCGCATGAGTGCCGCTTCTGCGCTTTCCTGTGCGGTTGCAGATGTCAGATAAAATATTGTGAGCAGAAAAAATAGTATCCGTTTCATATAGTGTCAAAAGTTGTTGTCAAGAATATATGGGGTGCCGCCTGATGTCATTCCGGCAGCAGAGATGTTGAAATGGCTGGTAATGGAACTGTTGTAAAATTCAACCTTGGCTTGTCCGATGCTGTCAGTTATCACATTGGGGTTCCAGTAGAGGGTGCGACGGAAATCCACATCGCCTATTACAGGACCGTTGGGATATTCGGGTGAATAGAAGCTATATGGTCTTGAATAACCGTCAACAGTGGTCTTGCGCTTGTTTATTTTGTATATCTCATCCCTGGTGCTGAGCTCACGTCCCTCTTTTACCAATATATCTACCAGCAGAAAACGCTGATAAAGTGTTTCGCTCCCGGTAAGGTTCTGCATGGTCTTGTTCATATGGTCCATATAAAGTGGGCACTGGGTAATGATATTTGCAAGGTACATTGGCCTGTCAAATACGATAATGCTTTTTATGTCCTTTGAGTCAATGGTACTGGGGTTCCCAAATACACCCTTGTCCTGGTATTTCTTTGTGTCATGGACATAGAAGAATGGGGTGAAACCGTTTATTGACTCTATGTTGCCTGAATCGTCAATCAGCACCAGATACCCTTTGTCAATCAGGTAACCTATCAGGTCTGTTGAGTAATCACCCTTGTCCAGGTCTATCTCAACGTCCTTGATTACATCAAATGCGTTGAATGTGAAGTAGTCTATGTACATACGCTCCTCCTCAATGTCAACATCGGGAAGAAGCAGGCCGGTATTGACATTAATGATGGTAGGAAATTCGTCATCCACCTCCTCCTGTTTTTTCTTACTGGATTGTATGGGTTTGCCCTGGAGGTTTCTGAATACTAGTTCTTGCGGTTGGTAGGCACGTATGGCCGGTATAATGGAACGGTCAAACTTGATACGCGCCTCAGGGCCTATCAGTTTTTTCTTGCCTGTATGGGCATCAATGGTGAACGTTGCCTTATCATAGAAGTCCGGGCCGATGTCGAATCCGAAATATCCTGATGTGTCAGTTGTGTAAGTATATGTTTCAGACAGGGTCTTATCCACTGGCATCAATGCTGCCAGCACCTCAACACCTTCTAACGGTTTCTTGCCGGATGAGTTAAGGACCCAGCCGTTC
This sequence comes from Bacteroidales bacterium UBA1182, assembly GCA_002310015.1. GTDB lineage: Bacteria > Bacteroidota > Bacteroidia > Bacteroidales > Bacteroidaceae > Colenecus. The sequence goes on from DBYQ01000059.1 coordinate 3,822, forward strand.
AGTGTGAGGGATTCTTCCAGGCGGTGTCTTTCGCGGAACGGTTTCCGTCCTATCATGGTCTGCCAGTCATAACGTTCCCATCCCTGTACCAACATGAGCAGGTCAAGCGCCAGGTCACGTTCCTGGGCATCAGAGTCAAAGTACCATGCAGGGTTCTCAATGAAGCCTTTCAGGTCTGATGAAAGCAGCATGGATGTACGCAGGTCATCGGCAAGAGCATTGCCCTGTCCGCGTACGTCACGCACGGAGAGGCAGAAACGGTCGCGGAAAGGATTGCCCAGTCCGTCTTTAAGGGTGAATAGGAGTTCCACCTTTTCAAACGGGTCATACTGGGATCTATCCGGGAAAACTTCCAATACAGGCGGTTTGATCTCACTGCTCCGATGATAGACCGAGCGGCTGGCATAGATATTGCCGTTCTTGTCAAAGATATTTATCCTGCATACGCCCTCCGGTATGCCTCTCATTGAGATTGTCTTTACAATGGGTTCGGATCCCGTGTCAAAGGTGCCAAAGTCCATCAGCTCACCGCGGCAGGTCATGGTCATGCCTAGTGTTATACCTGATAAGCCTGGAGTGTAGTCAATCCTGAGCTCTATGCTGTCAGTACCACAGTGGTTTACAGACATTGCACATCCAGTCTGCTCGGGTTGTGGAAGCATGAATGTACGGGAGTTGTCATCTACGGTTATCTCTACCTGGTTGCGGCGGTCCTGAGGCGTGAATGTGAACCATCCCATACCGTCATGAACGGTTGAGAATGTAACTCCGTTGTTCTCCAATATTCCGGTGGCGTCTATTCCTAAACCGGAGTCATCGGTCACCTTAAAGGCTACGCGGCACGGCTTGCCCATAATGAGATGGCCGCCTTCAGGGTAGAATGTACAGTTTATGTTGCGCAGTTTCTCAGTCTTGGGGCGGAACTCTGTTGTCTCAGGCTTGCGCAGATTGATGGTGGGATTCTCACCATAGTAGTTGCCTTCCATTTTAGGCTTATCATACACGGCAAAGACACGTGAGAATATGGCTTCTTCACTGAAGTTCTGCATATAGCTGGTGTATGCACGCACCTCATAGAATCCGCTGGGATAGTTTGTCACTCCGCGTTTCTCACGTGCTTGGGCGGTCGAGCCGTCTACAAGCGGCAGTGAACCGTCAGCCTGGCCGGCCACTATCTTGAGTTTCTGCTGTTTGAGAAGCACTCCGCTGGGGGATATCAGATCCACGTAGAGAACTTTGCTTTGGGCGCGGTTGAGTGTGGATGCGTTTACAACAAAAGCCTTGAACCAGATGGTTTCACCGGTGTAGTATGAGGTGTTGTCAAATTGCAGATAGACTTTCTCTTGAGGGAAAATGGAGTTGAACTGATGTATGTTACCGGCAAACTTCATGAGAGAGTCCACGCTTTCAGAATCCGCAAGGCATGGAACGGTCATCAGGAACAAAGGACATATTGTTACTGCTAGTCTGGTTAGAATTTTGGTCAACAAGGAATATCCTCTCATTTGCAATGGTCAAAATTGGTCGCTGCAAAAATAGTGAAAACTTTTGATTGTTATATTTAAAGCTGCGCTTTGAATATAGGCTTCGCCTCGGGATAAACAAGTTTATTAGGCTTGCACTAATTTGACCTTCGGTCCAATATAGGCTTCGCCTCGGGATAAAAAATAAACGAGTTTATTTTGTTCTCCTCTCGGCTTGCACTATATTTGCAATCCGTTATGATATACGGATTTGACAACGACAAGTATCTTAAGATACAGTCCGAACACATCAAGGAGCGCATAGCTCAGTTCGGTGACAAGCTTTATCTGGAGTTCGGAGGCAAGCTCTTCGATGACCATCACGCCAGCCGCGTACTCCCCGGTTTCCAGCCAGACAGTAAACTGCGTATGCTCAATCAGCTCAGTGACTATGCTGAGATTGTGATTGTAATCAGTGCCGTTGACATTGAGAAGAACAAGGTGCGTAGTGACCTGGGCATCACATATGATATGGACGTGTTGCGTCTGCGTGAGGAGTTCCAGAGCCGTGGCCTTCTGGTGGGATCGGTTGTAATCACCCATTACAACGGTCAGGCCAGTGCCGATGCTTTCCGCGAGCGCCTGAAACGTCTGGGCATTGTGACATATGTACACTACATCATAGAGGGCTATCCCAATAATGTGGCCCTTATTGATTCCGATGAGGGGTTCGGTCGCAATGACTATGTGGTAACGTCACGTCCGCTTGTTGTCGTTACGGCTCCCGGTCCGGGAAGCGGCAAGATGGCAGTCTGCCTGAGCCAGCTCTATCAGGAGCAGAAACACGGTATCAAGGCCGGTTATGCCAAGTTTGAGACCTTCCCAATCTGGAACCTGCCGCTTAATCACCCCGTAAACATAGCATATGAGGCTGCCACTGCTGATCTTGATGATGTGAACATGATTGACCCGTTCCATCTGGAGGCATACGGCAAGACTGCTGTCAACTACAACCGTGACATTGAGATATTCCCCGTGCTGGATGCCCTGTTCAAGGGTATTTACGGTGAGAATCCTTATAAGTCGCCCACTGATATGGGTGTAAATATGGCAGGATTCTGCATAAGTGATGATGAGGTCTGCTGCCGTGCTGCCAAGGATGAGGTGATACGCCGTTATTATACCGCTCTTGGTGATATGGCAAGCGGCAAGACCAATGAGACTGAGGTTAACAAGATAGCCCTGCTCATGAACAAGGCCGGAATAACCACAGCCACCCGCCGCACCACTGTTGCCGCCAAGGAGCGTCAGGAGCAGACCGGCGTGCCTGCTGCTGCAATGGAACTGTCTGACGGAACCATCATAACCTCCAAGACCACGGCTCTGCTTGGACCGAGTGCTGCATTGATACTTAATGCAACCAAGCATCTGGCCGGCATTGACCATAATGTCAAGCTTATTCCGCAGAATATGATTGAGCCTATCCAGAAGACCAAGGTGGATTATCTGCACGGTAACAATCCGCGTCTTCATACCGATGAAGTCCTGGTGGCTCTCTCCATACTCAGCCAGCAGGATGATAACTGCCGTCGTGCCCTGAATATGCTGCCGGAATTGCGCGGTTGTCAGGTTCACTGCACTGTCCTGCTCAGTGAGGTGGACAGAAAGATTTTCCGCAAACTGGGTGTGGGTCTTACCTGTGATCCTGTCAAGAAGAAATATTTTGCTAACAATAAAATAAGTAGTACAGCTTATTGATGATTTGCATATCTCTGTTTGACGATATGTCGCTCTGCACTGATGCGGAGGTGGAGCGTATGATTCCTTTAGTGCCTGAACCCCGCAGGAGTCAGGCACTTGCTTTTAAGCATACGTTCGGCCGTTTTGCCTGCCTCAAATCATATCTGATGCTTGCTGGACTCTTGCAGAAAGAGTTTGGACTGGAGGCGTTCTGCATTGAAGTGGGGGAGCACGGCAAACCCTATCTTGCTGGCCATAATGATATCTGTTTCAATATTAGTCATTGCCAGAAGGCCATTGCGGTTGCTGTGAATGACCGGCCTGTAGGCATTGATGTGGAATCATTCCGCCATTTTAATGACGCGCTGGTTGACAAGACCATGAATGATTCCGAGAAAGCGGAGATAATGTCATCAGGGAATCCGGAAGAGGCCTTTGCCGCCTATTGGACACGCAAGGAGGCTGTATTCAAACTCATGGGCACGGGCATTACCGATAACCTGCACGGAATCCTTACGGATAAAACAATGACCGACACCGTAATTAACCGTGAAAGAGGTTATGCGGCATCGGTCGCTGTAAACAGTCAGGACGGTCCTGTTAAGTTCTACTTGCTGTGATATGCTATCAGTCCGTCCATTGGGCTTGCCATGATTTTTCCTATTGTCATTCCCAGAGAATCTGCTGTCTCCTTAAGTTCATCGGCCAGACTGTTTGCTAATGAACCCACAAAGTGAACGGGCAGCCACGGCTTGTGGTAGTTTATCACGTTCCTTGTAAAGAATTCAGTGAAGCACTGTATGATCATTTTGTGTACCTCTGGCACTTCACGTTTCTCAAGTATGAAAGGTACAAACCCCGCCAGGTAGCGGTTGGCCAATGGCTTGCGGTAAACATTCATTATGATTGACTCCCTGTCAATTGAATATCGGTCAAGAAATTCCTTAAACAGTTTGTCTGGCATCTGACGCTTGAAACAACTGTTTATGAAGCATCGTCCAAGAACTGCTCCACTGCCTTCATCTCCCAGAATATAACCGAGTGATGGTACCTGGTCTATGATATCCTTGCCGTTGTACAGACATGAGTTTGAGCCGGTTCCGAGAACGCATGCCACACCTTCAGATTTGCCGCAAAGGGCACGTGCGGCACCGAGCATATCACTGTCAACGGTAATTACGGCATTCGGAAAATAGATTTTAAGGATGTCAGACATCAGTGCGCAGGTGATATGTGTGGCACAGCCTGCACCATAAAAGAACAGTTCACTGATTGTGCTCCGGTCAATTTGTGGTATGATGGGCAGCAGTTCACTTTCAAGTATATCACGTATCTGTTCCTGACTCTGGTGGTATGGATTTATTCCTTGGGTTTTGTAAATGGTCAGGTCTTTTTTGTTGTTGAAGAATCCCCAGTCAGTCTTGGTGGATCCGCTATCAACTGTAAGTTTCATTGTTTCTTTCCAAAATCTGGTTCATATTTGATAAGTGCCGATACCACACAGGTAACAGCACAACATGCTATTATCCATATAAAGAATGTACGGTAACCCATAAGCTCCTGAAGCTTGCCCGATATCATACCGGGTAACATCATTCCCAATGCCATTATTCCTGTACTTATGGCATAGTGCGATGTCTGATGTTCGCCGCGTGCAAAATACATCAGGAAGAGGGTGTAGGCCGTAAAACCGAATCCATACCCCATCTGCTCTATGAATATGCAACTGCTTACCAGTACCATGTTCTGTGTGGGCATCCAGCTCAGATACACATATACCAGATCCGGTACGGAGATGGCTGCCACCATATACCATATACATTTCTTAAGTCCGAATCGGGACAATGTCAGTCCACCCAGGATACCTCCAAGCAGGAGACCTATTACTCCAAGCGTACCTTGTGCCAGGCCTACCTGGCCTGTGGTAAGAGCCAGACCGCCTTCTGCGGCCGAATCAATAAGGAACAAAGGCGATATCTTGCCAAGCTGTGCCTCAGGGAAACGGAACAGCAGTATGAACAACAGCGCAGGGATGATATAAGGCTTCTTGAAATAACTTACAAAAGTCATTCCAAATTCCTTCAGGATGTTTTTACCTGATACGCCAGTGGCGCAGTCTGCTACCGGATGGGGCAGTATATAGGAGTGGTAAAGCCATAGCAGTATCATCAACCCTCCTGCTATCAGGAATCCAAAACTCCAGGCGTATGTGATTGCGGTATCCTTGACGGGGCTTGGAATAAATCCCATCCATGCTCCGGTGTGGAATGTGTGGAAATCAATATGTGCAGTGGCTGAAGAATCAAATAATTTCTTGAGCCAGTCCACCAATATTAGCAGACCGCCTTGGCCGGCAATCATTGCAATACGGTATGCTGTGTTCCTTATTCCCACAAACATGGATTGCTCACCTTCATCAAGAGCAAGCAGATAGAATCCGTCGATAGAGATGTCATGTGTGGCTGAACTGAATGCCAGCAGCCACAGAATGGCCAGTGACCAGCGTACAAAATTGGTGGTGTTGAGAGTGAGAGCCACTCCGGCAAGCCCTGCTCCAAGTATGATTTGGGTAAGCAACAGCCACCAGCGCTTGGTTTTGACGATATCCACAAACGGACTCCAGAAGGGTTTGATAACCCACGGCAGATAGAGCCAGCTGGTGTAGAGGGCAACTTCAGTGTTGCTCAACCCCAACTGTTTGAACATGATGGTCGAAACAGTGACCACCAATACATAGGGTAATCCCTCTGCAAAATAGAGAGTGGGAACCCAAGCCCATGAAGCTCTTTGCTTAGCCATTTACTTGGTCGGGATGGCCTCTTTCAGCTTATTGATGACGTTCTGGCGGTCCTCAGGAGTGGGATTACGCTTGAGCGTAGTACCTTCTACCAGATTCAGGTCAGGATACTGTTCCTTGAGCTTGTTGTAGGAATTGGTCAGATTGCTGCTGCCTGATGTTGAGAATATGATTACGGTCTTTCCCTTGAGGTCATTCTGCTCAATGAATGAGTAGATGATGTTAGGTGCGGCATCGCCCCAGATTGGGAATCCTATGAATACTACGTCATAGTTCTTGAGTTTCTCAGGTTTTGCCTTTACCTCAGGACGGAAAGACTTGTCAGCCATCTCCTTGAATGCACGTGCCTGACGGTTGCCGAGATTTACGTCCTCAGCGGTATAGGGCTGTGCACCCTCAATCTCAAACAGGTCAGCACTTGTGGCGGTAGCCAAATCCTGTGCCAATGATTTTGTGGTACCTGATGCTGAGAAATAGGTAATAAGTACTTTAGGATCTTTAGCTGTGCATGATGCCACAATCAGGGCCATCATTGCCAGAATCAAACTTTTCTTCATATTTTGTCTGTTTATGTTATTCTAAACTGCGAATATACACAAACCAATGATTATTTCAGTTTGATTCAGCATCTTTTTTGACACAGTAGGGTCGTTTCCCTGTGTCATCGTTATCCTGCTTAATTGGAATGACACAGGGAAACGACCCTACTGTGTCATCGGCGACCGATGAATGAGGTGGGGTAATCGCCGAACTTGAGCGCGAAGGTCATTACGCTGTCGTTGATTTCACCGTTGAAACCGGTAACGATATAGCGCGGATAGGGGTTGCCTCCCATTGCCTGCGGAATGATGCTGTCACCTGTGAGCGTTGTCTTGCTGTCAGTTTTGTTTACTGTTACGCCGGGGATGGTGATGTCAATTGTTACAGGCATCTGCGGTACAAAACGTATCTTGTAAATGGTGATTGACGCGGAATCCCCCTGTTCATTGGGTGTGTAGCTGACTTTGATGCTGTCATTGTCATTGTCCTGTCCCTGGTAAAGCACGGTAACGGTTCCAATGTAGTCAGACGCACCGTTCTGGGCCGATGCCCCTGCGTTTTCAGGCTGCATAATGTCATCGGACTCATTCTTTTCACAACTCATTAGGAGTGCTACAATGGCAGCAAGCATGAACACTGTTTTTTTCATAATGTATGTCATTTTAGTTTTATTGATATTCCTGTCATTATCAGGCGCGGTTTTGTGGAGGCGAAGAACTCATTGCCAACTGATTTGAAATAGAAACTGCGGCCGGGTTCATTTGTGAGATTTTCTGCCCGGAGATATATCTCCCAATTATCGGATACAAGTGCAATCCTGGCATTGGCCTTGAGATGGAATGGTTCCTGCCGCGTTCCGGCTTCGTTCCAAAAGATGGGTCCTTCACCGTGCAGTGAGGCATCGGTCTCAAGAGTATGACTGCCCAACTTGAAACTGTAACCCAGGTTGAAGTAAAGGGTATGCTCAGGTACGTATGGCAGACGGTTGCCGGAGTAGTCATTGTTGCCGTCATTGTAACTGACAAATCGGGCATCGGTCCATGACCAAGAGAGATGTGTGCGGAATGCTCCCGGATTCCAGGCAAGCTCAGTCTCAACTCCCATGCTGCGGCTGTGTCCGGCATTGGTCATCATGCGTCCTGTTGACATGCCCGGCGGGAATACCGTAAGCTGCTGGTTACGTACATCCATATAATAGGCCGATGCCTCCACGCGGAATGACTCGTAGTACAGCCTTGTGCCAAGCTCCATGTTCCAGGCGGTCTCAGGGGCATATTCTGTATTCTCGGCATTGACTGATACGAACGGCCTGTCCAGATAGACACCCAGGTCATTCATAGTGGCGTTCATGGTCAGGTTCTGCAATATGTCAGAGAATATCTGGGTATTGAATCCGCCGGCACGGTAGCCTTTTGATACGGTGGTGTAGAGGGCTATCATATCAGATGCCTTAAACAGCGCTGAGAGTTTGGGCAGCACTTCAAAATGATTGTGAGTGAGAGTTCCGTTGTATGGGACGGGTAGTTCACGGTCTTTACTCATGGCCGGTGCAAAACGGTAGTGCAGTGTGGTGTTGCAGTCATAATCCATTCTGCCCCCTTCATAGTCCAACCTGATTCCTGCGGTTAAGGTCCATCTGTCCAGATTAAGTACCGATTCATGGAACAGCGCCGCATTCCAGGTGTCAATCATAAAATCGGAATAGACTGGCATCTCCGTATCAGAGATGGTCAGATAACCTATTTCGGCCGGGATATGACTGTTGGCATTGTCCAGTATCAGACTCTCTATTCCGCCACGCTTGAATGTGACCGGAGCGGAGAGACTGTTGCGGCGGTAGAATGTGAACAGACCGCTCTGGGGTTGCCAACGCGCATCGGCGTTGGCACTGCGTAAGGTGAGTTCCATTGTGCCCGCACCGCTCAACTCTTTCTGCTGCAGTGTAAAGATTGAATTTGCAGTGTAATCCTGATCCATCCGCATATCATCGGCAAGCAGCTGGAGAGAACAGTTCGCATCGGTTATCAGGGCATCACCGTAGTGATGAAACTTGAATCCTTCTATGACTGATAACCGGCGGTAGCTGCCTTCATCATTGTATGATACGTTGTGGAGTGTGTCATCCTTGAACAGACCGTATGCAAACCCTCCCTCCTCTGAAATGTTGGCTGATAGAATGTTGCTCAGGGTAATACGATCACGGGCGTGGCTCTCCCATTTCCAGCGTAAGGCCAGACCGTAAAACGGGTCGCATGGCTTGTTCTTGTATGCGTTGTTGAAGTATCCGTCAGTATGCCGGAATGTGGCAGAGAATGCATTCCTGCCTGTTATGAATGAGGCTCCTATCCGCATTGTGTTGTAGCCGCCGTATTCCAAGTGAATGGCGGGGCGTGAATCATCCGTGGGAGATAAAGTGCTCAGCGATAGCACGCCGCTCATGGCATTGCGCCCGTAGAGGGTTCCCTGTGGGCCGCGTAACATCGTGGCACTTGACAGCCCCTCCCAGTCAAAGTCATATGCATTCTTGTCAATGACAGGTATGCCGTCAATATACAGGCCCATTACGGGATTCTCCATTCTGGAGCCCAGGCCGCGCAGATATATGGTTGATGTAAGTGATGCCCCGTATTCAGGAATATGCAGTCCCGGTACTGCCGATGAGAGCGCATTAGGACGATATATACCATCTTTCTGCATAGACTCGGCCGATATTACGGATACGGCCGATGCAACCTTCCCTACAGGAACCTGCTCTTTCAGCGCAGATATGGTGACAGCAGGGAGTTGCTGCTCCATGGCATTGTCTGCCGATGTAATGGTAGTGATCAGTGATATGAGAAACAGTGCTTTCATTGCGGCTGCAAAGGTCTGCAAAAAAGGCTGTTCCCTTTAGAACTGTATGGGCTGAAATTAGGATTATCCTTGCATGACTTTGCGGAACTCGCTTGGCGTCATTCCCGTCTGCCGCTTGAAGAAACGTGCAAAATAGGACTGGTCATCCAATCCTACAGCAGCAGCCACATCAATGATGGACACAGAGCTGTCTGCCAGTAGCTTCTTGGCTCTGATGGTGCGCACAATATCTATCCATGCGCCAACGCTGCGACCTGTGTGCTGCTTGATCTGCCGGCTCAGGTAATTCTCACTTATGCCGGCCTGAACAGCGTATGAAGACAGTGTCTTGATATCGTTATCAGGGTTGAAAACAGATTCCAGAAATCTGTTGACTGTATCAGGTATTACAGGCGATTGCCCTGATTTGATTCGTGACAGGAAAAGGTCAAGGCCTTTCTCAATAAAAACCAGGTCTTTCTTTTCAAAAGATATAAGGAGCATATTGAACAGCTCACTCATAAAGACGCCCTCATCAAACCAGAATGCCTGATGCAAGGGTGCGGTTATATATCGCAGCGCTCTTGCATCGGTAAGTGCCGATGCGTTGAATCCTCCGGTATAGCCGGTAGTATCATGATAATAACAGATAGAGAAGGGGCACTGTGCCGGGATTATGAGAACATGACCTGGCTGGCACAGATAGGGATTTCCGTCGGCCTCAACCAATACCTCACCGGATGTTACATATATGAATCCTATCATCGGTAGTCTGGCAACCGGGATCTCTGCCGTTTTTACCTGATTAGATGCATCCAGCCTGCGGATAATGAACCTGCAGGATGAATAATCAATATCGGGTTTCCAGTGAGGCTTGGTCTGCATAGGCAATGTTAAAATCGTTTACAGTGACAGGAAATGTTTGCGGTCAGTCTGGGGCAGTTTCTCTATGGCGTATCGCAGCATGGTGCGCGGCATGTCATGGCTGCGGGGTTCCAGCCAGGCTTTAAGTTGGGCGGTGTCACGCTTGCCTGCCTCACGCAGCAGCCAGCCCACTGCCTTATGGATAAGGTCATGCTTATGGCCGATGAGTATATCGGCAATGGCGTATGTATCGGCAGTCTGGCCGTGGCGTATGAACTGCATGGTACTTACCATTCCGATGCGCTGTTCCCAAATAGTCTTGCCGTTTCGGGCCAGGTCATAGAGCAGGGTGCGCTCCTTGTCAAGCAACCATGTGCCCAGGAGCGGATAGCATGACAGGTCAACAAGATCCCAGTTGTTTATGCGGTCCGTATGTGACAGGTAGAAATCAACGCACTGTTTCTGCAGCCCGGGATTCTTTTTGGCGTGGCTGAATATCTCTATCAGTGTCAACAGGGCGGCCAGACGTACCTCATGGTACTCATTTGTAACGCACTCCTCAAGATTGTCAAAACTGACCTTTGGCCAGCACTCCTTTACTACTCCGCGTGTTACGGGTACTTTTATGCCTAAGAACTTGTCTCCGTAGCCGTATTGGCCCGGGGCGGTCTTGAAAAAGCGCATCAGTCCCTCTACCTGAGTGGAATCTGCATGCTCCAGTATCTTGTCAAACAGTATGTTCATAGTGTTCTTTTATAATGCGTGCGGCCACTTGGAGCGTTTCAGGCTTGCCGGCATCGACCCATTGTGTGGGGTCGCTCTCAACCATCTGCAGATTGAGCCTGCCGGCATTGTTTACGTAAAAATCTGTAATGCCGAACTTGGGTTCCGGTATGGCGTCAAGCAGCGGCAACACCTTTTGTGATATTACGTGTATGCCCTGGAATGCGTAGGGTGTGAATTGCTTCTTGTCAAAACCGGGCAGCGGTGAACGTACCTCACCGGTCTTTTCATTGCTCCATCCGCACAGCGCACCTTGCGGGTTGAAATAGAGGTAGCGTGATGTGGTGCGGCGGGCTGTCAGCAGCGTGGCATCGGCTCCGCTCTCCAGGTTTGTCTTATACAACCGGCTCAAGTCAGTGCTTGAGAATATGTCAACATTATGGACCAGCACCGGAGCGTCATTGCCAAACAGATGCATGGCCTGGCGTATTCCTCCGCCGGTGTCAAGCAAAAGAACGCTTTCATCAGACAGGGTTATGTCAAGACCAAAATTGCTGTTCTCCGCAAGGTATTCCCGTACCTTGCCGGCAAAATGGTGCACGTTTATTACAAAGCGGTCAAAACCGGCAGCGGAAAGATGGTGCAACTGATGCTCCAGCATGGTATGGCCGTTGACCTCAACCAATGCTTTTGGGCGGTCAGCAGTGAACTGGCCAAGGCGTGTGCCTAATCCGGCGGCAAGAATCAGTGCGTTCATAATTCTTTCTTTACACCTTGTTCGCGGTGTTCAAGTTGTATGATAATGCTATCTCCGTATTTCTCCTTGAGATGCTCCGCCATGTGGTTGGCGCAGTAGAGTGAACGGTGCTGTCCACCGGTGCAACCGAATGCTACCATCAGGTTGGCAAATCCGCGTTCTATGTATTTGTCTACGGTGGGGTCAACCAGTCCGTATGCGTGTTCAAGATAACGCTGCACTTCACCCTGACTTTCAAGGAACTCAATCACGGGGGCATCGGCCCCGGTTATCTTCTTGTAACAGTCATACTTACCGGGATTGTGCATGCCTCGGCAGTCAAAAATGAATCCGCCGCCGTTGCCGCTGTCATCATGAGGCAGGCCCTTGCGGTAAGAGAAACTCATTACGCGAACGATGAGTTTGACATTCTCCGGCGTGGGCTGGGGATTGAACTGCGGGAGTTCGGTTACATTGCGTAACAGCGTTGTAAGATAGGGGCATCCCTGAATCTCCTGTCTGAGCAACTCTCTAAGGTTGTCAATTGCAGCCGGTATGCTCTGCAGGAAATGGGGCTTGCGCTCAAAGTATCCGCGGAATCCGTATGCACCCAGCACCTGGAGCGTGCGGAACAGCACAAAATTGTGCAGGCTTGAACGGAACTCCTGTGCGCTTGCCTTGCGGTATGGAGCCAGAGCCTCAATATATACATCTATAAGGTGTTGCTTGAGTGACTCCGGATATGCGGCGCGTGCCTGCCACAGGAATGATGCCAGATCATATTCAATTGGGCCGCGGCGGCCACCCTGAAAGTCAATGAACCAGGGCTCACCGTCCTTTACCATTACGTTGCGTGCCTGGAAGTCGCGGTGCATGAATGTATCATAAGGCGCATCATTAAGCAGCAGCGTGGCAAACCTCTCAAAGTCATCCTCCAATCTGGCCTCATGGAATTCTAAACCTACAGCCTTTAGAAAGTTGTATTTGAAATAGTTCAGGTCCCAGAATATGCTGCGGCGGTCAAAAGACTCACAGGGAAAACATACCCTGAAATCCATACCCTGACCGCCCTTGAACTGCAAGGCCGGCAGCCATTTGATAACTTTTTCCAAGAGCGCAGTTTGCTCAGTGCTGTAATCACCCGTCTCACGTGCGCTTTTGAGTACATCAAACAGAGAAACATCGCCCAGGTCCTGCAGCAGATAGAACATACCATCATCTGACACTGCAAGTATCTCCGGCACCGGCAGACCCTTGCTGCGCAGATGCCGCCCGATGCTAAGGAACGCCGCGTTCTCATCGGCATTGGTCCCCTCAACACCAACCACAGTGCCACCCTTATATGTAAAACGGTAGTAAACACGGTTGGAACCCGCCGCAGTGAGTCTGGTAATACTCTCAGCCTCACATCCGGTATATTGTCTGAACAGATGTTCTATTTTTTCATTCATATTGACCTCAAAAATACAAAAAATGTCTCCATTTGCACGAAAACTTGAAGGGTATAGTCTCAGGAACCATCGACGCCCGTGTCGTTGTGAACGGGAGGGGCCCGCTCCAAAGGAGTGGGAGGGATAGCGCGAAGCGCGTAGTTCAGGAGACTATACCCTCCAAGTTTTCCCTTCTAAATCAATAGAAACGTCCAAGTTTAGTGCCCGGGTAGTAGTGGCGCAGGATCTCGCGATAGTTGTAGCCCTTGGAGGCCATTACTGCAGCTCCTATCTGGCAGAGGCCAACGCCGTGTCCCCATCCGGCCCCGTGCAGCACAAACCCGTTCTGCGTCTTCTCCACAACAAACGCACTGCTGAACAGGTGAGACTCTGACAGCGTACGCCGTATCTCCAGCTCCTTGCCTATGGTGACGGTCTGTTTTGTACCCTCTATCTCCAGTTCATAAATACGGCCCGATGCTCCGCGTTTGATGGGGCGCAAGTCAACAATGTCACCAATGTCCAGACCCGATTTGTGGCGGAATATATCTGAAATCTGTTCCGTGGAGTATTCCACAGTCCAGCGGTAATAATCCGGGGTCTCCAGGTCATACCCGTTAAGTGATTCAGACAGAATGTTGCCGTCTGCCGAGTTGCAGAATGATTTGGGTTCTGAAAGAATCCACTGGCGGGCGTTCTCCTCAATGGTCAGGTCAGGTAGCAGGCCTTCATTTATACTGCTGTCACGCAGCGGAATAAGGTAGGGCTTGTGTTCATCCTGCCAGCATGTTTCAAACTGCTCGGTCACGCCGCCGCAGCACTTGCTGAATCGGGCATCACACAGATGACCGTCAAAAACCAGAGTCTGCCCGAGTGTCTCCTTGACTGCGGCCTGCGCTGCAGCACTTATAATACGGGTGCGCCCTTGGTAACGCTGGCAGTGGTCATCGGCACATACATCAAACAGCGTGTGCTGGTCATGGTCATACCACTTGATAATGCGGTTCAGGATGTAATCATGCGCCGGCATGACAGTATCGGCAGCCTCTTTTTTGCGATAGGGTGAGCGCAGTTGCGCCAGCACCCAGCTGCGTGAAATAACGGCATGGGCCTTGAGGAACTCCTTGGGGGCGGTGGGTTTCATCTCTGATGAGATAACGCTTGTGAGGTACTCCTCAACGGGCAGGATGTTGATGGCACGTACCTTGCCGTCTTCAATTATGAATTTGAGCTGTCCGGAGAATGTCTGGTCCTCCTTGCGTTCCCAGTGGAATCCTATGCCTATGGTTACATCGTGCAGGGTAAAAGTGGCTCCGTGTGCAGCGGGTGTAAGCGTAAGAGAATCAAGCAACAGCCCGTTCCATTTAAGGCGGCCTCCCACAAGAGTGACGTTCATATCGCCCTCATAGGTGCGTAATCCGTCCGTGTAGCACTCGTTCAGACAGAAACGAACCTCCGTAGCCGTCATGATGCCTACGCTTATATGTGGTTGAGAGGGTGTGACCTGGCGGTAAATGTCAAGGACCTGTTTCTCTGTGAGAGAGTCAAAATCCTGCTTGCGCGGAGTGATTACAAGGCCGAACATGTCAACCGCTCCGGGGCTGACCATGACCTTGTCAGGCCCATCGGAGTAATAACTGTTGGGGCGGTGCTTGCCTCGGGGTATGATGGCCGTTATAACCTGACCGTCGCGGTTGAATGAGAGCACGTTCATGCGCGGCTCATACTCGCCGTCATAGATGGTCATGCCGTTTATGTAGTCAATGAGTTGCTCTGCACTGCAGTCTTTAAACACAATGACCGGGAATCCGAATGGCTGTATCGTTACCGGCTCATTCTTGGCCGACGGCTCGTTGTTGCGCAGTTTGTCTACAAGAGGAATGCCTTCTGAGCGCCCTATCTGCATGTGCAGATGGTCCGGGGCCGATGCTCCGCTGCGTGGCCCGTTGTAGAATATCATGTATCCCGGCTCAAGGACAGAGGCAATCTGAAGCATTTTCTCACAGCAGTCCTTGAATGCCTGCTTGCGGTGCTCGCGGCTCACCACGCAGAAATGTTCGCGCAGTATGGGGTAGGGGTTGAGCAGCAGGTCAAATCCGTCACCTGCATCGGTGGCAATCTGTTCAACCGGGCGGTTCTCTGAGCATAGAAAGCAGGAACGTGATGCAATCTCGGCCGGTTTTACCTTGGCTGTAGTGGAGATTATGCGGGCCGGGTTGTGTTGGAGCGCAAGTCCCGATGATGAGAGAACACGGGTCTGTACCTGCTCCAGGTTGCTGAACGCCTCACGTGCCGCAGGCCATACGTTGAGTTGCTGCTCAAGGCAGACATCCAGATGCTTGAAAATGTTGTCTTCCATTAAATGTTGTTCTTGATGCGCCTCTCCAACTCAGCGGTGCGGAGAGAGTCTTTGTAAAGGTTGTTGGCGTTTACTTTCTCCGCACTCAGGGCGGCGTCACTGTTGCCCTCCCAACGGCGGCACAGGTAGAGTTCGTCAAAGATACGGCCCAGACGGTACTCACCGGTAATGCGTATCGCTACGGCATAATCCTCACCGTAACTCACGTTGGGGAATCCTATCTGCCTTACTACAGGCGTGTAGAATGCACGCGGGGCACCCAGACCGTTTATGCGGAGTGCGTTGTTGGGGCCGTTCTCATCAGTCCACTCCTTATGGTCAATGATGCCGGGAGGCAGGGTCTCAAGGTTGAAATTGCACATGCGGTAACTGCCTATCACCATGGCGTAACCTCCCTCACGGAACTTGTTGATTACTTTCTGCAGGGTATCGGGCCCGCTGTAAAGGTCATCGCTGTCCAACTGTACTGCGTATCGGCCGCAATGGGTGTCATTGATGGCCAGGTTCCAGCATCCGCCAATGCCCAGGTCTATGCGCTCAGGTATGATATGTATCAGGCGGGTATCATCAAGAGCCAGTCTGTTCAGTATCTCTGTGGTGCCGTCAGTGGAGTAGTTGTCAATAACAATTACATTGAATGTGCAGTCCAACTGCTGGCTGAGGGCCGACTTGACGGCATCGGCTATGGTACGGGCACGGTTCCTCACGGGAATTATGACCGATGCCTCAACCGGGAAATCACCGCTATAGGATTCCACTTTCTTGCCGAATCCTGGTTTCAGATAGCCGCCTATATGCTTAAGATGCTCCGTGCAGATCTTTTCCATCTCAATCTGGATGGAGCGGTTGCTGGGATTCACGTAGTCAAACTGTTTCTGTCCGGATGTGCGTAGATCAGTCTCAGTCAAGGTGTAGAGCGGCTGGGGGACACGTACTATAGGCAGAACGCATTGGATGGCCAGTCTCATCTGGTAGAATCCGCCGCACTCTGACTCATACAGTCCTGTACGCGCCAGATATGCGTCAATACCGGTACGGGTAACCAGAACTACGGCACCAAAGTCAAAATCATCACGCAGGCTGCCACTTTGTATGTCAATGAGCGGTGCAGGGATTATTGAATCCGGGCCGGTCATCTTGATATAATCAGAATAGACCATTCCTGCTCCGGTGGCATTGGCGGCATCAAGCATGCGTGCCAGAGCCTCATCGGTCAGGCTGACTTCTCTGCCGCTGATGTTGAACAGCAGGTATTCTGCACTCGTGGAACTCAATATCTCCCTTACTGCTGCAGTTGAGGAGACGTATTTGGGTAAATCTATCGTTTCTATCATAGCAAGCCCGAAGATACTGAAAAAATAATTATTTGCACTATCTTTGCACGTAATAATATAGCTGTATGAGTAAGAAGAATCTGGTTGGAATGACATTGACGGAACTGCAGCAGGTGGCTGTTGAGGTGGGTATGCCCATGTTCGCGGCCAAGCAGATGGCAGACTGGCTGTATGTCAAGCAGGTCAGTTCCATAGACCAGATGACCAATATATCGCTTAAACTGCGTGAGCGCCTTGCAGAAAACTATGAGGTAGGGCTTTCAGCTCCGCAGCACAAGGTTGCATCTACAGACGGTACGGTCAAATACCTGTTCCCCGTTCAGGACGGACATTTTGTTGAGGCCGTATATATCCCTGATGATGACCGCGCCACTCTGTGCATCTCCAGCCAGGTAGGTTGCAAGATGGGCTGTGTGTTCTGCATGACAGGCCGTCAGCATTATACCGCCAGCCTTACTGCGGGTGAGATACTGAACCAGATACTCTCCCTGCCTGAAAAGCAGAATCTCACTAATGTGGTTTTTATGGGCATGGGTGAGCCGCTTGACAACCTCAGGAACGTACTGGCCGTACAGGAGATCATGACCGCTCCGTGGGGATTCGGCTGGAGCCCCAAACGCATCACCATATCAACGGTGGGCCTGCGTCGTGAGCTCAAACAGCTTGTTGAGGGCTGTGAGTGCCACATTGCGGTCAGTCTGCATGCACCCACACCGGAGAAACGCCGTGAGCTTATTCCGGCAGAGAAGGCATTCTCAATGACTGAGATGCTTGAGGTGCTGCGCAGGTATGATTTCAGCCATCAGCGCCGTCTCTCATTTGAGTACACCATGTTTGACGGTGTCAATGACTCTGCCGATGATGCCCGCCTGCTTGTCAAAGCCCTGAACGGACTCAGTTGCCGTGTAAACCTGATACGCTTCCATGCCATTCCTGACAGCCCGCTCAAACCTGTGCCGGAGTCAAGGATGGTGGAGTTCCGCGACTGGCTTACCGCTCACGGTGTGTTTGCCACCATACGCGCATCACGCGGTGAGGATATCTGGGCAGCCTGCGGAATGTTGAGCACAGCAAAAAACAATAAATCTGTTACGATATGAGAAAGAACATCATTTTCAAAGTTTGCGTTGCTATGCTTGCGGCTATGGTAATGATAGCCTGCGGAAAGGGAAAGCAACAGAGTGGTACGTCTGATGACGATACCAAGACTGAGGTGTCTGCCTCAAAGTCCGGAAAAGCCAAGAAAACAAAGAAGAAGAGCAAGACAATAAAGACAACAGGCAGAAAGAAGAAGAAATCCATTCTCACACCTACATCGTCCGGTTCTCCTTATGAGATTCTTTTGGTGGCCGCAGAGGATGATTTCCACAACGGTGTGGTGGATTCCCTCTATGCTGTCCTTACTGATGACGTGTTAGGCGTTGCCCAATCCGAGCCCAGCTTCAAGGTTGTTAAGATAACCCAGAACAATTTCTCCAAGACCTTGCGGATGTGCCGTAACGTCGTTGTGGTCAAGATTGATCCCTCCACATACAACAAGTGCAGGTTCAAGTATTCAAGGGATGTGTATGCCGCACCTCAGATCATAATGACTATCCAGGCTCCCAGCGCCTCCAAGTTCAAGGATTTTGTGACTGATAACAGGGATGCCATCGTTGATTTCTTCAATAAGGCAGAACTGAACCGTGCGTGTGAACTGCTGCAGGAAGACTATCAGCCGTATATACAGGATGAGGTCAAGAAGATGTTCAGATGTGATTTCTGGGCACCGACAGAGTTGACCAAGATTACCAAGGGAAAGAACTTCCTGTGGGCGCACAGCGAGCAATTCGTAAGGAGGGTGGAACAGGACCTGAATATCGTAATATATTCATTCCCATACCGTGATTTGAATACATTCACGGAGGAGTATTTTGTGAAAAAGCGTGATTCAGTGATGAAGGCCAATATACCCGGCCCGCGTGAAGGTCAGTACATGATGACCTCAATGCCGTATATATTCGTATCCGATGAGGAGGTACACGGCGGGTATGCCCAGGTGGTTCGTGGCCTCTGGAACGTCAAGGACTATGATATGGGCGGCCCGTTCGTATCGGTAAGCCGTGTTGATGAGAAATACCAGCGGGTGATTGTGGCAGAGGCATTCGTCTATTATCCAAACCAGCCTAAGCGCAATGTCCTCAAGAAACTTGAGGCTGCCCTGTACACTTTACGCCTCCCTGATGAACTTGACCTGGCCAGATTCAGCTATGATCTGGATGAGATAATTATTGTACCCGAAGAATAAAACAGAGATAATATAATGAGTGAAAGATTGATAGTAGGCATCACCCAGGGTGATGTGAACGGAATAGGATATGAGGTGATCCTTAAGACATTCTCAGATCCCACTATGTTTGAGTTCTGTACTCCTGTAGTCTATGGATCACCCAAGGTGATGACATATCATCGCAAGACCATAGATTCACCTACCAATTTCAATGTGGTGGATTCAGCATCCGATGCGCAGCCGGACCGTCTTAATGTGGTCAACTGCAACAAGGAGGATGTCAAGGTAGATTTTGGCCAGCCTACAGAGGAGAGCGGCCAGGCTGCATTCCAGGCGTTGGAGCGTGCAGTCAAGGAGTATCGTGAGGGTAAGATTGACGTGCTGGTTACCGCACCTATCAACAAGAAGACCATCCATTCTGATGCATTCCATTTCCCGGGACACACTGAGTATATCGAATCAGAACTCGGTGAAGGAAACAAGGCACTCATGATCCTTATGAACAGCTCCATGAGAGTGGCGCTTGCCACCGTGCATGAGCCTATCTCCAAGGTGGCTTCACTGCTCAACAAGGACCTCATAAAGGAAAAACTGAGAATACTCAATAAGTCACTCAAGATAGACTTTGGCATAGAGATCCCGCGTATAGCCGTGCTTGCATTGAACCCTCATGCCAGCGATGACGGCCTTATCGGCAAGGAGGAGAATGAGATAATCAAACCTGCCATTGATGAGATGGCTGCTGACAAGGTACAGTGCTTTGGCCCGTTCTCTGCCGATGGCTTCTTTGGGAGCGGTGAGTACCGCAAGTTTGACGCTGTGCTGGCCATGTATCATGACCAGGGGCTTATCCCTCTCAAGGCTCTTGACATGGACGGCGGAGTGAACTATACAGCCGGTCTGCCGGTTGTACGTACATCACCGGACCACGGTACGGCATACGATATTGCCGGACAGGGACTTGCTAATGAGGAGTCAATGCGTCAGGCAATATATGCTGCAATTGACATTTACCGTTCACGTTGCAATGAGGAGGAGATCAGTGCCAATCCGCTTGGTAAACTCTTCTTTGACCGTCGCGACGACAGCGACAAACTTAAGCATTTAGATCCGGGTAAGGAGTAAAATCCACCCCATAAAGGGTTATGCGTTTCGGCATCATATCGGCAGGTAGGGGAAACCGTCTGGTATCTGAAGGGTACGGACAGCCTAAACCTCTGGTGCCGGTAAACGGCGTCCCCATGATAGAACGCTTGGCGCGTATCATGATGCGTTGCGGGGCCGACAGGATAGCCGTCATAGTAAATGCCGATAACCGTGAAACAGCAGAGTTCGTAAAATGTCTCTCCCGTGAGCTGCCCATGGACCTTACGGTAAAAAGTACCCCTACACCCATGCACAGCCTTATGGAACTGTCGCCCTATCTGGGGAATGACAGGTTCTGTGTGACCACTGTTGATACTGTGTTTTTAGAGAGCCGTTTCCGCGCCATGATGGATGAGTTTGCCCATACTCCTTATGACGGAATGATGGGCGTTACTTCATTTGTTGATGATGAGAAACCCCTTTATGTCAGCGTTGATGAAGGTATGATGATACAAGGATTTCTTGATGAGATGGCCGCTTCCTGTTTTGTGTCAGCAGGTATTTATGCACTTAAGGCATCTGCTTTAGATGTTCTTAAGGGGTGTTTGGAGAGTGGGCAGACCAGGATGCGTCATTTCCAGCGTCAACTCTTGGAATCGGGCTTTAGACTCAAGGCTTTTGACATGGGGCAGGTGGTTGATGTGGATCACATAAGTGATGTGGCAAAGGCTCAACAGATAGCATCAATTCTATGAAGTATCTTGGAGTAAGCCGTGCGGAATTGTATTCACCGGGGCGAGTATCGGGTGATGCAGCCGTGTTCCGCGCAGTTGCGGCGGAGTTGGAGCGTCATGGGCATGAGGTAAACTGTATGACTGAGCAGGAGCTGGTCAGTAACGGCATACCGGCGGATGTGAACGGCATATTCCAGATGGCACGCAGCAAGGAGGCATTAGATGTGCTAAGATGGGCAGATGTTCCTGTTACCAATACCGTTCAGGCTGTTGTCAACTGTGGCCGTGCGGCTCAGACGGAACTGTTGCGGGGAACAGGATTGATTCCTGAGAGTATCATTTGTTCAACAGCGGGAGTGCCGGATGGCTGGAAAAGATATCCCTGCTGGATTAAACGGGCCAACAGCCATGCCGTGGAGCAGGATGACGTCCGATATGTAGAGAATGCCGCCCAGTGTGCTGCTGCTATGTGCGGGCTTGCCGGACGTGGATTGGGCGAGTGTGTGCTGCAGGCACATGTCAAGGGATGGCTGGTCAAGTTCTATGGCGTAAGAGGCATGGGGCTGACAGATTGCTATGCCGCGTCTCCTTCAAACGGAAAGTTTGGTCTGGAACATTATAATGACCAGCCAGACTGTGCCAGTGTAGATATTCAGGCTTTGACCGCTGTGGCTGAGCGTATATCGGAAATATTGGGAGCAGATATTTATGGCGGCGATGCCGTGGTAGGGGCAGACGGAGCAATTACTGTTGTTGATTTCAATGACTGGCCAAGTTTCCGTTCATGTACCGTAGGGGCAGCGCAGAAGATAGCCACGTTGATAATGAAAAAACAGATGACAGATAGTAAGCGTAAAAGTGCGGTTGAGGCTACATATAAGTCAAAGGATACTGAGGAGTGGCTTGATATCTGGTTCACAAGACCGGTAGGATATCTCTTTGCCAAAGCTTTTGGCGCTCTTGGCGTGCATCCAAACGTTGTAACCATAATATCAATCATACTTGGCGTATTTGCCGGTTACTGCTGGTGGCACCCCACAATGGGCTGGACAATACTTGGTATAGCCATGCTAATGCTTGCCAATTTTCTGGACAGTGCCGATGGCCAGCTGGCCCGAATGACAGGCAAGAAAACCCTCTGGGGTCGCCTTCTTGACGGCTTGGCCGGTGATGCGTGGTTCTTTTCAATATCTTTCTTTCTCTCATTAAGGCTTTATGATGAACCTATACCTTTTGCTGACGGAAGGACTTGGGGCATATGGATATTCGTGCTGTTTTTTGGTTCAGGCTTTATATTCCATGCCCGTCAGGCAGGTCTGGCTGACTATTACCGTAACATATACCTGCTTTTCCATGGTGACCACTCTGAACTGAATGACAGCCGTGAACTGGCAGAGCAGCAGGCATCTACGCCTTGGCGCAAACGCTGGTTCTGGAAAATCTGGCTCTTTTTCTATCAGAATTATACTGCCGGGCAGGAGGGCATGACGCCGTTCTTCCAGCAGTTCCGTGCCGCCGTCAATGACAAGTACGGCAGTACAATACCTGTTGAGCTGGGCCAGGAGTTCTGCCGCCGCACCTATCATCTGCTCAAATGGACAAACATACTTACGTTCAATACCCGCGCCATTGCGCTATACATATTCTTGCTGATAGGAGAACCGTGGCTCTATCCCATATTTGAAATCACGGTGATGAATATCATATTCCTGTGCATGAGGGTATCGCATGAAAAGGTATGTTATGATATGATGAATGAGATATGAACAAACGCTGGCGTAACATATTCTTCCTGTGCGGAGTAGCTGCCGTGGTGCTGATGCTCCTCTCTTTTGATGCGGATTGGATACGCGTCAGGGAGGTGCTGGCGCAGGCGGGAATATGGTTTCCGGTCATTGTCCTGCTCTGGGGTATTATATACCTTATCAATGCGTGCTCATTTGGCCTTATCATCAATGACGGAACGGGTAGGAGAGTACCGTTCGGCAAAGTATTTCAGCTCACCGTATCGGGCTATGCGCTGAACTATGTCACTCCGCTTGGACTAATGGGTGGTGAGCCTTACCGCATTCTGGAACTGTCAAACTATGTGGGCGGCAGGAAAGCCACATCATCGGTTATCCTGTACTCCATGATGCATATCTGCTCACATTTCTGCTTCTGGCTGTCAGCGGTGGCGCTCTATGTAGTGCTGCATTTTACGGTTGGTGGCGCTTATGGACTTGATGTGTGGATGAGCATAATGCTGGGCATTATGACTGTTGTCTTTATCGCAGTTCTCTGGCTGTTCTCATTGGGCTATCGCAAGGGTTTTGTGCTCAAGGTATTCGGATTGCTGAGCCGTATTCCGTTGGTCAGGAAGTGGGCTGCCGGTTATCTGGAGAGGCATCGTACTGACCTTGAGGAGGTAGATAGCCAGATTGCGTTTTTGCACGGTGAGCGCTGTACTCCATTCTGGTGGTCGTTGCTGCTTGAGTATGCGGCCCGCGTGGTATCGTGCCTGGAGTACTGGCTGCTGATAGGTATGTTCGTACCGGGATTTACCTTTTGGGACAGCATACTTGTCATGGCGTTCTCATCACTCTTCAGTAACCTGATATTCTTTTCACCTATGCAGATGGGTGGCTATGAGGGCGGCATGGCTCTGGCTGCAGGCGGAGTACAGGTACCCGGCGCATACGGCCTTTACACCGCCCTTGTGGCCCGCATACGCCAATTGGTATGGACAGTGATTGGTATCATAATAATGAAAACCGGACGTAAGCATGATTAAGGGCATACTCATAGACTTTGGCGGAACCATTGATTCCGACGGCGTTCACTGGTTTGATGCTTTCAGTGAGGCATACGCCCTTGTGGCCGATATCCCTGAGCCCTTGCTGCGTGAAGCATACGTCCATACGGAGCGCACTTTAGGCACCAATCCCATCATCGCCCCTGATTACTCATTCTGTAAGACGCTTCAGACCAAGATTGCATTACAGACAGAGTATATGCAATCAAAGGGTCTTGTCTTTACTAAGCAGGATACCGTTCTGGATTACTGCTACAACAAGGTGGTAAAGCATATTTCCACCGTCTCCAAGCCTGTGTTGGAAAAACTGAGCAGAAAGTATCCTATGGTATTGGTGACCAATTTTTACGGCAATATGCACACGGTCCTTGATGAGTTCGGCTTGAACCATCTGTTCAAGGATGTAATTGAATCGGCCGTAGTAGGAATCCGCAAACCTGATCCTGAAATATTCCGCCTTGGCGTCCGCGCCCTGGGCCTGGAACCGCAAGAAACCATTATGATAGGCGACAGCCTTGAAAAAGACATCCTTCCCGCCCAATCCATCGGCTGCCACACAGTATGGTTGCATAATAATGAATTGTTGAGCGTGAACAATATACCTGACCAAACAATAACCTCTCTTAAAGAACTTAAGGTCTTACCCCCTGACCTTAGGGAGCGGTAACCCCCTGACCTTAGGGAACCGTAACGCATGTAGAGCCATTTTTCTCCCTAAGGTGCGCCGGAAATACGCTAGCACCTGCGTTACCCC
>DBYQ01000024.1:0-608 GCA_002310015.1 Bacteroidales bacterium UBA1182
GTACTTATGTACCGCCTTTTGTTGCGCCGCGAGACATTCCACGGCCTTAAGCGCGGAGCCCTGATGCTCTCACTTGTACTCTCCTATGTTCTCCCTGTAACTGTAATTACAGTACATCGCGATATCCGCAAGAGTCCGATGGCTCAGACCCAAGCGTCTGCTCAGCCCGCGGCTGCTCCTGTAAATCAGATCCAACCTTTCTCTCCTGTTGCACAAACAAGTGCTCCCGCACCGTCGGTATCTGCCACCGAGAACGCAGCAGTCCAGGCGCCTGAAGAGCATAAGGATATAACTGCTGTACTGCTCCGGATTCTGCTGGCTGCATATCTGGCCGGTCTCATTGTTATGCTCCTGCTCAGGGTACGCTCCATCCTTAAGGTTTCGGCCATAGTAAGAGGTGGAGAGACAGTTGAACGCGGTGACGGCTACAGGATTGTTGTTACCGATAAGAACGTAAGCCCGTTCAGCTGGCTTGGAACCATAGTGGTGCGTCAAAAGGACTATGCCGGCATTGATGCCAATGTTTTAAGGCATGAGAAAGCCCACATAGCGCACGGCCATCCCCTTGAGCTCATGCTGGTTGATTTCATGTCACTGTTCCAGTGGTT
>DBYQ01000024.1:679-5974 GCA_002310015.1 Bacteroidales bacterium UBA1182
AACTCCCTGTCCGATGCCCGTCCGTACCAGTTTATGCTGCTCAGCCAGTCACAGGGTGGCTTGGCATTCAATATAGTGGCAAGTTTCAACGGCAACGGCGTTGAGAGCCGCATAGACATGATGAACCGCAAACGGTCCGGCCGCCGTCAGATGCTCAGGTTCCTCTACCTCCCTCTTGTGATGTGTATATCGCTAACATTGACCGCAAATGTGGCTTATGACAAGATTTCAGGTGAATCTACAGTTTCGTCAGATACAGTATATACCTATACAGTTAACGGACAAGAAGGAAAAATAGTGGTGCTGGACATGAATACACTGACATTAGGAAATGAACATTTGGGAATAGGCAGAAAACCTGATAATGATTTAATATACATTGTTGACGGAAAAATAGTTGACAGGGAAACAGTAAACAACATCAGGTTTATGGATATTAAAAACCAGTTGACAGTAATTGATAAGGCCGCAACTGACTTATATGGTCCCGAGGCTGTCAATGGTGTTAAGATCATAGAAACAAAAGAAAGTACTATAACAGACCCTGAATTGGTACGGTCTGTAGCATCCAAAAATACCAAAACAACCCATGAGTATGTTGACCTGGGCTTATCTATAAAATGGGCTACCTGTAATGTCGGTGCCGATAAACCTGAGGAGAATGGAATTCTATACGCTTGGGGAGAAACAGAGCCTAAAAATATCCTTGATCCTAGGAATTGGATGACCGGCAAGTGGGGCAATGTTATGTTCGGTTTTACAAAATACAATACGAACAGTGAATACGGAACTGTTGACAACAAGACAACTCTTGACCCTGAAGATGATGTGGCCCATGTCATCTGGGGTGGCAAATGGCGTATGCCTACCAAGCAGGAAATGGTTGAGTTGCTAGACAACTGCACCTGGGAGTGGACAACTCTTAACGGCGTAAACGGATATCGTGTTACAAGTAAAAAACAAGGTTATACTAACCGCTCCATCTTTCTCCCGGCATCAGGTCATGCATTGAACCTTCGATATGAATATGGTTCCAGAGGAAGTTACTGGTCAAGTACTATCGAACCTCTAAATGATGGAATGGGAAGTCTGTCATGTCATAGTGCAGCCATCATTGATTTTTCAAGCAGACATGCAGTTATATCCTATGGATCACGTGAGTCCGGTTATTCAATCCGTCCCGTCTGCCCGTAACATTATCAATTGAAAATGCATTATGAAAAAGGTAGTCCATCATATAGCATTGACATGCATACTGGTATCAATCGGCCTTACTGTGAGTGCTCAACAGATACGATATCCTGTTGAATCAACACAGCCTTTCAATCTCAATACAATTAATAACAGAGCGTCTGTTGAAGAAGTCTTCCGCAGTAATCAGGACTTCGTAAAGTTTAATGATAACGACGTATTGATGATAAAAGGAAACGAAACGCACCAATTACCTGAAAACAGCAAGGTAGCATATAGTGAGGAATCTCAGGGAGTAGATAAAAACAACCTCCCTGAACATGAATACGTTGACCTGGGCTTATCAGTAAAGTGGGCCACCTGTAATGTGGGTGCTGAAAGACCCCAGGATAAAGGCGATCTCTTTGCCTGGGGTGAGACTGAGCCCAAGTCTGAATACACTATGTCCAATTATAAGTTCAGCATAAACGGCAGTTATGATGACTTTACCAAGTATAACTATAAAGACCGTAAGAACAGATTGGAACCTGAAGATGACGCGGCTCATGTAAAATGGGGCGGAAACTGGCGTATTCCCACAACAGGTGAATGGAAAGAGTTGATGGGTAAGTGTACCTGGAGTTATGTAAAGATGAAGGATGGAACCGAAGGGTTCCGTATAAGAGGTAATAAACGAGGTTATAGAGACCGCTCCATTTTTCTTCCCTTTACTGTATATAGAGATTCTACGAGCGTTGTAGAGGGTGAGTCTATAGGTGAAGGTCAGTTTGCTGGCCTCTATTGGACATGTTTCCTTGTTGATGACGAACTTGTACTGAAGATGAACGGTATATGTGATGCGTGGGGTATGTGGCTTGAGCCGGATGTGAACTTCCAGGCATCATTCGTCCAACGCAACTTAGGCCGTGCTATCCGTCCCGTTTGCGAGTAATGCAAAACGCTCATTTATGGTTTATTATGAAAATGCGCCTTTAACACAAGACGCATTTTCACTATAAATCAGTTTAGATAACAGATAAACCAATCAAATGCATTATGAGAAAGAAAGTCCTTTTGCTTGCATTGACATCCATGCTGATGTCACTCTGCATTCCCTTGTGTGCTCAAGAAGTTGTCATCGCTCATATAGATGACAGAGAATTGTTGACTGATTCAGCCTTATTTTTCAATTCTGCCAAGTATGATGGAGGAGATATAAAGACGGCCGAAGATTTGGTCCGTAAACTACCCGGGGCCCAGATGCACGATGATGGCACCATAACTGTAAACGGCAAATCAATTACCCGGATTCTTGTAAATGGCAAACAGTATTTCCCGGAGCATGAATACGTTGACCTGGGATTGTCTGTAAAGTGGGCTACATGTAACGTGGGAGCCGCTAATCCTGAGGAGGTAGGCGGATTATTTGCCTGGGGTGAGACTATAACCAAGACGGAGTACAGTTACTCTACCTATAAGTACAGTGTGGACGGAGTCCGTGGCAATTATACCAAGTACTGCAATGAAGACAATAAGACTGTATTGGACTTGGAGGATGATGTGGCTCATGTCAAGTGGGGAGGCAACTGGCGAATGCCTACCAGTGCAGAAATGGATGAACTGCGCCGAGAGTGTAATTGGACCTGGACAACAGAAAACGATGTAAAAGGATTTCGTGTATCGGGCAAGAAAGAGGGGTTTGAGGAAAACTCTATTTTCCTTCCTGTCAACATGTTTAACGACTCCGTGGCTGTAGCTACTCTACATCAGTATCCGGAATACGGCGTGTATTGGTCAAGTACACTCAGCCATGAGACTGGCAGTTTCCTGATGGGCGGTTGGGATCACGCTAACGGAATATGGTTCTGCCGTGATGCGTCTATGGGAAACGGCTCTTACCGCAACGAAGGCCGCTCCATCCGTCCCGTCTGCCCGTAAATCAGTTTAGATAACAGACAAACCAACCAATAGCATTATGAGAAATAGAGTCCTCTTGCTTGCATTGACATCCGTGCTGATGTCACTCTGCATTCCAGCCATTGCCCAGAATGATTATGTTGATTTGGGCTTGAGTGTAAAATGGGGTACAGTCAATATGGGAACCACAGAACTCAGACCGTACGGATGGTATTGGACGTGGGCCGATGCTATGGACATAAAGACAACCGATGGCAGCCGCCTGGCATCCAAGGCAGAGTGGAATGAGTTGCTTGATTACTGTACATGGAAATGGACAGAGAAGGGAGGAAAGATAGGTTATCTGATTACAAGCACAATAGATGGATACAGGGACCGCAGTATATTCATTCCCGCATCCGGGTGGTTGCAGGATGGCAATATAAAGCGTCAGAACTCATACGGCTCATATTGGACCTCTACCCCCGGCGTCCAGTCTGGAGAGCAGGGAGCATACGGTTTCAATTTCATGAGAGACGGTTCGGAATGGCATAGTGAGAACCGTTATTCAGAGCAATCAGTACGTATGGTTATGCCTCTTTCAGAAAGTGAACTTACGGATCTTTCTATTGAAAAGGGGACTCTTAAGATGAGTCAGGCATCGGTAGACAGACTTAATGTTACTACGGCTGACGGTAAACGCATTTTGAACAGTGCCTGCAAGTGGGTATCGTCCGATGAAAACGTGGTTTCTGTAATGGATGACGGCCTTATTGTGGCCAAGAAACCAGGTGTTTGTGAAATTACGGCGATGGCTTACGGCAAGGGCGCCACATGCACCGTTACCGTAACGCCGCATGAGATGGAGTTCGTGGATCTGGGTTTGGGCGTGTTGTGGGCTACATGCAATCTGGGGGCCGATAATCCTCAGGACAAGGGAGACTATTATGCCTGGGCCGAGATAGAGACCAAGGATTATTACAATTGGTCAAACTACCGTTACTGCAGTACTGTTTCTAATTATAATGTGTATCTGGACAAATACACTAATGACGAAAATATCGGGTTCCTGCTTAAAGCCGATAATCTGGAGCGTCTTGAGCCTGAGGATGATGTGGCATCGGTCCTGTCGGGCGGAGAATGGCATATACCCACAGCGCAGGATTTTGAGGAACTGATGGAAAAGTGTAACAAGAAGACTGTGACTGTCAAAGGGGTAACCGGAATGGAATTTGAGAGCAAGGTTCCGGGATTTGAGGGTAAAAAGATTTTCATCCCCTTTTCAGGATGCATGATGAATGATAAAGTCGTAGGCGTTGGCCAGGAGTTTAACCTCTGGTCTTCAACAGCTGTGGCGAATAATGGCAGTAGATACCTCTTCAATTGGAACGATACGTTAGCGGGTCCCAGAAAACGCTCCAAAATCTATGTTATCACTGAAGTGGAACTCTACAGTGTCGAAAAGAAAAGGGATGCGGGAATGAGCGTGCGTCCGGTCAAGACGCATGATGCCGATAAGTTTGCATCAATATCATTACCTGATGAACACCTTGACTTGCATTACGGTGAATTAAGACCCATGAAAGTGAACATGATGCCGTCCGGTCGTCCGGTAAACGAAGGGGAGATTGTATGGAGCACAACAAATGCCGATGTGGCAACTGTGGTTAACGGTTATCTGACTGCTGTGGGAACCGGCAGTTGTGAGATATCGGCCAGTACTGCAGGCTATGAGGATAAGATGACCATTACGGTGACAATGCCCGTACCTGAGCCCGTTGACCTGGGACTCAGCGTTAAGTGGGCATCGGCCAATCTTGGGGCATCGGACCAGAATGAAGCTGGCGCCTTTTTTGCATGGGGAGAGACAAAACCCAAGGCAGGATATTACTCAGGCAAGAACTACAGATTCGGAGAATTCTCACATCAGTGGAGCAAGTATAATATGGGCTTTGATATATTTTTCATCGGCAAATATCCGGAGCCTGATTATAAGGAGACTCTTGATCCCGAGGATGATGCCGCTGCAGTACTGCTTGGTGACGGATGGCGCATGCCTACGGCCGATGAGCTTTGGGAACTCAGGAACAAATGCACCTGGACAAGAGTTCAGGATACTATCGGTAAAGACAGGAATGGTTACCTGACGATACAATTCCAAGGATATAAAATCACCAGCAATGTTCCCGGATATGAAGGACAGAGCATTTTTCTGCCGGCAGCCGGCCG